>CACMRM010000003.1 GCA_902616145.1 uncultured Pelagibacteraceae bacterium
GTTTAATATTCTCATTTAAACATAAAATATTTTCCACTTTACTCGGAGAAATATTATCTCCACCAAGATTTACAATAATATCTTTTTTTCTATCTGTAATTTTCAAATAATTATTATTGTCAATTTCTCCTATATCCCCAGTATGTAGCCATCCATCCTTAATCACTTTTTTGGTTTCCTCCTCCAAATTCCAATATCCCAACATAACATTTTCACCTCTAATCAGAATTTCTCCATCCTCAGCTATTTTTACTTTATTAGTCCTAAAAGGAGGTCCCACTGATTCGACCTTAACTAGGTCTGGTAAATTACAGCTAACTACTGGAGAGGCTTCGGTTAAACCATATCCTTGAAGTGTTGGTAATCCAACAGCATTTAAAAATTCTCCTATATTTTGATCTAAAGCCCCTCCCCCGGAAACGAAAGCTTGGAGATTACCACCAAACTGATTTCTGATTTTTTTTCTTACTAATTTTTCGCACAAGAAATTTATGATTTTTTCACTTAATTTTAATTCCTCGTTTTTGAGTATTTTTTTACCTAAATTTAATGTCTGGTTTATAAGTTTTCTTTTTAATCCATATTGCTTATCAAAATTCATATTTATTTTTGTAAAAAGATTTTGATAAAATCTTGGAACAGCTGTCATAATTGTAGGTTTTGCAACTCCCATATTAGAAATCAGTTTTTCTAAACTTTCAGCGTAGAAAACTTTTGCTCCAACTATAATTTGTATAAATTGAACCGTGTGCTCATAAGAATGTGATAACGGTAACCAGGTTAAAAAAACTGGATCCTTTTTTTTTGTTAAGGTTTCTAATAATTCAACTGCACCCTCACAATTAGATAAAATGCCACCATGGCTTAAAACAACGCCTTTAGGATTTCCTGATGTACCTGAGGTATAAATAATACAAGCAGGCATATTCCTTTTTAAATCTTTGTTTACTATTTTTTCATTTATTTCTACATTTAATATTTCTTGAATTAATAAACTATCAGTATCTATTTTTTCAAAAGATATTATTTTCTTAACATCGCTATTTATAAATTTTTTAATCTTATTAAATTGGTCTTGGTTTGATACAAATATCAATGAGGGCTTACAATCATTTAAAATATATTCATAATCATTTGCTGAATAAGTTGTAAAAATAGGAACTGAAATCCCACCTGCATTCATTATAGCAATATCAGTCATTAACCAATATGGTCTATTTTCGGAAAGTATTAAACATCTATCACCTTGTTTTATTAACGATTTAATTTTTGCAGTAAGTTTATAAATTTTTTCAGTTACGTCTTCCCAATTATAAGTTCGTTTGTCAGGTTTAAGCCATTTTAAAAATGGTCTTTTACCCTCAACTTCTTTTGTCTTTTTAAAGTAAAGTTCAACTAAGCTATTTAATTTACTTATATCCATATCTTGGTGGGCGAAGAGAGACTCGAACTCTCAAGGTATTGCTACCACCGGATTTTGAGTCCGGCGCGTCTACCAGTTCCACCATTCGCCCTTTTTTTATATAATCTAATTGATTTTTCTTACTATTAGAACAAAAATAATAGAGGTACAAAACATTACTAAAGCGTACGCTGCTGTAGGTACCATGAATACAATATCATCAAATAATTGTGTTGTTACAAATACTGCTAAAGTTCCGTTTTGTAAGCCACATTCTAAAGAAATACATTTTCTTTGCGCAATTCCTGATGTCCAGAATTTTGCAACATAATATCCAACAAAAATCATAGTCATATTTAAAATGAAAGCTATTAACCCTGCTCTAGTTATATAAGAAACAATTCTGTCCCATTCCTCTACCCAAATTGCAATAAATACTATTAAAAATAGAATTACTGATAATCTCTGAATAATAAGAGTTTTAGAAATAATAAAATTAGTCATTAGACTTCTGACAATCATTCCAAAAATAACAGGAACAGTTACTACAAAAAACATTTTCATTGCTATATTTATCATTGATATATCTTTTGCTGTCTCAATCCCTAAAAATTCGGCCGAGTTAAAGACTATTAACGGGACGATGAAAATACTTAATAAACTGACAATAGCTGTTAAACTTACTGATAAAGCAACGTCTCCACCTGCAAATTTAGTAAGAATATTTGAGGTTACTCCTCCTGGTGCTGCGGCTATTACCATAACTCCTAAAGCTATTTCTGGCTGCAATGAAATAATATTAATTAAAATAAAAGCAATTATTGGAAGTAAAATAACCTGACATAAAAAACCTACTAAAAAATCTCTAGGGTTTTTTAAGATTCTAGTAAAATCTCCAATCGCTAGACCAAGACCTAAACCGAACATTATTATGGCAAGACATACAGGTGCTATTTTAGTTACGATTTCCATTTTTCGGGATTGTTATATTATAACACCTTAAGATATATCAAAAAATACGTCAATAATTAATCAACTTTAAATGAAGAGTTCTTCATGAGGTCAAAAATCGTTGTTACGAAACCAGCTTTATGCTTTTGATTTTGCATGTAATTTTGTTCAAAGGATTTTATGTTTTTAGGAGATGGTAGAAGCATATATTCAAGCTTTTTATTTTTCGTGACTAATTTTTGTTTTAAAAGATATTTTAATTTTCTAATCACTGTAGCTCTTGGTATAGATGAAATTTCAGATATAGAAGATGCGTTTATTCCATTTTTGGGAGTATGTCTTAAAAGATGTAAGTATAAATCTGCGTAAGTTCTAGGGTCCTCAACAACTCTGTTTTTTACTTGTTTTGAATAATCAGTAAATTGTGAAATACCAATAGCGCCCCAAACATTCCATGTCTCTAAATCTCCATAGAAAGTTCTGTGTCTTACTAAAAAAGGAATTTGAAGCCTTAGCCAATGTTGCCAGCATATAGTAAAGTAAGCGTCTATAAATTTCTCGATTTCTTCTTTTGAGAATGCTCTTCCAAACCAGTCTTCTTTCCCAAGAATAGAGCTCGTTTTTTCTAGAAAATTTACCAAAATTTTTTTTGAATTATATGGTTTTTGCACACGATTTATTTGGTTATTAAAAAAAATAGTTTTTCCTTTTCTAAAAATTATATTTTGATCTTGCAAAAAATTAACTTTTCTTCTTATTGTTTCTTTAGGAATATTAAGCTCTTTTGAAATCTCAATAAGGTTAATCTTATCAATATTTAATTCGTTTTTTTCATAGAATTCTTGAAATGAAAGATATTGAAAACGATCTGAATATTTTTGAAAAACTTGATTTACCAAATAAATTAAAATTAGATAACTATCGTAGTCTTTGAATGTAGTATATGCGTTATTACACCATGCTTGTTGTAACTTAAACCACAAAGTTACCGTCTCATTAGAATTTCTAGATAAAACATCATAAACCTCTTCAGTATTTATTGTATTAAAAATTTTATTTTCAAAAGATGGTTTTTTTTTTAAAGGCTCGAAAATTTTTACAGTTTTTAGATCTATTGGCTTAGACATTTACTTTTTCCACGTCACGCTTTGATTGATTAATATAGCCATCAAAATCCAAATAATAAATGTTCCTTCTGGCGAGAAACCGTAATCAGCACCAAACATTCCTGCAACTATAACGATTGAATAAATGACAACTGTAGATAATATTAAACTTGCCAGATACCTTAGGATTGTGCATTTTAAATTCATGATTTTAAAAAAATTATACGATAGATGTGTTGAGCTTGCTAGACATAAATTTTCAAAGCCTTTGTTAGGTTTTGTGGCATTTATCGAAAGTTTCTTTTTTCCAGTTCCACCTGATTTAATGATTGTCCCAATGGTAGTGGCAAAAAGAGAAGATTACCTTAAGATATTTCTTATCGCTACAACGGGCTCTGTTTTAGGAGGCTTGTTTGGGTACATGCTTGGAGTTTTTTTTTTAGATGCCTCGATGGTGATTATTGAATTTTATGGTTACGAAGAAAAAGTTTTTGAGATGCAAGATAAGATGTCCACAAAAGGTGGATTTTTAGCCTGGCTAGGAATTATGTTTTTAGCTGGTTTTACTCCTCTTCCTTTTAAAGTTTTTACTATTACCAGTGGAGTGATCGCCTATAATCTTCCAGTATTTTTCTTTATATGTTTATTTACTAGAGGGCTAAGATTTTTCTTAGTTTCTTATTTAACATTTCTTTTTGGTAAAAAATTTGGTGAATTCATAGAAAAAAGAGGTGCGCTATGGTTCACTTTAACTGGAATTTTTATTGTAGTTTTAGCCGTCGTCCTTTATATAATTTTCACCTAATGTTGAGTAACAATAAGTTAATTTTAAACAGTATATTAGCTTTTAGTTTTTTATCTTTGGCTATAGCTTATTTCATTCAATACATATTAGGACATGAACCTTGTAATTTGTGCCTAATTGAGAGAATTCCTTATTTAGCATCTTTAGTATTTATTTCGCTAATTTTTATACTCAATAAATTTGAAAAAGTAATTGCAAGTATTGTACTATTATTTTTTATTTTTGGTTCAGTAGTTTCTTTTTACCATGTGGGGATTGAACAAGGACTTTTTAGTGAGTCTTTAGTGTGCGATTTGGGTTCATCTAATGTAAACATGTCTAAAGAAGCTTTGTTAAAACAACTTCAAAATAAAACTCCAATAAGCTGTAAAGACGTAACTTTTAGGTTTTTCGGACTTTCTCTTGCTACAATAAATACAGTTATATCGATACTGCTAAGTGGTATTATGATTAAAGTAATTAAAAATTATGGAAAAAACTAATAAAAAAACTTTAGAAGAAATTATAAGAGTAGATCATGCTGGAGAACGTGGTGCTATTAAAATTTACGAAGGTCAACTACTTGCTTTAAAAACTTTCAAACAAAATGCTTCTTTAAAAAGAAAGATTGAAGAAATGAAAGAGCATGAAAGAGAACATTACGAATACTTTGATAACGAAATTAAAAAGAGAAATATTCAGCCAACTAAACTTTTGCCTCTTTGGGATTTAATGGGAGTTACTTTAGGTTTTGGAACTGCGATGCTTGGTGAGAAAGCGGCTATGTTATGCACTGCTTCAGTTGAAGAGGTAATAGATGGTCATTACAAAGACCAAACATATAAACTTGGAAAAGACGAGGAAGAGTTAAAAAAGAAAATTATGAAGTTTAGACAAGATGAACTTGATCATAAAGATATAGCTTATGATAATGGTGCAACAAAAAAAGGTTTATTTGGTGTACTAGATAAAGTTATCAAAACTTCATCAAGAATAGCTATTACAATTTCTGAAAAAATTTAATTACGGTTCTAATTCAATATCCCAGTAAAGATAATCCATCCAGCTTTCATGTAAAAAATTAGGTGGGAAGTTTCTACCATTTCTGTGTAGGTCTTCAACGGTAGGAGCGTAAGGTTTGTTGGCTAATTTCAAGTCACAATCTCTATAAAGCTTTCCTCCTTTTTTTACATTGCAACTTGAACAAGCTGTAACTACGTTATTCCAATCCGTTAGACCGCCTTTGGACTTTGGAAGAAGGTGATCAAATGTTAAATCTTTTTTATCTCCACAATATTGGCAAGTAAACTTATCTCTCAAAAAAACATTAAATCTTGTGAAGTTTGGATTTTTTGATGGTTGAATAAAATTTTTTAAAGCTATTACGCTTGGTAAATTCATTTCAAAAGATGGGCTTCTAATTTTTCGTTTATAATTTGAAACGATACTTACTCTATCTAAAAAAACTGATTTAACTGCATCTTGCCAGCACCAAATAGAAAGCGGATAATAACTTAAAGGTCTAAAATCAGCATTAAGAACTAATGCTGGACACTTTTCTAATGGAACTTTATCTGCAGAAGAAATAATCATATTTAAAGCTAACTGATAAGAAAAATTTTATCAAGATATAATTATGTAACAAGTAAAATAGTTACAATTCAAAATGTTTTTTAATGAATTGTAGACCCAAACTTGACCCTTCAGTAGGTATACGATGTTCACAGTCTTTAAATATTTTTGTTTCAATTTCGTAATTATTTTTTCCAAAAAAGTCTTTAGCTTCAAGCAGTGATTCTATAGGAACAACTTGATCAAGATCTCCATGCATCAAGATTATATTAGGTTTAGAATTTATATTTTTAGAGAGATGCTCTGTGCTTATAATTCTCCCAGAATATCCAACAATAGAATTTATAGTATCTTTTCTCTTTATTCCAGTTTGTAAAGTTATCATACAACCTTGACTAAAACCTCCGATGATAATTTCATTAGCTTTTAAATTATATTTTTCCTTAACTTCATCTATTAATTTATTAAGTTTATTCTCAGCTACTAAAGATTTTGATAAAATTTGTTCGGGAGTTTGATCCATTAAATCAAACCATTGAAATCCAGTTGGGCTTGCTGCACATTTTTCAGGAGCATCTGGACAGATTATAATCGTATCAGGTAAATGTGCTCTCCAATAACTGGCTAAAATTGAAATATCTTTACCGTCTCCACCATAACCGTGACAAAGAATTACTGCATTCTTCGGTTTTTCTTTAGAAAGCGGCTCTAAAATAATTGTATTTAATGAAAAGGTCATATAGATAAAATATCAATGTCAGAATTTTTGTTTAACTTTATTGGTTTCACTTTATTAGGAGCAGTTGCCATAGTTTTAATAATGGGTATTTATACTTTATTTAAAGGTGGAAGTACTAGTAAAAAATATTCTAATAAACTTATGCAGTTAAGGGTATTGTTGCAATTTATTGCAATAATAGTTTTAGTTTTGCTTGCTTATTTTTTTAAAGACTAAATATATTTTCTTAAAAAGTTAATAAATTCATCACTGGCAAAATTAATTTCTCCAATCACTTTACCGAATTCTTTACCTTCTTTATTAATTAATATGCTTGTAGGTAAGCCTCTTAATTTGAACCCTTTAACTAGTTTTAACTCAGGATCATAATAAGTTTTGAGATTTTTCACTCCTATATCTTTAAAAAATTTATCTACTTTTATATTATTTGGTTTTTCCATATTCACTGCAAAAATATCAATTTCTGGTAACTTAGTGCCTAGTTTTTCTAAAGAGGGCATTTCTTTTCGACACGGTGCACACCATGTAGCCCAAAAATTTATTATCATGATCTTGCCTCTTTTGTTGATTAAATCAACGTCTTGAAGATTTGAGTCTTTAAATTTGAGTTCGCTGATAATTTGAGGTTTTTCATGAATAATAACATTTTTTGAAAAATCTTCTGCTCCGTTAAGATTTTGGCTAAGAAGAGATAAAACTATTATGTGAATATAGATTTTAAACGATTTACTAATTTTCATATTAATTTAAATTGTAGATAACATAGTAAAATGAAAAATAAAACTGTTTGGGCGAATAGACTAAAAGGGAAGACATCACTTTCTTTTCAAAAAATAGGCTCATCTATAAGTGTAGATAAAAGACTTTATGAGCAAGATATAGCTGCGTCCATTGTTCATACTAAAATGCTCGTTAAACAAAAGATTATTGGCAAAAAAGAAGGATCTAAAATTATCAATGGTCTTAAAAAGATTAAGTCACAGATTGATAAAGGAAAGTTTAAATTTCAAGAAAAATTTGAGGATATTCATTTAAATATAGAAAAAAAATTATTTGAATTGATTGGTTCTTCAGCAGGTTTTTTACACACAGCTAGATCAAGAAATGATCAAGTTGTTACAGATTTCAAATTATGGATTAAAAAATCATCAAAAGAAACTATAGCTAACATTAACTCTTTAATGAAAATTTTAATCAAAAAAGCAGAGAAAAACGTTGGTATTGTTATGCCTGGCTTAACACATCTTAAGAATGCTCAACCTATTTCATTTGCACATTATCTTCTGTCTTACTTTGAAATGCTTAAAAGAGATAAAAAAAGACTCGAAAATAATATAAAACTTTTAGATGAGTGCCCATTAGGTTCAGCCGCACTAGCTGGAACTTCTTATAAAATAGATAGAAATTATACTTCAAGACAACTTGGTTTTAAGAAACCAACTGATAATTCAATAGACTCTGTTGCAGACAGAGACTTTGCAGTAGATTTTTTATATGCCTCTGCTTTATGTGCAATGCATTTATCTAGATTAGCTGAAGATTTTATAATTTTTAATTCAAATGCATTTAATTTAATTTCATTTGATGACAGTATGTTGACTGGTTCATCGATAATGCCACAAAAGAAAAATCCTGACCCTGCTGAATTAATCAGAGGTAGAGTTGGTTTGAACTATGGCAATTTAAATTCGATGCTTACTATAATGAAGGGACTTCCAATGTCTTACTTTAAAGATCTTCAGGATGATAAAAAACTTGTCTTTGATGGATTTGATACTTTAAATGACTCATTGGTTTTAAGTCTTGAGTTAGTGAATTCAATAAAGCCGAATAAAAAAAATATGCTAAAAATGGCTAATGAAGGTTTTACCACGGCTACTGATTTTGCTGATTATTTAGTAAAGGAAAAGAAACTCACTTTTAGAGAATCTTATGCGGTTGCAGCAAAATTAGTGAATTACGCCGAAAAGAAAAATAAATTGTTATCTGAGTTATCTTTACAAGAAATAATGAAAATTTACAAAAATTTAGATAAAAATGTACTAAAAATATTTGATGTGAATAACTCTATGAACTCAAAAAAATCCTATGGAGGAACTTCTACTGCTAATGTTAAAGCAATGATTAAAAAATATAAAAAGGAGGTAAAATGAAAATATTGGTATTAATTTGTACAATAATTTTAACTCTATCTGGATGCGGAAAAAAATCAGAACCAAAGTATCAAGGAAAATTAAATCATATACAAATAATTTTATAATCTTATGCAAAATTTAAGATATGTGGGTAAAAATTTATTTCTGGAGCGAGTATCTATCCAGAATTTTTTAAAGAAAAATAAAACTCCCTTTTATATTTATTCTGAAAATCAAATAGTTTCTAATTATTTAAATTTTGCAAAAACATTTAAAAAAACTAATCCTTTAATATGTTTTGCTGCAAAATCTAATAGCAACACGAATATTTTAAGAATTTTAGGTAAACTTGGTGCTGGAGCTGATGTTGTGTCTGGCGGAGAACTATTGAAGGCTCTTAAAGCAGGCATTAAACCAAAAAAAATTGTTTTTTCAGGCGTTGGTAAGTCTGAGGATGAGTTAAAAATAGCAATTAATAAAAAAATTTTATTGATCAATTGTGAGTCTGAGAGTGAAGCGAAATTAGTTAACAAATTAGCAAAAAATTTGAGAAAAAAAGTTTCCATTGGCTTTAGGTTAAATCCTAATGTCGATGCAAAAACACATAAAAATATATCTACTGGTAAAGCAGATAATAAATTTGGTTTATCAATAAAAAATTTTAAGTCTTTTCTAAGCGAGATGAATAAATTTAAAAATATAAAACTTGAGGCATTAAGTGTTCATATAGGGAGCCAAATTTTAAATGACGGGCCCTTCAAAAAAACACTTAATGTAATGAATAAATTAATTAAGGAACTAAAATTAAATTTAAAGTATGTCGATTTAGGTGGAGGTTTTGGAATTAATTATAGTGATAATGAAAAACCAATAAATTTAAATAATTACGCAAAATTAGTAAATAATTTTGCAACAAAACTTAACTGTAAAATTATTTTTGAACCTGGTAGATCCATTATTGGAAATACTGGCTTACTTGTCAGTAAAGTTCAATTTATAAAGAAGGGGGTAAATAAAAACTTTATAATTTTAGACGCTGGAATGAACGATTTTATGCGACCAGCTTTATACGATGCATTCCATAAAATTATTCCTATAACTAAAAATTCATCCAAAATGAAAAGCACAATTGAATTTGTAGGGCCAATATGTGAAAGCACTTGTAAATTTGGAGTTTATAGAAAATATCAAAAATTAATTGAGAACGACTTTGTGGCAATTACAAATGTTGGTGCATACGGCTCTTCATTATCATCGAATTATAATACAAGACCTTTAATCGCTGAAATTTTAATCAATAAAAATAAATTTAAATACATTAGAAAAAAACAAAATTTACAAAAATTGATTAATTCTTAATGCAATTTATTAAATCCTTAATTTTTAACATCTTCCTATATTTGGGACTTATTCTAATTTTCATTTTAGCAATACCAACATTAGTTCTTCCAGAAAAATTTACAATTTTTTTTGGAAGGATGTCGGCAAAATATATTGTTTTAATTTTAAAACTTGTAATGAATACTAAAGTAATTTTTCATGGTGAAGAAAATTTAAAAAAAGTTGATCAATTTTTTGTTGCCTCCGCCCATCAATCAATGTTTGAAACTTTTGCATTACAAATTCCGCTGGATGGTCCAATATTTATTTTAAAAAAAGAACTTTTAAATATACCTTTGTTTGGTTGGTATTTAAGAAAAATTGGTTCTATAGCAATCATTAGAGAGACTACCACTAAAGAAAATTTAAATTTTTTTGATAAAATAAAAGAAAGATTAGAGAAAAATAAAAGACCACTTTTAATATTTCCTCAGGGGACAAGAGTAAAATTAGACGAACAGCCTCCCTTTAAAAAAGGAGTTGGTCGGATATATAAAGCATTGAATTTACCCTGTATTCCAGTCGCATTGAATACAGGAAAGGTTTGGCCGAAAAATAGTTTTATGAAATTTTCAGGTGATATTCATATTTCATTTCTAGAACCTATTATGCCTGGTAAAGAAAATGATAAATTTACTAAAGAACTTGAAAATAAGATTTATACTGAAATAAAAAAATATTATTAATTATTCTCTTCCAAAGTCTGGTTTTTTAGTATCTTGTCCAGCTTCAATAATTTCTTTTCTTACTTTTTTAGTTGATGAAAATATTTCTAAAAGCTTTTCACTGTTTTTATTTTTAATAGCGCTTTTAATATCATCAAGATTTTTTGAATAATTATCTAAAACTTTCAATATATTTTCACTGTTATCAATAAAAATATCTTTCCACATCAAAGGATCTGACGCAGCAATTCTAGTAAAATCTCTTAATCCTCCAGCACTATATTGAATAACATCATTTTTAAATTTGTCCTCATTATTAATTGCAGTTCTAACAATGCTGTATGCAACTGCATGTGGAAGGTGACTTGTTAAAGATAAAACATAATCATGGTCTTCAAATGACATGATTTTAACTTTACTTCCTAATTTGGACCAAAATTTTTCTAGGTTTTCTATTTTATCCTTAGCAACTTGATTACCAGCTGAAAGAATGCACCATCTATTTTTAAATAAACTTGAAAATCCTGCAGTAGGTCCGCTATGTTCTGTTCCAGCTATTGGGTGTGAAGCTATCCAGCTAATATTTTTAAGACCTAAATTGTTTACAATTTTGTTAACCTCTTTTTTAGTGGAACCAGTATCGGTAAGAATAGATCCTTCCTTTAAGTTTGATTTTATAGAAAGCAAAATTTCTTTGTAACTGCTTAATGGTGCAGAAATTATTATCAAGTCTGCATCTTTTGTTGACTCTGTCACATTAGAACAGATATCAGCTGTAAAATTTTTTTTTAAATATTCCATGACTTTGATTGACTTGTCGTGAACACTTATTTTTTTAGCTAATTTTTTTTCCTCAGTTGCTCTCAGAATTGAGGAGCCAATCAATCCGCAACCAATGATACTTATTTTACTGAACATTTAAAATTTTTCTCATTTTTTTAATTAATGCAATATTTTCTGATGTTGTCCCAATGGTTATTCGTAAAGAATTTTTAATTCCATAAACATCCATTTTACGGACCAGTATTCCTGATTTTGCGAGCAATCCAAATACTTTAGCAGAATTTATTTTAACTTTGTCAAATTTGAGCAATAAGAAATTAGTAAAACTTTTATTTGTTTCTATTCCCATTTTTTTGAACTCAGAATACATTTTTTTACTCCATTTATTTACGTGTTTAATTTCTTTATTCAACCATGGACTGTCTTTTAGAGCAGCAGAAGCTGCAAACAAAGCTGGTCTACTCACATTAAAAGGTGGCTTAACCTTATTTAATGCAGAAATAATTTCTTTTGATCCATATCCCCAGCCCACTCTGAGCCCTGCTAAACCATATATTTTTGAAAAAGTTCTTGTCATAACTACATTTTTAAAATTTGTAAAAGTTTTTAAACCAGACAAATAATCCTTATTTTTTACATACTCAAAATAAGCATCATCTACTACCAACAAGATATCGCTTCTTAGTTTTTTTCTTAAAAAGATTAATTCTTTCTTTGGAATATAAGTTCCAGTTGGATTGTTTGGGTTAGCAAGGAAAACTATTTTAGTTTTTCTTGTAACTTTTTTGAGTATATCTTCAGTTGAAACAGTAAAATTATTCTCTTTAGAATAAACAACTTTTGCTCCATTCATTCTACTGTAAATTCTGTAAATTATAAAACTAAACTTAGGGACTATAACTTCATCTCCTCTCTTTAGGAACGATTTACATATAAGTTCAAAAATTTGATCAGAACCTGATCCTAAGATTATTCTATTTTTATCAATCTTAAACTTCTTAGCTAGCGTATTTCTTAAAAAGGTTCCATCGGAGTCAGGGTATCTTGCAAAGTTTTTTGAAACTTCTAAGTATTGTTTTCTTGCTTTCGGGCTAGGCCCAAGAGCAGACTCATTAGCAGATAATTTAATCTTTGCTAATTTACTCTTGAATAAGCTCATTCCAGCTACATATTTTTCTGCAACAATGTTATTTGGTTTCGGAAATCTCATTTATTTAATGTATTATCTAAATTGTTTAAGTTTTTCTATAGCTCTTTATCGTATATAAAATTGACAAGTTTGTGATGATTTAGTAAACATTACTCGCGCTGATTTAACCATATTGCAAGCGCATAATAAATGTAGCTAAAAAGGGGACGCCCAGTTTAGCTGGGCTTTTTTTTTGGATGAATAAAAAACTTGAGAATATAAAGAAATTAGTCATTAATAATCCGCTTAAATTAGACTGTGGAAAAACTATAAAAGATTTTCCTCTCGCTTACGAAACTTACGGAAAGTTGAATGATAACAAAGACAATGCCGTACTTGTGTTTCATGCGTTAACAGGAGATCAGTTCGTGACTGAAACAAATCCTATTACTAATAAAGAGGGATGGTGGATCACAGCAGTGGGTCCAGGAAAGGCAATAGATACAAACAAATATTTTGTTATTTGTGCAAATGTGATCGGAGGGTGTATGGGTTCTTTAGGTCCGAAAGATATTAATCCAGAAACAAAAAAACCTTACGGATTGGATTTTCCAGTTATAACAATTAAAGATATGGTTAGAGCTCAGGAATCATTACTTGAACATCTTGGAATTAAGAAACTTTTATGCGCGACGGGGGGCTCAATGGGTGGAATGCAACTTTTACAATTTTGTGCAACATTTCCAGATAAAGCTTTTTCAGCTGTTCCGATAGCTTGTAGCTCAAGTCATAGTGCTCAAAATATCGCTCTAAATGAATTAGCTCGTCAAGCAATTATGGCAGATCCAGTATGGGATAATGGAAAATATGTTTTAAAAAACGTTCAACCTAAAAATGGATTAGCAGTTGCAAGAATGGTTGGGCACATAAGTTATTTATCTGAAAAAGGTATGCAGGAAAAATTTGGAAGAAAATTACAAGAAAAGGCAGATTATGAATTTAGTTTTAATGCTGACTTTCAGGTTGAAAGTTATTTGAGACATCAAGGCTATGCATTTGTTGAAAGGTTTGATGCAAATTCTGTACTATATATAACCAGAGCGATGGATTATTTTGATCTTTCAAAACAATTTAAAGGAGGTTTAGTAGAAGCATTTAAAAATCAAAAAACAAAATTCTTAATAATATCATTTTCCTCTGATTGGCTTTATACAACAAAAGATAACAAAGATATAGTAATAGCATTAAACGCATCAGGTGCAGATGTATCATATTCTGAGATAGTTACTGACAAAGGACATGACTCTTTTTTACTTAATGAATCTGAATTTTTAAAAACTCTTAAAGGTTTTATAGATTCAATGTATGAAAAATTTAAAAATGAAAAAAGAATTTAAAGTAATCGCAGATTTATTACCTAATAACTCTAGAGTTCTTGATATAGGGTGTGGAGACGGATCTTTAATGCATCTTCTTAAAATCGAAAAAAACATAGAGGTACGTGGACTAGAGCTCAATCAAGATAATGTTCAAGAATGTATTTATAAAGGCTTACCAGTTATACAGGGTAATGCAGAAACTGAATTACATCAATTTCCTGATAAATCATTTGACTATGTTGTGTTGAGTCAAACCTTGCAAGCATTTTATGAGCCAGAAAAAGTTTTAAAAAATCTTTTAAGAATAGGAAAATCAGTTGTCATTTCAATTCCTAATTTTGGCTATTGGAAAGTAAGAACAAAGCTTTTACTTTTTGGTGAAATGCCGGTTACAAAAACACTGCCAAATACTTGGTATAATACCCCTAATTTACACATGTGCACAATAAAAGATTTATTTAATTTTTGTGATGATAAAAACATTATTATCAAAAAAGTTGTTGGAGTTAATGAAAATAAGACTTCATTGATAAAAAAAAGTAATTTAGAAATTAAAAATCTTTTTTCAAAAGTTGGTATTTTTTTAATCGGTTAATATGAAAGTAGAAATTATTCAGTGTTTGAGTGATAACTTTAGTTACTTAATTCATGATAAAGAGTCTGATAAGGTTTCAATAGTTGATCCCGCAGATTATAATGCATGTGATGAAGTAATTAAAAAGTATAAAAAATTGGATTTTATTTTAAATACACATCACCATGCCGATCATGTTGATGGTAATTTAGAATTAAAAAAAAAATATAATTCTAAAATTTTGGGGTTTGAATTAGATAAAGATCGTATTCCTGGTATAGATATACTACTTAAGGAAAACCAAAAGCATAAAATTGGAAATTTAGAATTTGAAGTAATTTTTGTTCCTGGTCATACAAAAGGTCATATCGCATTTTACTTTTTTAGAGAAAAAGTAGTCTTTACAGGTGATACTTTATTTTCATTAGGATGTGGTAGAGTTTTTGAAGGTACTCATGAAGAAATGTTCAATTCTTTAAATAAAATTAAAAAACTTCCGTCAGATACGAAAGTATATTGTGGACACGAATATACTAAATCAAATTTAAATTTCTGTTTGGCATATGACTCTAAAAATACTTTTTTAAAAGAGAAAGAAATCGATATTCAAAAAAAGTTGAATTCTAAACGGCCAACTATCCCAACTATTTTAGGTCAGGAAATTAAAACAAATATTTTTTTAAGGTGTAATGATCCTGAAATTAAGCATACTTTAGGGTTGAAAGATTCATCAGAAGTTGAAGTTTTTTCAAAATTAAGAGATTTAAAGGACTCTTTTTAACTTCAATAATCTTGACTTGCTAGCGCTGAAGGCTATATTGCGTGGAAATTAAAAAAAGATAATTTATGTCATTTGCTATAATTGAAACAGGTGGGAAGCAGTATAAAGTATCTGCAAGTAAAATATTAGAAATTGAAAAACTTAACATCAAAGTTGGTGAAACTATTAAATTTAACAATGTTTTACTTTTAAACGATGACAAAACTACAGAAGTTGGAAGTCCAAAAGTTGAAGGAGCTACAGTAGAAGCTAAACTTTTAGATAATGTTAAAGATCGAACTGTGCTGGTTTTTCATAAAAGAAGAAGAAAACACTCGAGAAAAAAAAATGGCCACAGGCAACGACATTCAAAGATACAGATAGTCAAAATTTTAGCTAAAGGTGGTAAAGTTATTGATGAAGCAAAATTAGTTGAAAAAAAGAAGGTTGTAAAAGAACATAAAAAAGTTGTAAAAAAAGATTTAAATAAATAGGAAACTAAATGGCAACGAAAAAAGCAGGCGGATCATCTAGGAATGGAAGAGACAGTAAAGGAAGACGTCTTGGTGTAAAAACGTTCGGTGATCAACTTGTTATACCAGGAAATATAATTGTAAGACAAAGAGGGACTAGAATTCACCCAGGTGATAACGTGGGCATGGGTAAAGACCACTCAATCTTTTCTTTAATCAAAGGAAAAGTTAAATATAAAAAATCAAAGTTGAACAGAACTTTTGTTTCTGTAATTCCCAATTAAATCTATATAAATAACTAAAGTTATTTATATTATACCTATAATGAAATTTTTGGATCAAGCTAAGATATATATTAAAGCAGGCAACGGAGGCTCTGGATCAGCAAGTTTCCGTAGAGAGAAATTTATTGAGTTTGGTGGGCCAGATGGAGGTGATGGAGGTGATGGCGGCTCAATAATTTTTCAGTCAGATAGAAATCTAAATACTCTTATTGACTTTAGGTACGCCCAACATTTTAAGGCACAGTTTGGAGAACCTGGAAGCAAAAGAAATAAAACCGGAGCTAAAGGTCAAGATTTAATTTTAAAAGTTCCAGTGGGAACTCAAATTTATGAAGAAGACAATAATACTTTAATTTATGATTTTATAAAAAATAAAGAAAGATATTTAGTTGCTCATGGAGGAAAAGGAGGAATGGGAAATGTGAGATTTAAAAGTTCAACTAATAGAGCTCCAAGAAAAAAAACTAGCGGAAAGCTTGGTGAAGAATTCTGGGTTTGGTTACAATTGAAAGTAATAGCTGATATTGGAATTATAGGAAAACCTAATGCTGGCAAATCTAGTTTACTTGCGGCATTAACAAGAGCAAAGCCGAAAATAGCTAATTATCCTTTCACAACGATTAACCCTAATTTAGGAGTCACATACTACGATAGAAAGGAGATTACTTTAGCAGATATACCTGGGCTAGTTGAAGGGGCGCATAAAGGTATCGGTTTAGGAGATAAATTTTTAAGGCATATTGAAAGATGTAAAGTCTTATTACATTTGATTGATTTGAGTGAAGATAACCTTGTGAAAACATACAAACAAATTAATAATGAGCTTTATTCATATGATAAAAACCTGACGAAAAAAAAAGAAATTATTTTTTTTAATAAATCTGATTTATTTAATGATGAAGAAATAAAAAAAAAATTATATGATTTTAAAAATAAAATAAAAACTAAATATGAAATTATCTCTGTTTTTTCTAAAAAAGACTTACAAAAAATTAAAAAACTATTGATTAAATATGCTTATTGATAATTCAAAAAAGATAGTGATAAAGTTAGGCTCTTCTACCGTTGTAGATCAAAGAGGAAACTTTAAAAAGAAATGGGTAGCTTCTTTAATAAGAGATATAAAAAAATATAATTCTGGAAAGAATTTTGTAATCGTTTCCTCTGGGGCTA
Organism: uncultured Pelagibacteraceae bacterium; assembly: GCA_902616145.1. GTDB lineage: Bacteria > Pseudomonadota > Alphaproteobacteria > Pelagibacterales > Pelagibacteraceae > Pelagilacustribacter. The sequence continues at coordinate 17,290 of CACMRM010000003.1, forward strand.
TTGCATTGGGGCAAAAATATCTTAAAATTAAAAAAAAGAAAATTAAATTAGAAATGAGCCAAGCTATCGCTGCTATAGGTCAAATTCATTTAGCGGGAGAATTTCAAAAACTTTTAGATAAGTTCAAAGTAAAGACTGGGCAAATATTAATAAGTCCTGATGACACTGAGCAAAGAAGACGATCACTAAATATAAGAAGAACTTTTGAAAATCTCTTCAAATTAAAAGCAATACCTATAGTAAATGAAAATGATACTACGGCTACTTCTGAAATAAAATATGGGGATAATGATAGACTTGCTGCAAGAGTGGCTCAAATAATTGGAGCTGATACTTTAATTATCTTTTCTGATGTGGATGGATTATTTGATAGATCCAATAAAATTGTAAAATCAGTGTCTAGAGTTGATGATAAAATATATTCTATGGTAAGAAATGAAAAAAATCTTCTTGGATCTGGTGGTATTTCAACGAAAATAGATGCCGCAAAAATTTGTATTAATTCAGGATGCCATATGTTTATTGCAAATGGTAATAAAAATAATCCTCTTAGAAGACTGGTAAAAAATAAAATTTTTACCCATTTCATTCCAAAAATTTCAAGTTTAGATGCAAGAAAAAAATGGATAATAAGTTCTTTAAATTCATCGGGTATAATATGTGTTGATTCTGGTGCTGCAAAAGCATTATCAAACGGTAAAAGTTTACTTGCTGCTGGAATTACTAAAGTAAAAGGATCCTTTGAAAAAGGAGAAAATGTTTTGATAATTGATCATAATGAAAATCATTTAGCCCGAGGGCTTGCATCTTTTAATTCAATTGAAATAAACAAAATTAAAGGTAAACAAAGTAAAGAAATTGAAAAAATTTTGGGGTATCTTAGTAAGTCTGAAATTATTCATAAAGATGATATGGTAAAACTATAAATGATTTATTTAGAAAACATTGGTAAAAATGCAAAAAATGCTTTTGAAGATCTTAAGGATGTAAAACACGACAAAATTAAAAAAGTTTTAAACGACTACAGTAGAGCAATTCTCAACAACAAAAGAAAAATTATTAGAGAAAACTTAAAAGACGTTAAAAATACAAAACGTAAAAATCTTGTTGATAGGCTTGTGCTTAATGAAAAAAGAATAGAAGGCATAAGGTTTTCTATTAATGAAATTTCAAAATTTAAAAACCCTAATGGCAGAATTCTAGAACAGTGGTCTAGACCAAATAAGTTAAAGATTAAGAAAGTCTCAACTCCTATTGGAGTAATAGGGGTTATTTATGAAAGCAGACCAAATGTTACTGCAGATGTTGCCTCTTTAAGTTTAAAATCCGGGAATTGTTGTATTTTGAGGGGTGGATCTGAGTCGATAAATTCTAATAAGATTTTAGCTAATCTTTTTAGAGCCGCTCTTCAAAAAAATAAAATTAATAAAAATTGTGTTCAATTCATTGAAAAAAAAGACAGGAAAATCGTAGACAATTTATTATCAAAAATGAGTAGATATATAGATGTAATTGTACCGAGAGGGGGCAAGGGATTAGTTACTAAAGTTCAAAAATTTTCTAATGTTCATGTGATAGGTCATTTAGAAGGTTTATGCCACATTTATGTAGATAAAAGTTCAAATTTAAATATGGCAAAAAAAATTATTATAAATGCAAAAATGAGAAGAACGAGTATTTGCGGAGCAGTTGAAACCCTGTTAATAGAGGAAAAAGCCTTAAATTCTCATGCTGTAGAAATTATTGAGTCGTTAAAAGAATCTGGTTGTGAAGTGAGAGTAGATAAGAAAATTAATACTTTATTTAAAAAAAAATTAAAATTGGCTAACCATAAAGATTGGAAAACTGAGTATTTAGATGCAATCATTTCAGTTAAGGCTGTAAAAAATGTGCATGAAGGTGTCCAACATATTTTGAAATATGGAACTATGCATACTGACAGTATAATTACAAACAATTCTAAAAATGCTAAAATATTTTTAGATGGAGTAAATAGTTCAATAGCTATGCATAATGTTTCGACTCAATTTGCAGACGGTGGCGAATTTGGGTTTGGAGGTGAAATAGGAATTTCAACTAATAAGCTTCCACCTAGAGGGCCAGTTGGAATAAATCAATTAACGTCCTACAAATATGTTGTAAGCGGTAATGGTATCATTAGAAAATAATTAATGCAAAAATATCAAATAAAAAAAATTGGTATTTTGGGTGGTAGCTTCGATCCTGCTCACACTGGACATCTTAAAATTTCAAAAATTGCAATTAAAAAGGTAAAGTTAAAAAAAGTTTATTGGGTTGTAACAAAAAAAAATCCGTTCAAAAAAAAACATTTATTTTCTCTAAAAAAAAGACTGTCACTTGCAAAATCAGTAGTAAAAAGTTTTCAAAATATTCAGGTTTTATACTTAGATGATATTATAAAGTCTTCAAGATCTATTGAAATAATTAAATACTTTTATGAAAAGAAGAAACTTAAAAATATTTATTTTATCATAGGATCGGATATCCTATTGGAACTTCATAAATGGAAAAGTTGGAAAAAAATAGTAAAATTGACAAAATTAATAGTTTTTTCTCGTCAAGGATATGATAGAAATAGTTATAAATCTATTGTGGCTAAATTTTTAAAAAAAAGTAACATTATATTCATTAAAAACAAACCAATTAATATTTCTTCTTCCAAAATTAGGAATAAAATAAATTAATGGATATTTTTAAAATTAAAGAAAATATTGAAAAAATACTTGATAATAACAAAGCTCAAAATATTACCTCAATAAATCTTAAAAATAAGACTTATATTGCGGATTATATGATTATCGCATCTGGAACTTCTTCAAGACATATTCAGGCGCTTTCGGAAATTTTAGTGGCTGAGTTGAAGGTTTTGGGTTTAAATAATTGTAGAATTGAAGGAAGAGAGAGTAGTGATTGGAAATTAGTAGATACTCAAGATATTATTGTTCATATTTTTCATCCAGAAAAAAGAGAGTTTTATGATTTAGAAAAAATGTGGTCTGAAGAAATACCCAAAGAGAAAGCGATGATATGAAAAAAATTATAATTTATATTATTCTTTTATATTTACCCTCATCTATAGTTTTTTCAAAAAATGACCTCTATGAAAAGATTGATACATTTGGAGAAGTATTAGAAAATATTAAGAAAGAGTATGTAGATGAAGTCAATCAAACGGATATTATGGACTCTGCTATCAATGGAGTTCTTCAGTCTTTAGATCCATATTCTGCCTATATGAGCCCTGAGCTTTTTAAAGAAATGCAAACTGATACTAAAGGTGAATTTGGAGGCCTAGGTATAGAGATAGGTATGGAGGCTGGAGTTGTAAAAGTTATTTCACCTATAGACGACACTCCTGCTTCTAGAGCGGGAATTAAAGCCGGGGATTACATAGTAAAAATAGGACAAGAACAAGTTCAAGGTAAATCCTTGCTTGAAGCTGTCAAATTAATGCGTGGACCAGTTGGAACTTCAATCGATCTTACAGTTAGACGTAAAAATGTAAAAAAACCCCTAGAATTTAAAATTATGAGAAAGATTATTGAAGTACAGTCAGTTAGTTCAAGAGTTTTAGGGAAGAAAAAAAATTTAGGGTATATAAGATTGAAATCATTTAATGAAAATAGTGACAAACAATTCTTAAAAGCAGTAAAAAAATTTGAAAAAAAACCAAAAATAAAAGGCTATGTTCTTGATCTAAGAAATAATCCCGGCGGATTACTTACTCAAGCAATCAATATTACTGACTTTTTTTTAGAGGATGGTGAAATAGTTTCAACAAAAGGTAGAAAAATATCAGAAACAAGAAAATTTTTTGCTAGAAGTGGAGATGAAGTTAAAGGAAAACCAATAGTAGTTTTGATTAACAACGGTTCAGCCTCTGCTTCTGAAATATTTGCTGGTGCTCTTAAAGATCATAAACGAGCAATAATTTTAGGAGAAAGTTCTTACGGCAAAGGATCAGTTCAGTCAATTATTCCTCTCAGAAACGGTGGTGGTATGAGACTTACTATTTCAAAATATTATTTACCCTCAGGAAAATCGATTTCTGAAGTAGGAGTAACACCTGATATATTAGTTGAAGAAACGGGGGAAAATTTTATTATAAATTCATCAAGTGACAATCAATTAAATTACGCGATAAAACTTTTTAACTCTTAATAAATAGATTATGGATAAAAATAAACTTCCTATGCGTTCAGGAGTAGGAGTAGTAGTTTTAAATAACGAAAATAAAGTATTTGTTGGTAAAAGAAAAGATAATCCCGTAGATAAATGGCAGATGCCACAAGGAGGTGTCGATGAAGGTGAAAATTACCAATCAGCTATGAGAAGAGAACTTTTTGAAGAGACAAGTATTATGAATGTTAAAGTTATAAAGGAAATTGAGGGATTTTTTGAATACGAGCTTCCAGACGACTTAATAGGTATTATTTGGAAGGGAAAATATCGAGGTCAAAAGCAAAAATGGTTTATAACGAGATACTTAGGTCATGACAGAGAAATTAACCTAAAAACTAAACATCCTGAATTTATACAGTGGAAGTGGATTGCTCCAGAGAAACTCCCAGATGTTATTGTGGATTTCAAAAAGAAAATATATATTCAACTTTTAAAAGAAATTAAAAAATTTATTGATTGATACTTTTTAAAGTATCGATTTTATACGATAACAAATATTTCTCTTTATCATTTAATGTATTATCGTTAATTTTTTTTTCTGCATCCTGCAAAAGAGTATTTAAAAAATCTTTGTTAATTTCTTGTAATTTTTTCGCAGAAGAAGTTAGTATTAGTAAAGAATTATTTTTAAATTCAACTGTGCCTTCTTCTACAAAAAAATTTGTTTCAATAGCTTCTTTTATTTTAATCAGTCCTGGTCTTAAAAATGTAATTAAGGATATATGGTCTCGTAAAATTCCCATTTCGCCTTCAAATGAGGGAATCATTACTTCTTTTGCTTCTGCGTTTAAAATTGACTTTTCTGGCGATATTATCTCAACTGTAAAATTTTCAGACATTATTTACTATCTTTGCTTAATTTTTCAGCTTTTTTTACAACTTCATCAATACCTCCAACCATATAAAAAGCTGCCTCAGGCAAATGATCGTATTCACCTTTGCAAATAGCATCAAATCCCTTAATTGTTGAGTCAAGATCAACTAACTTACCTGGTGATCCAGTGAATACTTCAGCAACAAAAAATGGTTGAGATAAAAATCTTTGTATTTTTCTTGCCCTTGCAACAGTTAACTTGTCTTCTTCTGAGAGTTCATCCATTCCAAGTATTGCTATGATATCTTGAAGCGATTTATAAGCTTGGAGGATCCTTTGAACATCCCTTGCAACTCTGTAATGCTCTTCACCCACAATTCTAGGATCTAAAATTCTAGATGTTGAGTCTAATGGATCTACAGCTGGGTAAATACCTATCTCGGCTATCTGTCTTGAAAGTACAGTAGTAGCATCCAGATGCGAAAAAGATGTAGCTGGTGCAGGGTCTGTTAAATCATCGGCAGGTACGTATATAGCTTGCACTGATGTAATAGATCCTTTATCTGTTGATGTAATTCGCTCTTGAAGATTTCCCATATCTGTAGCTAAAGTAGGTTGATAACCTACTGCTGAAGGTATTCGACCTAGCAAAGCTGAAACTTCTGAACCAGCTTGAGTAAATCTAAAAATATTGTCGACAAAAAAAAGAACGTCTTGCCCTTCTTTGTCTCTAAAATACTCTGCTACGGTTAATCCTGTTAATGCCACCCTAGCTCTAGCTCCTGGAGGTTCATTCATTTGTCCATACACTAAAGCGGCTTTAGATCCTTTACCCTCTGTTTTTATTACTCCAGACTCTATCATCTCGTGATAGAGATCGTTGCCTTCTCTAGTTCTTTCTCCTACCCCAGCAAAAACTGAAAATCCACCATGTGCTTTTGCGATATTATTAATTAACTCCATAATCGTTACTGTTTTTCCAACTCCAGCTCCTCCGAATAAACCTATTTTTCCTCCTTTTGCATAAGGTGCTAATAAGTCGATCACTTTAATGCCGGTAACAAGCTGCTCTGTCTCTGTTGCTTGATCAGTGAATTTTGGGGCAGGTCTATGTATTGGCCATTTCTCTTTTGTTTTAACATCTCCCTTTTCATCAATTGACTCTCCAACTACATTAATAATTCTCCCTAAGGTTTCAGGTCCAACTGGCACACTAATTGGCGAGCCAGTATTAACAACTTCATCACCTCTTTTTAATCCTTCAGTGGCATCCATTGCTATAGTTCTTACGTCATTTTCTCCAAGATGTTGAGCAACTTCTAGTATTAGTTTATTTCCGGAATTATCTGCCTCTAGCGCAGTAAAAATTTCTGGAAGCTCATCTTCAAAGTTAACATCTACCACTGCGCCTATAATTTGTGTAATTTTTCCTTTTTTGCTCATAACTATAAACTTTCTGCCCCGGAAATTATTTCTATTAACTCTTTTGTAATTGAAGCTTGTCTACTTCTATTGTAATTAATTGTAAGCTTATCAACTAAATCACCTGCATTTCTTGTAGCATTATCCATCGCAGTCATTCGTGATCCTTGTTCACTTGCAGCGTTCTCTAGAAATGCTTTAAACACTTGAGTTGAAATATTTTTAGGCAATAATTCCTCTAAAATTTCCTCTTCATCAGGTTCAAATTCATAGAATGTGCTATCTTCATCTTTTGTCTCTTCAAGTTTTTTTTCCGTAGGTATAATTTGTTGAGCTTGAGGAATTTGAGTTATTACATTTTTAAAATTATTATAAAATAAAAAGCACCTATCAAACTCGTTTTGTTTAAATAATTTCATTATTTCTTTTCCCACAATTTCTGCTTCTTTAAATGTAATTTGTTTTTTATCTTTGAAGCTATATTTCTGAACAATATAATTTCCATAATCTCTTTTTATTTGATCGAGCCCTTTTGAACCGACTGTGATTATTTTTAAGTTTTTCCCTTGCTCAAGAGTTTTCTTAAAATGTGCTTTAGCCAACTTACAAATATTTGAATTAAATCCACCGCATAATCCTCGATCAGCTGTTAAAACCACGCAAAGATATACTTGGTCTTTACCAGTACCAACTAAAAGTTTTGGTGCATTTTCTTGATCTTTTATTGATTTAGTTAGATTAAGAATAACATTCTGCATTTTTTGACTGTATGGACGCCCTTTTTCTGCATTTTCTTGAGCTTTTCTGAGTTTAGCTGCAGCTACCATTTTCATTGCTTTTGTAATTTTTTGAGTAGACTTTACACTTTTTATTCTTTTCTTTAGATCATCTAGACTTGGCATTATTTATTTCCTTTTTTATAGTCTTCAATCATCTCCGAAAGAAGTTTTTCATTATTCTCATCTAATTTTCCTGAAGATTGTATCTCATCAATAATTTTTGGTTTTTCAGATTTTATTTTATCTAGAATATCTTTTTCAAATTTTTTAATTTTATTCAAATCTACATCGTCTAAATAACCTTTTACTCCTGTAAATACAGAAATTACTTGTTCAGCAACTGTCATGGGAGAATATTGATCTTGTTTTAAAAGTTCAGTTAGTTTAGCTCCTCGATTAAGTAATTGCTGAGTTGAAGCGTCTAAATCTGAACCAAACTGAGCGAATGCAGCCATTTCTCTGTACTGGGCTAATTCCAACTTTATCGAACCTGCAACTTTTTTCATTGCTTTAGTTTGAGCTGCAGAACCTACTCTTGAAACTGATAAACCGACGTTAACTGCTGGACGTATCCCCTGATTAAATAATTCAGTTTCTAAAAAAATCTGTCCGTCAGTTATAGAGATTACATTAGTTGGTATATAGGCCGAAACATCACCTGCTTGAGTTTCAATTATAGGTAAAGCTGTCAAAGATCCACCACCACTTTTGTTATTCAACTTTGCTGCTCTTTCTAATAACCTGCTATGTAGATAAAATACATCACCAGGATAGGCCTCTCTTCCTGGAGGTCTTCTTAATAATAAAGACATCTGCCTATAGGCGACAGCTTGTTTTGACAAATCATCATAAACAATTAAAGAGTGCATTCCATTATCCCTAAAATATTCACCAATAGTACAACCGGTATATGGGGCTAAAAATTGCAAAGGAGCAGAGTCAGAAGCTGTAGCAGCAACTATGGTAGTGTACTTGAGCGCTCCAGCCTCTTCTAAGGTTTTTGTGATTTGAGCAACAGTTGATCGCTTCTGACCGATAGCGACATAAACACAGTACAATTTTTTCTTTTCATCTGAGGACTCATTAATTTTTTTTTGATTAATAATTGCATCAATTGCTACAGCTGTTTTCCCTGTTTGCCTATCACCAATTATAAGCTCTCTTTGACCCCTTCCTATTGGTATAAGTGAGTCTATTGATTTAAGACCAGTTTGCATTGGTTCATTTACAGATTGTCTTGGTATTATGCCTGGCGCTTTTACTTCAACTCTTTTTCTATTTTTAACTTTAAGCGCTCCTTTTCCGTCTATTGGGTTTCCTAATCCATCAACAACTCTGCCTAATAGTTCTTTTCCTACTGGGACATCCACAATCGCTTTAGTTCTTTTTATAGTATCACCCTCTTTAATATTTCTATCATCTCCAAATATAACAACGCCTACATTGTCATTTTCAAGATTAAGTGCCATACCTTTTGATCCATCCTCAAATTCAACCATTTCTCCTGCTTGCACGTTGTCCAGTCCAAAAACCCGAGCAATTCCATCTCCCACAGACAAAACTTTGCCTATCTCTGAAACTTGAGCTTTTTCTCCAAAATTTTTAATTTGGTCTTTTAGTAGCTTAGTTACTTCGGATGGATTTATAGTCATTTTAATTTTCTAACATTAGTTGTTTATATTTATTAAGTTTACTTTTAATTGAAGTATCGATCATAAAACTTCCTAGTTGAAGTTTTAACCCCCCAATAAGTTCTTTATCTACTTTATAGTCAAATTTTAAAACTAAACCCATTATATTTGAAAGATCTTTACTAATATTTTCTAATTCAGTTTGAGATAATTCTTTTGATGAAATTAATGAAGCTTTTATCTCACCTCTTTTTTTTGAACAGATATTTAAAAAAGCTTCTAAAATTTTTTTGACAAAAAATATTCTTCTTTTCTCAATTAAAAGTAAAAAGAAATTTTTGAGGTTTTTAGAGAAAACTAATTTTTCGGATATTAGATTTACTACTTGAATTTGCTGACTTATACTTTGAGTAGGGTTTTTTATAAAATTTCTTAGGTCTTGACTTGAGTCAATTAAAGATTGAAAGTTTTTGACATCACTCTCTACTTTATCTAACTCATTAGACTCGTAAGAGACCTCAAATAGTGCGCGCGAGTATCTTTCCGAAGTTTCTGTCGAGAAAGATTTGTTTGTGCTCATTTTTATTGTAAGATATTTTTGTGAAATTATGCAGAGGTCGTACCATAAGAAAATAACTTGATCAAGTTACCAATTTTGAGCCTAGGCAAAATTGATTGGATCAACATCAACCATAAGTTTTATTTTTGGTGAGATTTTTAGCCCATTTAATACTTTTGAGATTTTTTTTTGCATAAAAAAACGATTATTGAACCTTATTAGTAACCTCGATCTAAAATTTTTTTTTATCTTTAAAAGCGGTGAGTCTACTGGTCCCAAAACTTCAATATCTTTTATAGTCTTTAATTTTGATTTAATTTCTCTAGCTCCTTGCAAACTTGAACTACGTTCTTTTGAAGAGATAATAATTGAAATTAAACGAATAAAAGGCGGAAGTTTATTTTTTTCTCTCAATAAAAGTTCATCGGCAAGAAGCTTGTCAGATTTATTTTTAATAAGCTCATTAAGTGTGTTGTCTTGAGGTATTAATGTTTGGTAAATTATCAAAGACTCTGAGCTAAACCTTCCTGCTCTTCCACTTAGCTGATGATATAGTTGAATATTTTTTTCTGTAGTTCTAAGGTCATAGCCTCTTCCAGAGAAATCTGCATCTATCACAACTATACAGTTTAAATTAGGAAAATTAAATCCTTTTGAAATCATTTGGGTTCCAATTAAAATATCTATTTTATTCTGTTTAATTTCGTCAAAAAGATTTTTAATTTTTTCTTTTTTTTTTAAATAATCACTAGAAAATATACTCACTTTTTTATTTGGAAATAATTCTTTTACTTCATCATATATTTTTTCTACGCCTGGACCATACATAATAAATTGGCAATTATCTTCTGAACGACATTTAATCTCAATTTTTTTTTCTTGTGAGCAATGATGGCATACAGCTTTATTTTTAATTTTATGAAAAGTTAGATACAAAGAGCAATTTGAACAAACCAACTTATTTCCACATTTTTTGCAAATTAAGTAAGGTGCAAATCCCCTCCTATTTACAAAAAATAAAACTTGCTCATTCTTATCTAGATAATTTTTTACTAATTCAATAGTATCTTTTGCAATATATTTATTTTTAATTTTATTTACATTTAAATTTACTATTTTCGTTTCTGGTAATGGAAAATCATTAAATCTTTTTTTAATTTTGAAATGTCTATACTTTTTTTTACGAATATTATTATATGTTTCGATTGATGGGATAGAGGAAACTAAATGAATAGGTATTTTTTCAAAACTTGCCCTTGCTATAGCCATATCCCTAGCATTATAAACTACACCCTCATCTTGCTTGTAAGAGGTATCGTGCTCTTCATCAACTATAATTATGCCTAAATTTTTGAATGGTAAAAGTAAAGCTGATCTAGCTCCAACCAAAATTTTAATTCTATTACTTATTATTCCTTTCCAAATTAATCTTTTTTGTTTTGGACTTATTTTTGAATGCCAGATAGCTGGTTCGAAGCCGAAAAAATTCTCAAATCTAGATTTAAAATCATTTGTTAAAAATATTTCAGGTAATAATACTAACGCTTGATTGTTATTTTTAATTATTGATTTAAGACGTTCAAAATAAACCAATGTTTTTCCTGAACCAGTAGTTCCCTCTAAAACCGATACTTCAAATTTATCATTTGTTTTGTCAAGAAATTTTAAACCTGCTAATTGTTCTTGATTTAATTTAAATTCTTTTTTTTTAGTTTTTTTTATTTCAATAATATTATCATTTGCTTTAATAAATTTATCCGTACCCCCAATTACCATTTTTAAAACTAGACCTATTGGAACCATATTATATTGTGAGAACCACTCTATAAAGTCTATTAATTTTTTATCTATTGCATACTCTGTTACCTTTCCAATATTTTTTATCTTTATATTTTTAGGTTCTGCGTAATTATTTTTCCAAATCACTCCGATTTCTTTTTTTTTACCAAATGGAACTTCTACCAAATGACCAATTTTATTTTCTAAATCTATATTGTAAGTAAAAGGAAAATCAAAAACTTTTGGCAACAATACTTGTGCTTTCATATTGCGATAGTATTAGAATTTTTTTTAATTAAAAATGAATTGGTCTTTTATCAACAGCTAAAGCTGCTTCTTTTATAGCTTCAGTATGCGTAGGATGAGCATGGCAAGTTCTTGCAATATCCTCGGCACTCGCACCAAATTCCATAGCTAAAGCCATTTCTGCGATCATGTCTCCGCAATGGGGGCCAATAATATGCACTCCAAGTACTTTGTCGGTTTTGCTGTCAGCAAGGATTTTTACAAATCCCTCTGTTTCATTATTAACTTTTGCACGAGAATTAGCTAGAAAAGGGAATTTTCCAACCTTATAAGATTTTTTTTCATCCTTTAACTGCTCCTCAGTTTTACCAACTGTTGCTACTTCTGGCGAAGTATAAATTACTCCTGGAATTACATCGTAATTTACGTGACCTGCTTGACCGGCTAATATCTCAGCTACAGCTATTCCCTCTTCTTCAGCCTTATGTGCTAGCATTGGACCTTTTATAACATCACCTATAGCATATATATTTTTAACTGAAGTTTGTAATTTTGAATTAACTTCAATTCGTCCTTTGTTATCTTTTTTAACCCCTAATTTCGATAAATTGAGGCCCTCAGTGTAAGGCTTCCTTCCAACAGAAACTAGAACTTTGTCAAATTCTAAAGTTTCATCTTTTGAGCTTTTTAAATCAGTGTAATTTATTGAAACATTGGAATTAGATGAATTAACTTTATTTACCCTCGACTCCATTTTAAAAGTAATTCCTTGTTTAGTTAAGATTTTTTTAAATTCATTTGAAATTTCTCTATCCATTCCAGGTGTAATATGATCAAGATACTCTATAACGGTTACATCTGATCCTAATCGTGACCAAACAGATCCCATTTCTAAACCTATGTAGCCTCCACCAATAACAGCTAATTTTTTTGGTACACTTTTTAAAGATAGTGCTCCAGTTGAAGATATAATATTTTTTTCATCTATATTAATTCCCGGTAATGAGGTCACGGAAGAGCCTGTTGCTATAACAATATTTTTAGTTTTAAAATTTTCTTTATTATTATTGTTATAAACCACTATATCATTTTTTGAAAAAAGAACGCCTTTACCTTTTATATAAGTAACTTTATTTTTTTTAAATAAAAACTCCACACCTTTTGTTAAAACTTGCACAGATTTATTTTTGTTAGACATCATTTTATCAATATTTAACTTTATGCCGTCAATTTCGATCCCTTGGTGAGTAAAATCTTTCTTGGCTTTTTGAAAATTTTCAGACAAATTTAACAAACTTTTTGAGGGAATACAGCCGACATTTAGGCAAGTGCCGCCGAGAGTGCCCCTGGACTCTATACATGCTGTTTTCAAACCAAGCTGAGCAGCTCTTATCGCACAGACATAACCGCCTGGGCCTCCTCCAATTACTATAAGATCAAAACTATTCATATTATATATTTAAAAATAATCTTTTTGGTTGTTCTAATGACTCTTTAACAATCTTTAGAAAGGATACGGCTTCTTTGCCATCTACAATTCTATGATCGTAAGATAAAGCCAAATACATTACTGGCCTTACTTCTATATTACCTTTTACAACTACTGGTCTCTCAATAATATTATGCATACCTAGTACTGCAGATTGTGGTGGATTTAAAATTGGAGTAGATAACATGGAACCATAAATTCCTCCATTAGTAATTGTAAATGTTCCTCCTTGTAAATCTTCAATGGTAATTTTACCGTCTCTAGCTTTTTGACCGATATCTGAAATATTTTTTTCTATATCTGCAAAGGACATTTCATCTGTTTCTCTTAGAACTGGCACAACTAATCCTCTGTCTGTACCAACGGCTATACTAATATTATAATAATTTTTATAAACTATCTCTTCTCCTTGAATTTCTGAATTGATAGCTGGAAAATTTTTTAGACCAATTACGCAGGCTTTTACAAAAAAAGACATAAAACCTAATTTAGCTCCATAATTACTTTGGAATTCATCTTTGTACTGATTTCTCATTGAAATTACTTCACTCATATCTACTTCATTAAATGTTGTAAGCATAGCTGCATTTTCTTGAGCTTCTTTTAATCTTTTAGCAATCGTTAGTCTAAGCCTTGTCATTTTTACTCTTTCTTCAGGACCGTACTTTATTTTTCTTTCAGATGGTGCAGGCTTAGATCCCATAAGATCCATCACATCCTCTTTTAATATTATTCCGTTTTTACCGGACCCTTTCACTTTTTCTAAATCAATTTTAGCTTCACTTGCCATTTTCCTTGCAGCGGGAGAAACTTTTGTTTCTTTTTTAATTTTTGTGATAGATTTAGAAACTGACTTTTCCTCGTGAACTTGTTTTAAAATTAGTGGTTCATCTTCTGCCTTTTCTTCTTTATCTAATTTTAAAATTTGATTATCCACTGATGGTTTGGTCTTTTTTTTCTCTTCAAATATTTTGGGTTGTTTTTTTGGTGGACTATATGTCTTCAATTCTTTGGGCTCAGCAATATCACTTTTAAAATTATTGCTAATTGTACCAAGAATTGATCCAACATTAACAGTTTCACCCTCTTTCACTTCAATGGTGCCAAGAACTCCATTTGAAGGTGCTGGTACCTCAACGTTTACTTTATCAGTTTCCAGCTCCACAATTGGTTCATCCGCAACAACTTTATCTCCTTGAGATTTTAGCCATTTAGATACCGTTGCCTCTGTTACCGACTCTCCTAATGTAGGAACTGTAATTTTTTCAGACATTAATGTTTTAGTATCTTTTCCAATATTTCTTTTTGTTGTACAAGATGTTTGTTTGCATTTCCAGTCGCAGTGGTTGAAGAAGCAGATCTACCCACAAATTTAATGCTAATATCCTTAAAATTTATCATTTCTAAAGTTCTTTCAATATAATTTCTTACCGTATTCCAAGCACCCATATTTTTAGGTTCCTCTTGACACCATATGTATTCAGCTTTTTTGTATTTTTTTAATATTTTAGCTAAAGTTTTAGCTGGAAATGGATAAAGTTGTTCTATCCTAACAAATACAATATCATCGTTCTTAGTTTTCTCTCTCTCTTCAATCAGATCATAGTAAATTTTACCTGAACACATAATTACTTTTTTAATCTTATTGTCTTTTTTTAAAGAAATTAGATTATTTTTTTTTATATAAGCATCATCTTCTAAAACTCTGTGAAATGAGCTATTAGAAACAAACTCAGAAATATCGGAAATACATCTTTTGTTTCTCAATAAAGATTTTGGTGTCATGATGACTAATGGCTTTCTAAATTCTCTATGCATTTGCCTTCGCAAAACGTGAAAGTAATTTGAAGGCGTTGTACAATTAACAACTTGAATATTTTCTCCAGCGCACAATTGTAGGAATCTTTCTAATCTAGCTGATGAATGTTCTGGTCCTTGACCTTCATACCCATGTGGCAGAAGCATAACAAGCCCACTAGCTCTACCCCACTTTGACTCTGATGAAGTAATAAATTGGTCTATAATTACTTGTGCTCCATTCGCAAAATCTCCAAATTGAGCTTCCCACAAAACTAAAGTTTCTGGCTCAGACAAAGAGTAACCATATTCAAATCCAAGCACTGCTAATTCTGATAACAAGCTATCTATTATCTCAAATTTCTTTTGACTAGTTTGAATATTATTTAATGGCAAGTATCTTTCGTGATTATCTTGATTTCTTAAAACAGCATGTCTTTGACTAAAAGTTCCTCTTCCTGAGTCTTGCCCGGACAACCTCACTGAAAATCCTTCGGTTAATAATGTTCCGAATGCTAAAGACTCGGCGGATGACCAATCTACTTTACCATTTTTAAACATTTTTGATTTAAATTCAAAAACTCTCTTAAGAGTTTTATGAGCATTGAAATCATTTGGTATTTGAAATATCTTCTCTCCAACTTTATTTAAAATATTCCTTTCTACTCCACTTTTACCTCTTTTGTCCTTGCCCAAGCCAGGTTTAAATCTAGACCAAACACCATCAAACCACTTCAATTCAGATTTATAATTTTTTGAAGAAGAAAACTCATTTTCTAAGTAATTTTTAAATTTAATTTTATCTTTTTGTAATTGGTCGCTACTTGTTAAACCTTGGTTGGTGAGTTTCTTTCCATATATTGTAAGAGTTGTTGGATGATTTTTTATTTTCTTATACATTATTGGTTGTGTAAATGAAGGCTCATCGCCCTCGTTATGTCCAAATCGCCTATAGCAAACCATGTCTATCACAACATCTCGATTAAATTTCTGTCTGTACTCTGTAGCGATTTTCGCACAATGTGTTACTGCTTCTGGATCATCTCCATTGACATGAAATATCGGAGCTTGTGCAGTTTTTGCGACGTCTGACGGGTAAGGTGAGGATCTCGCAAATCTAGGCGCTGTAGTAAAACCAATTTGATTGTTTACAATTATATGAATAGTCCCTCCAATATTGTGTCCAGGTAAACCCGACATTGCAAAACATTCAGCTACTATCCCTTGTCCAGCAAACGCAGCGTCACCATGCATTAGTACTGGAATTACTTTTTTTCTATCTTTATCTTTGTGAAAAAATTGTTTCGCCCTTACTTGACCCAATACAACTGGATTAACAGCTTCTAGATGAGAGGGATTGTCTGTTAAACTTATGTGAACTACATTTCCATCAAACTCTCTATTTGATGAAGCTCCAAGATGATACTTCACATCACCCTCAAAATCTTTACTTGCGTTTACTGACTTCCCAAAAAATTCACTGAAAATAGCACGAAATGGTTTACCCATAACATTTGCTAAAACATTAAGTCTACCCCTATGCGGCATACCAATTTTAATTTCTTTTGCACCAAGATTACCACCTCTTTTTATGATCTGTTCAAGAGCGGGGATTAAAGACTCTCCACCATCTAAACCAAATCTCTTTGTTCCAACAAATTTTACATGTAAATATTTTTCAAAGCCCTCCGCTTCTATTATCTTATTAAGAATAGCTCTTTTACCATTTTCCGTAAATTTAATATCTTTTTCTGCACCTTCTATACGATCTCTTATCCAAGCTTTTTCCTCCGGGTCACTCATATGCATAAATTCGTATCCAATTGTTGAACAATATGTTTTTTTTAATATTTCAAGAATTTTATTTAGATCCGCATATTGAAGCCCAAGAACCCCATCTAAAAAAATTTTTCTGTTATAATCTTTTTTTTTAAAACCATAGGTTTCAGGTTTTAACTCTGAGTGTTCTTTTTTTTCTTGAATAGATAATGGATCTAGATTTGATATCAAGTGACCTCTAATTCTAAATGCTCTGATTAACATTATAGCTCGAACTGAATCTTGTGAAGCTTGTTTTATAGAGTTCTCACTTAAATCAACTGATTTTTCTGAATCATTAATTACCTTTTTTTCGAAATTTATCTTTTTAACTCTTTTTCCTGGAGACCAACTAGGGCCATTAATATCACTTAAAATAAGTTTTTCATCTTCACTAAGCCCATCAAAAAATTTTCTCCAGCTTTCTGGCAAGGATTTTGGGTCAGATAAGTAGTCAGAGTAAAATTGATTAATGAATTCAGAATTAATTCCTGATAGAAAAGAGGTTTTTTTAAAAGTAATATTATTATCTGATGAAGACATTAGTTACTTATCTTAACACAAATTTTGTAAAATCAACTATTAAGTTTGTCAAAAAGCGTTTTACCAATATCTGCAGGTGATTTTGATATAGTAATACCAGCAGATTTCATTAATTCAATTTTTTCCTCTGCTCCTCCTTTGCCGCCTGATATAATTGCACCAGCATGTCCCATTCTTCTTCCTTTTGGAGCAGTTAAACCGGCAATAAATCCAACAGTTGGCTTCTTAGTTTTTTCTCTTTTTAAAAATTCAGAAGCTTCTTCCTCTGCAGAACCACCGATTTCGCCAATCATAACTATAGATTTTGTCTCATCATCTCGCAAAAAGAGTTCTAAGCAGTCAATGAAATTAGTTCCATTGATTGGATCACCGCCAATGCCTATACAAGTAGATTGTCCTATACCATTAGCCGATGTTTGGGCAACTGCTTCATAAGTGAGCGTACCCGATCTCGATACGATCCCAACAGATCCCTTTTTATGAATATTGCCTGGCATTATTCCAATTTTGCATTCGTCAGGTGTAATGATACCAGGACAATTTGGTCCAATAAGTCTTGACTTACTTTTGCTCAAAACTTTTTTTACTTTTAACATATCTACAATTGGTATCCCTTCTGTGATGCAAACAATTAGTTTTATTTCAGCCTTTATAGCTTCTATGATTGCTGCTCCTGCAAATTGAGGAGGTACATAGATCATAGTTGCGTCTGCTGAAGTTTGATCTTTAGCTTCCTGAACAGTATTGAATACTGGTAAATTTAGGTGTTTTTGTCCACCTTTATTAGGAGTAACTCCACCCACAAGTTGTGTTCCATATTTTAATGCTTGCTCAGAGTGAAACGAGCCGTGTTTTCCTGTGAAGCCCTGGCAAATTACTTTTGTATTTTTATTAACCAGTACAGACATTATTTGATAGCCTCGACAATTTTTTTTGCTGCATCATTTAGATCAGATGCAGATAAAATTTTTAAATTAGATTTATCGAGAATTTCTCTACCTTCTTTAAAATTAGTCCCAGCCAATCTAACGACAAGCGGAACAGATAGATCAACTTGTTTAGCAGCTTCAACAACTCCTAACGCTAGGACATCACACCTCATGATGCCACCAAATATATTTATTAAGATACCTTTTACATTTTTATCAGCTAAGATCAATTTGAACGCTGAGGTAACTTTTTCTTTGGAAGCTCCACCGCCGACATCTAAAAAGTTTGCAGGTTCCTCTCCATATAACTTAATAATATCCATTGTAGCCATTGCTAAACCAGCGCCATTCACCATGCAGCCTATTGAACCATTCAATTTGATGTAAGCTAAATCATGTTTGCTTGCTTCTATTTCTGCAGGTTCCTCCTCATTAAGATCTCTAAGCTTTAAGATTTCAGGCCTCCTAAAAATAGCATTGTCATCAAAATTCATTTTTGCATCTAAACAAATTATTTCATCATCTTTATTTAGTGCTAATGGATTGATTTCAATAAGAATTGCATCCTTTTCAATCAGAATTTTATAAAGAGATTTCACTAAGTTTTTTAAAGTAATATTTTGCTGAGTTTTCAAATTGAAAATTGAAATAATTCTATCTATTTCATTTTGAGAGGGTCCCTCTTCATTTATTTCTATTTTATTTGTAACTATTTTACTTGGGGTTTCTTTAGCAATTTTTTCGATATCCATCCCGCCTTCGGTGCTACTTATAAAGGCAATTTTTGAACTTTCTCTATCTACTAAACAAGAAAGATAAAATTCTTTTGATATATCAGATGCCTCCTCAATGTATAATCTTTTTACTTCTTTACCATTAGGACCAGTTTGATGGGTGATTAATTTTGTTCCCATCATTTTTTTGGCTTCTTTTTCTAGATCCGCAAAATTTTTTATGACTTTTACCCCACCAGCTTTTCCTCTTCCTCCTGCATGGATTTGCGCTTTAAGCACAAATTCTTTACCATTTAAGTCTTTAATTTTTTCTTTTACCTCATCAACTGAGTAAATAACCACGCCTTTAGAAACTGGGGCTCCAAATTCTCTTAAAATTTCTTTTGCTTGATGCTCGTGAATGTTCATATTATTTTTTTTTACAATTAACTATTTCGTGAACTGAAAATCTCTTTTCTACAAGGTTTGTACTTTCAAAACAAAGATCGGTAAAGTAATTTTTAACATTTTCAAATAGTATTTCATTTTCCAGACCTAATAAATAAATAACTTTTATGTTATTATTCTGAATGTTTCTGTTGATTAGAGATTTGTAGATATGAAAATATTTATGATTTTCTGTTGGATGTGTGTTGTTATCCCAAAGATACCATCTATTTAAAATATTTAAGTTTTTATTCAAAATAGTTGAAATAAATTGATAATGGGTGATTAAACTTTTTTCTCTACTATCGCTTTCAATTACTTGAATAGCATTTTTTAGAAGTTTTATTTCATTTAAAGGCTCATCATACTTATTGATCCATTTTAAATTATTCAAGCTTGGATGAATTATACTAGCATTTAAAGCTTTGCTTTTATCCACATTTTCCAACTCATGAAATTTTCTATCAACATTATATCTTAAGTGAAATTTAACTGTTGCTACTAACGAAATTAATATTACAACAACTAAAAATTTTGAATTGTAATTAAATTTAGCTACGTTTAAATGAAGAACCGCTGCAATAATTGGGATTAAACTAAAAATATAAATCTGATTTGCAGTTACCAATTGGTTAAAGATAAAGCTTATAATAGACAAAATCAGTATTACATTTAGTAAATTCATTATGAAAGAATTTTGCTTAAAATGTTTTAAAGTTATAAAAATTAATGGAATAAATAAAAAGTGAATAAATTTAAAATCACCAAAAAGTGTTTCAAAATTAGCCTGTTGTGCTAAGCTTACATAGGCACTATCATCGCCTGAAATTCTTCCTTCCCCTATAGTCAATGGAAATAAAATATATTGATAAATGAAATCAAGTAGTGAGGTTTTTGTAAGTAAAAGGAAAATAATAAATAAAGCTAGAACAGTTACGCTTCCAATTAAAAATATTTTTAAATTAATATAATCTTTAAACTTTAAAAAGTAATAAATGACAGTAAAAAAAAGTATCAATAGAATATATGAAGAAGGGGTCTGCATAGATAAAAATGAAAAAGCACAAATAAATGGAAATACAAACCAAAGAATTTTACTTTTATTTTTAATTGCTAGAATTAAAAAAAGTATTGATGAAATAGAAAATATATATGAATGTATATATGCAAAAGGTGTACCTGAGACTGGATAGCACAATGTTGAAAATGAGATACAATAAAAAATAATGTATCTTTTTCTTAATTTAAAATCTTTAAGAAAAAAGTAAAAAACTAATGCAACAAAAATATTCATTACTGAAGAATGAATCAGATGACTGTTCCAATTATTTCCAAATAATAAAAGAAAAAAAGCCTCCATGTAGTCAACTAAAAGGCCAGTAAATATCCAGAAGTCTCTAATTGGGAGTTTGCCATTCAAAATGCTATAACCTGTATCTAGGAATGCGAAAGAATCAATTGGAAGAATACCTATATTTCCACTAACCCAGTTTACAAAAAAAGCATAAATTGAAATACCAGCTATTAAAAAATACTCTTTATTTATAGTTTTGTTTAAAAACATGTTTTGAAAAGATTAACAGTAATATAAACTTAAATTCATTTTTTTTAAATTTATATAATTAGCAAGATGATGAAATTTTTGGAAAAAGTTCAGTTTTCTCAAGATGAAAATCGAATGAGGTCTTTAGCGAACACCAAAATTGCAAGAGAGACGTATTATTCATCAAAATCAAAAAATACTAAATTTTTACTTAAAAAAAGATTTTCATGGATGAACGACTTTATTCTAGATCACCACGTAGGAATAGAAGTTGGATCAGGTGCTGGTTTCTCGAAAGATTTTATTAGTAATAAGAATTTTAAATTGACTGACTTGGGAACTGATGATCATCTAGATTTTAAAAATATAGATGCTCAAGATACTGGTTTTAAAGAGGAGAGTTTTGATTATGTGATTGCCTCTAATATGATTCACCATATTCCTTTTCCAATAAAATTTTTTAAAGAAATGAATAGGATTCTTAAAAAAAATGGAAATTTGATTATATTTGAATCTTATTGTTCTTTAACATTTCAATTAGCAACAATAATAATGAAGCATGAGGGTTTTGATTTTACGCTAGATGTTTGGGATGAAAAAAATCCAAAAAGTGATGAAAAGAATGCATGGCATGGGAATATAGCAGTACCACATCTTATCTTTGATAATAAAAAAAAATTTGAAGAAAATTTAGGAAAGTTTTTTAAAGTGGAGTATGAAAAATTTACAGAGTGTTTAATTTTTTTAAATTCTGGTGGAGTAACATCTAAAACAAAATGTATACCTATGAATAACTTTTTTTTAAATCTTTTAAACTCAATAGATAAATTTTTGGTGAAGTTTTTTCCAAACGTATTTTGTATGGGGCGAAGGATAGTACTTAGAAAAACAAATTAAAGATACGGGTCAATTTTTCTTGCAGCATCGTATAGTTCCTTAACTGCTTTGATAGAATTATCAAAATTAATTTTTTCCTCCTTAGATAAATTTAATTCGATTACTTTTTCAACTCCTTCTGATCCGATTATAACCGGAACACCGGCATAAAGATTGTTAGTGCCATACTCTCCATTTAAAAATGCTGCACAAGGGAGTTGTTTTTTTAAATCTTTTAAATAACTTTCTGCCATTTCAACTCCAGATGCAGCTGGCGCATAAAATGCAGAACCTGTTTTTAAATATTTTACAATTTCAGCTCCACCATTCTTAGTTCTTTTAACAATTTCATCGAGCTTATTTTGCTTAATTTTACCCTCTTTTACTAAATCTGAAATTTTTTTTCCTTCGACTTCTGTAGAGCCTAACATCGCAACCATACTGTCTCCATGACCTCCTAATACGAATGACTTAATTTTATTCACTGAAACATTAAGTTCTTTCGATAAAAAATAAATAAATCTCGAAGAGTCTAATATTCCGGCCATTCCAACTACTTTATTTTTTGGTAAGCCAGAATATTTTTGTAGAGCCATAACAATGACATCTAATGGATTAGTAATACAGATTACAAAAGCATTTGGTGAATTTTGTTTAATCCCCTCAGCTACTTGTTTAATGATTTTCAAATTAATTCCGAGTAAATCATCTCTAGTCATTCCAGGTTTTCTTGGAACTCCTGCGGTAATTATTATTACGTCTGAATTTTTTGTATCCTCATATTTGTTTGTTCCAATTAAATCTATGTTGAAACCATTCACTGGGGAAGACTGAGCTATATCTAATGCTTTGCCTTTGGCGATGCCATCAGCTACATCAAACAAAACAATATCTCCTAATTCTTTCAAAGCAATTAAATGAGCCAAAGTTCCACCAATTTGACCAGCGCCAATTAAACTAATTTTTTTTTTCATCTTTTATTTCATTGTTGGCATTATAAATTCTGGGTCTGATCTTAAACCAGAAGGCCACCTTGAAGTAATAGTTTTAAGTTTGGTGTAAAATCTTACTCCTTCAGGTCCATGCATATGTTGATCCCCAAATAATGAACGTTTCCAACCACCAAAACTATGAAATGCCATTGGAACTGGTATAGGAATATTAATACCAACCATTCCGATTTTTGCTTTAGATGAAAACGTTCTCCCAGAGTCACCATCTCTAGTAAATATGCTTACACCATTTCCAAATTCATGATCGTTAACTAATTGCAAAGCCTCATTAAAATCTTTAGCCCTTACTACTGACAACACTGGACCAAAAATTTCCTCTTTATAAATTCTCATATCTTTTGTGACTTTGTCAAATAAGCATCCTCCAATATAGTAGCCATTTTCATAACCTTGTATTTTAAAATTTCTTCCATCAACTATTAATTTTGCACCTTCTTCAACGCCGATGTCCACGTATCCTTTTACTTTTGCCAAATGCTCCTTTGTAACTAGAGGTCCCATCTCTGATTGTTTATCCATGCCTGGTCCAACTTTAAGAGCTTCAACTTTTTTAGCTAAAGAGCTTACTAGCTTATCTCCTATTCCTCCTACAGCTACCGCAACAGATTGAGCCATACATCTCTCACCTGCTGAACCGTAAGCAGCGCCCATAAGTCCGTTTACAGCTTGGTCCAAATCACAATCTGGCATAACTACACAATGATTTTTGGCTCCTCCCAAAGCTTGTACTCTTTTTTCATTTTTTGCACATTCCTCATAAATATACTTTGCGATTGGGGTTGATCCAACAAAACTCATTGCAACAACATCTTTATTATTTATTAAAGCATCGACTGCTTCTTTATCGCCATTAACCACGTTAAAAACACCATCAGGTAATCCAGACTCTTTTAGTAATTCTGCTAATCTAATTGAGCACGATGGATCTTTTTCAGAAGGTTTTAAAACAAATGTATTCCCACAAGCTATAGCCATTGGAAACATCCACATTGGAACCATGGCAGGAAAATTAAATGGGGTTATCCCAGCACAAACTCCTAAAGGTTGTCTTATTGACCAGCTATCAACATTAGATCCAACATTTTCTGTAAATTCTCCTTTTAACATTTGAGGAATGCCACATGCATATTCAACTACTTCCAAGCCTCTTGTAAGTGATCCTTTTGCATCTTCATAAACTTTTCCATGTTCGGAAACAATTATTTTAGTTAATTCGTCAGAATTTTTTTCTATTAATTCTTTAAACTTGAACATTATTCTTGCTCTCTGGAGCGGGGGCTTATTAGACCATGTCTCAAAAGCTTTTTTTGCGTTCTCAACAGCGTCATTAACATCTTTTGTTGAAGCTAATTGTACTTCAGCACTTTGTTCGCCTGTGGCTGGATTAAAAACTTTACCGACTCTCTTAGACTCTCCTGAGAATTTTTTTCCATTCACAAAATGGTGTATTGTGTTCATGATTTTATTGAATAAATAAGCTTTTAGCTTGTTGCAAGCATTTTTTTAATAGAGCCTATGGCTTTTGCGGGATTAAGGCCTTTCGGACATGAATTTGTACAATTCATTATAGTATGACATCTATAGAGCTTTAATTCGTCAGCTACTTTCTTTAGCCTCTCTTTTTTATCACCATCTCTGCTATCATTTATCCAGCGATAAGCTTGTAATAAAACTGCTGGCCCTAAATATTTATCACCATTCCACCAATAACTTGGGCAAGACGTAGAACAACAAGCACATAAAATACATTCGTAGTATCCATCTAGTTTTTCTCTATCTACCTGCGATTGTTTAAGCTCCGTTTTCTCTTGACCAGTTTGATCTACTTTTAACCAAGGTTGAATAGACTCATATTGTTTATACAAAGTTGAAAGATCACCAATTAAATCTTTTACTACTTTTAAGTGAGGTAAAGGATAAATATTAAGATCTCCATTTATATCTGAATGAGATTTAATACATGCTAAGCCATTTACTCCATCAATATTCATTGCACATGAACCACAAACACCGTGAGCGCACGATCTCCTAAACGTTAAAGATGGATCTATTTCATTTTTAATCTTAAATAAAATATCTAAAACTTTTGGACCGCAATTATCCATATCAACTTCAAATGTATCAACCCTTGGATTTTTACCTGTTGAAGGATCCCATCTATAAACGTTTATTTTTCTTAAATTTTTTGAGTTAGTTTTATCTTTAAAATAGTTTCCTACCTCAATCTTAGAATTTTGCGGTAGGCTAAATTGAGCCATTATTAATATACTCTCTCCTTAGGAGGAAAATACTGCACGTCATTTGTTAAAGTTCTTGAGTGAACATCCCTATATTTTATTTTCACTTTTTTTCCTTTTTGCCAAGCTAAAGTATGTTTCATAAAATTTTTGTCATCTCTTTTCGTAAAATCCTCTCTAGCGTGAGCGCCTCTACTTTCTTTTCTATTATAAGCTGAGTCCATAGTAGTAAGAGCCTGGATAATTAAATTGTCAAATTCTAAAGTTTCAACTAAATCAGTGTTAAATAATAATGACTTATCTTTTACAGAGACATCGCTCATTCCTTCAAAAGGTTTTCGAATTTGATCCACACCTTCCTTAAGAGTTTTTTCTGTTCTAAACACCGCACACTTTGATTGCATAGTTTTTTGCATTTTTAATCTAAGTTCTGATGTTTTTGTTGAGCCATTCGAATTTCGAATTTTATCAAATCTATCAAGACATTTATCAGTTTCAGAGCTTGAAACTTCTTCATGGGGACTTCCAGGCTTCACTAGCTCTGCTGCCCTTTTTGCAGCTGCTCTGCCAAACACTACTAGATCAATTAAAGAGTTTGATCCTAATCTATTAGCGCCGTGAACTGAAACACAAGCTGCTTCTCCTATAGCCATTAATCCAGGCACAGTTTTTTCTGAACCGTTCAAAGTGAGCACCTCAGCTTTGTAATTAGTAGGAATTCCTCCCATATTATAATGAACTGTTGGAACAACTGGAATAGGCTCCTTACTGACGTCAACATTTGCAAAAGTTTTTGCTGCCTCTGAAATACCTGGTAATCTCTCATCTATAACTTTTTTATCTATGTGATCTAAATGTAAGTTTATATGATCCTTATCTTTTCCTGCACCTCTACCTTCATTAATTTCCATTTCCATTGATCTGCTTACAACGTCTCTAGAAGCTAAGTCTTTCGCGTTAGGTGCGTATCTTTCCATAAATCTTTCACCTTTGCCATTTACTAAAAATCCACCTTCTCCTCTTACTCCCTCAGTTATCAAACAGCCAACTCCATAAATTCCGGTTGGATGGAATTGTACAAATTCCATATCCTGTAAAGGTAAACCTGCTCTGAGCACCATCGCGTTTCCATCTCCAGTACATGTGTGAGCTGATGTTGCAGAATAATAAACTTTGCCGTACCCTCCAGTTGCTATAATTGTGATATGTGATCTAAATCTATGTATTGTACCATCGGTTAAATTCCAAGCTATTACACCTTTGCATTCACCATTTTTCATAATTAAATCTAATGCAAAATACTCAATAAAAAATTCTGTTTGTTGCTTCAAAGCTTGACCATAAAGAGTGTGCAAGATAGCGTGGCCAGTTCTATCAGCAGCTGCACAAGTTCTTTGAGCGGTTCCATTACCATAATTTTTTGTCATACCTCCAAAGGGTCTTTGATATATTTTTCCATCATCAGTTCTGCTGAAAGGAACTCCATATCTCTCTAGTTCCACGACAGCTCTTGGAGCTTCTTTGCAAAGATATTCTATTGCATCTTGGTCGCCTAACCAATCAGATCCTTTAACAGTATCATACATGTGCCATCGCCAATCATCTTCGCCCATGTTTCCTAATGCAGCGGAAATACCTCCTTGAGCTGCTGATGTATGGCTTCTTGTTGGAAAGACTTTAGATATGCAAGCAGTTTTTAATCCTGCTTCCGACAAACCAACTGCTGCTCTTAAACCAGAGCCTCCTGCTCCAAGAACAACAACGTCATATTCGTGATCAATTATTTTATATGCGCTCATTAATTAAGATTGTATATAGTTATTAATGTTAAAATTGGAACTACTATAGCAAATAAATTTAATACTTTATTTGCGACATTTTTGGTTTTCTCATCATGTAAATAATCCTCAAAAATCTCACTAATAGTCAATGTATAAAAAAAGAATGCAATAACGACTAGTAATGAGAATAATACTTTTGATAATCTACTTGAAAAAAAATCAATTATTTCTAAATAACCTTTATCGTAAATGGATACGAAACTCACCAAAAACCAAATCATTAAAGGAATAAGAATTATTGAACTAATTTTGGTAAAAATCCATTTTTTTGTAGAGTGATGCATTTTAAAAAAAAATTCTCCCAACCAAGTAAAATAAAATTGTTAACATAAAAGAACCAATTAAAGTAATAACTCCAGTTAACTTTGCAATTTTTAAATCAAAGCCAAAACCAGCATCCCATGCCAAGTGTCTTATTTCATTTAAAATTTGGAAACTAAAAGTCCAACAAAGTGAAATAATCAAAAATTTTCCAAAGAAAGTATTCAGAATGTTTTCGAAGGATTGATAGAAATTTTCACCAAAAAATAATGAAATAGCCCAAAAACAAATTACTATAAATGCAAAATAATTTATTACACCTACTACTCTGTGCGTTATTGATAATAAAGATGATATATGCCATTTGTAAATTTGAAGATGTGGACTTAGTGGATTATTGTTTTGCATAATAAACTTATAAACTATAGTTATAATTTTTTCATTAAACACTCAGCAATTTGCACAGTATTTAACGCCGCTCCTTTTAATAAATTATCTGATACTACCCATAAATTAATCGCTTTAATATTTGAATTATCTTTTCTAATTCTTGATATATAGGTCGTGTAACTTCCCTCAGCCTCTAGGGGAGTCATATACCCTCCATCACTACGCTCATCAATAACTTTACAACCTGGAGCATTTTTTAAAATTTTAATTATATTCTCGAAATCATAAAGATTATCAAATTCAATATTAATAGACTCTGAATGACCAGTTCTAACTGGAACTCTTACACATGTCGCAGAAACATCGATCTCATTATCCAAGATTTTTTTTGTTTCATTCGTCATCTTCAATTCTTCTTTAGTATATCCATCTTGATCAAAGGAATCGATATGTGGAATTAAGTTAAAAGCAATTTGTTTAGTAAAATTTATTAATTTAATTTTTTTTCCATCTAAATAATCTCTTGATTGATCAAAAAGCTCATCCATAGGATCTTTACCGGCACCAGAAACTGCTTGGTAAGTCGAGACAATAACTCTTTTGATCTTATACTCATCATGCAATGGTTTTAAAGGAAGAACCATTTGCATAGTTGAACAATTTGGATTTGCAATAATATTCTTATGTTTATTAAGTGCTTCTGAATTTACTTCTGGTACAACAAGTGGAACATCTTTTTGCATTCTAAAATAACTAGAGTTATCTATCACAATAGTTTCTTTTGCTGCTTTAGGGACCCATTCTTTAGCTACCTTACTTCCTGCTGCAAAAAAAGTAATCTGAGCTCTAGAAAAATTGTAATTTTCTAAATCTTCGATTTCAATTTCTTTATTTCTAAATTTAATCTTATTACCCGCACTTTTTGAAGATGCTATTAAAAAAAGATTATCGATAGCTAATTTAGATTTCTCTAAAATTTCTATTGTTTTTCTTCCAACATTTCCTGAGGCACCAATAATTGCAAAATTCATAATTTCTTACTTTATTTCAATTTTGCGATGATTGCATCACCCATCTCTGTTGTGGAAACCTCTTTCATATTTTTAGACATTATATCTTTTGTTCTTAAACCATCGTCTAAAACACTTTGAACGGCTTTATCAAGTTGATCTGCCTCTTTTCCAAGGTCTAAAGAATACCTTAATGCCATAGATAAACTTAAAATAGTAGCTATTGGATTAGCAATATTTTTTCCCTCAATATCAGGGGCAGAACCGTGAACGGGTTCGTATAATGATCTGACTCTTCCGTTTTTGTCTTTTGCTCCTAGTGATGCAGAAGGCAAAAGTCCTAGAGAACCTGTAAGCATTGCTGCCTCGTCGGATAACATATCTCCAAACAAGTTGTCTGCCAAAATGACATCAAACTGTTTTGGATATCTTAAAAGCTGCATTGCACAGTTATCAGCTAACATATGGTTTAACTCCACCTTTTTAAATTCTTTATCTTTAATTGCCTGCACTTCTTCTCTCCATAAAATTCCTGCCTCCATTACATTTGATTTTTCACAGGAAGTAACTTTGTTTTTTCTTTTTTTTGCCAAATCAAAAGCAACACGTGCTATCCTATGTATTTCCGAGGTAGTATAAGAGTGAGTATTAATACCTTTTCTTTGGTTGTTTTCCATTGGCTCTATCCCCCTTGGCTCACCGAAATAAATACCGCCGGTTAATTCTCTTACAATCATAATATCTAACCCAGAAACTATTTCTGGTTTAAGAGTTGATGAATCAACAAGTTGTTTAAAACAAATAGCTGGCCTTAAGTTAGCAAATAACTTTAATTCTTTTCTTAGTTTTAAAAGAGCTCTTTCAGGTTTTTTTGAAAATTCTAAATTATCCCATTTAGGTCCACCACAAGCACCTAATATGACTGCATCAGACTCCAATGACTTATAAAAAACCTCATCAGTAATTGGAACTTTGTTTGCGTCAATAGATGCACCACCAATTAATTCTTGGCTTAAAACAAAATCTAAAGACTTTGTTTTATTCATCCATTCAAGTATTTTTCTAACTTCTGCAACCACCTCAGGGCCAATTCCGTCACCAGGTAAAAGCAAAATTTTCCTAGTTTTATTAGCCATTATTTAGAACCCAAGGTTTTGTAGCTTGTAGTTTTTTTTCGTAATCATCTATGCTGGAGATTTTTTCCATTGAAAGTGCTATATCATCTAGGCCCTCCATCAAACATTTCTTTTTAAAGGGATCAAGTTCAAAATTTGAAACTTTATTTCCATATTTTATTTCTTGCCTCTCTAAACTAATTTCAATTTCCTCTTTCCTATTAGAGTACTCGGCTAACTCAATCACGATTTTATCGTCAATTTTAATTGGAAGAATTCCATTTTTAAAACAGTTATTGTAAAAAATATCTGCGAAGCTAGCACTTATTACACACTTTATGCCAAAATCAGATAAAGCCCATGGAGCGTGTTCTCTAGATGAACCACATCCAAAATTTTTTCCTGCTAAAAGAATTTTTGATTTATTGTAAGGTTCTTTATTTAAAATAAAATTGACATTCTTTTTCCCATTTTCATCATAACGCATTTCATAAAATAAACTTTTCCCTAAACCTGTTCTTTTAATGGTTTTTAAAAATTGCTTTGGGATAATCATATCTGTATCAATATTTTGCAATGATAGATATGATGGTATTGATCTTAAGTTGTTAAACTTTTCCATATTATATTTCTCTTACATCAGTTAGATGCCCTTTAATTGCTGCTGCGATAGCCATTCCTGGGCTGACTAAATGTGTTCTACCTCCACGACCTTGTCTGCCTTCAAAGTTTCTATTTGATGTTGAAGCACATCTTTCTCTAGGTTTTAATTGATCCGGATTCATGCCCAAACACATTGAACAACCAGGCTCTCTCCATTCAAAGCCTGCTTCTTTAAATATTTTGTCAATTCCTTCTTTTTCAGCTTGCTCTTTGACCAATCCAGATCCTGGAACGACCATAGCGCTGACATTTTCGGCA
The DNA here is from genome assembly GCA_902616145.1 of uncultured Pelagibacteraceae bacterium. GTDB lineage: Bacteria > Pseudomonadota > Alphaproteobacteria > Pelagibacterales > Pelagibacteraceae > Pelagilacustribacter. Next base: position 47,666 of record CACMRM010000003.1, read on the forward strand.
ATTTTTTTGCCTTTAAGAAGATCTGCAGCCAATCTTAAATCTTCTATTCTTCCATTAGTACAGCTTCCTATAAAAATCTTGTCAATTTTTATGTCTGAAATTTTGGTGTTTGCTTTTAATCCCATATAATCAAGAGATCTTTTCATGGCCATTTTTCTATCCTCGTTCTTTTCCTTTTCTGGATCCGGCACAACACCAGTAACTGGTGATACATCTTGAGGTGAAGTGCCCCAAGTAACAAGTGGTTCTATATTTTTGCCATCGATATTTACCTCTTTATCAAATTTGCAGTCTTTATCTGAGTGCAAAGTTTTCCAAAATTCTACAGCCTTATCCCAATTTTCACCTTTTGGCGACATGGCTTTACCTTTTAAATAACTAAATGTTTTTTCATCTGGTGCGATTAATCCAGCTCTTGCACCTGCTTCAATGGTCATATTACAAACAGTCATTCTCTCTTCCATGCTTAAACTTTTAATTACATCGCCAGCAAATTCAACTACGTATCCAGTTCCGCCTGCAGTTCCAATCGTGCCGATAATTTTTAAAATTACATCTTTTGCAGTAACTCCCTTTGGTAAAGTGCCATTAACATTTATTCTTAAATTTTTTGATTTTTTTTGCATTAAAGTTTGCGTGGCGAGAACGTGTTCAACTTCAGAAGTTCCAATTCCAAATGCTAATGCACCGAATGCTCCGTGTGTAGCAGTATGGCTGTCGCCACATACTATTACTGTTCCTGGCTGTGTGAAACCTTGTTCAGGTCCTATAATATGGACTATGCCTTGACGCTTATCGTTAACATCAAAAAGTTCAACTCCAAAATCTTTACAATTTTTTCTCAGTGTCTCTACCTGAATTCTAGAGTCCGCATCATTTATCCCTTTTGACCTGTCTGTTGTAGGAACATTATGATCGGGCACTGCAAGAGTTAATTCTGGTCGTCTAACTTTTCTTTTTTGTAATCTGAGTCCTTCAAAAGCTTGGGGGCTTGTAACTTCGTGGACTAGATGTCTATCAACATAAATTAATGATGTTCCATCACTTTGTTTGTGAACAAGATGGTTTTCCCATATCTTATCGTATAGAGTTTTAGACATTAAATTTTATTTTTTTTCGCTAGTTGGCTTTTCAGCTTTAGACTCGACTTTTGGAGTGTCTTTTTTAGCTTCATCACCTTTAGTCCCATGTCCAGCCGGCTCTATCGTTTTTACTTTTTGTTCCTCAGGCTTTACTGAAACATCCACACCAATTTTCTTTTTAATCTTTTCAGCAATTCTTGCTGATTTTCCTTTTCTATCTCTTAAATAATAGAGTTTTGCTCTCTTTACTTTTCCTGTTCTAATTACTTTAATTGAGTCTACGTTTGGACTATAAAGGGCAAAAGTTCTCTCAACTCCCTCGCCAAACGAAATTTTTCTAACTGTAAAAGAGGAGTTTAAATCTCTATTTTTTTTTGCAATACAAACGCCTTCAAAAAATTGAATTCTCTCTCTTTTGCCTTCTACAATTTTAACACCAACTTTTATTGTGTCTCCAGGTGAAAAGTCTGTAATCTTTTTGTTAGCAACTATTTTTTTAATCGCTGCTTTATTTATGTCTTCAATGTTTTTCATTTTTTTTCTCTAAATATTTTTTCCAAAGATCAGGTCTCTGGCGACGTGTTATAGCCTCAGATTGAGATAAACGCCACCCTTTTATTTTAGCATGATCGCCTGAAAATAAGACCTCTGGTGGGCTTTTACCTTCCCATTCTCTTGGTTTGGTATATTGAGGATATTCTAAAAGATGATTTTCAAAACTTTCTTCTTTGACAGAATCTTTATTTCCTAGCACTCCAGGTAATAATCGAACTAAAGCATCAATTAACACAAAAGATGCTGGCTCTCCCCCTGATAGGACAAAGTCACCCAAGCTATATTCTTCAATATTTCTTGTCTCTAAAAGCCTTTGATCAACACCCTCAAAATGACCGCAGATAAGGTTTATATTTTTTTCTTTACTTAAAGATCTAGCAACGTTTTGGTCAAATTTTTTTCCTCTTGGAGATAAGTAGATAATTTTTTCACCTTCTTTTATATTTTTATCAAGCGCTGATGCTAATATATCAGGACGTAAAAGCATTCCACTTCCTCCGCCAAAAGGAGTGTCGTCTACAGTACCATGATTATCTTTTGAATAATCTCTAATATTAATTGCTTTTAAATTCCAAATCTTGTTTTCCTTTGCCTTTTTAAATATGCCTATATTTAAAGGACCAGGAAACAAATCTGGATATAAAGTAAAAATTTTTACCTCTAACATCTCTAATTACCTTTCGGTTAAGCTTTTTTCTCTTCCTTCTTTGGCTCTTCCTTTTTAGCTTCTGCTTTAGGTTGTTCCTTTTTAGGTTCTTCCTTCTTTGGCTCTTCCTTTTTAGCTTCTGCTTTAGGTTGTTCCTTTTTAGGTTCTTCCTTCTTTGGCTCTTCCTTTTTAGCTTCTGCCTTAGGTTGTTCCTTTTTAGGTTCTTCTTTTTTTGCATCAGCTTTTTGATCTGGCTTTTTGCCGTCGGCTGCTGGAGCATCCTTCTTTGTTTCTTCTTTTTTATCTCCTTCAACTTTTTTTCTATCTTTTTTAGGAATAGCCTTTTGAGGATTGTTTCCAGGTTTTGGCATTGGCATTAACTGCACCTCTCCTAGTAATCTAGAGACTCTCATTGTTGGTTGAGCTCCTTTACTCATCCAATATTTTACTCTTTCAGCTTCTACTTTTATTCTTTCCTTTTTATCTTTCGGAAGTAAAGGATTGTAAGAGCCAATTTTTTCAATAAATTTTCCATCTCTTGGATATCTACTGTCAGCAATTACAATTTTATAAATGGGTCTTTTTCTTACACCTCCCATTGATAGTCTTATTCTTAACATTTTATACCTTTCATTTTAGTTGATTAAGCATTTCATCTGGGATCATCCCGGATGGAATTTTTTTTCCTTTAGACATTTTTTTCATCATGTCTGACATCATTTTAAATTGTTTTAATAGTTTATTAATTTTTGAAACATCTACACCTGCTCCTTTAGAAATTCTTTTCCGTCTTGATCCGCTAATAATTTTTGGATTTTCTCTTTCATTTTTAGTCATTGATAAAATAATTGCTTCATTCTCTACTAACATTTTTTCATCTATATTTGCTTGATCCATTTTTGCTTTCATTTTATTCACACCAGGTAACATAGACATAACTCCTTCCATGCCACCCATCTTTTTCATTTGCCTTAGTTGCGAAAGATATGAGTCCATTGTGAAAATTCCTTTTTTTAATTCGTCTTCTGTTTCTTTAATTTTTTCTTCACTTAAATCTTGTTGGGCTTTCTCTACTAGGGTTACTACATCACCCATTCCTAATATTCTATTGGCTAATCGATCTGGATGGAAAAGTTCAAGATCAGTAATTTTTTCTCCAACACCAATATATTTAATTGGTTTACCTGTTACATGTTTCATGCTTAATGCTGCACCACCTCGCGCATCACCATCAACTCTTGTGAGAATGATTCCAGAAAGATTAACAGTGGTGTCAAATTCCTTTGCTACATTTACAGCTATTTGTCCTGTTAATGCATCAGCTACTAAAATTGTTTCAGCCGGTTTTGTAATGTCTTTAATTTGCTTAATCTCAGACATCATTGGTAGATCTATCTGTGTTCTTCCTGCAGTATCAAATATAATTACATCTGAGCCATTGAGGTTGGCTGCATTTAATGCTCTCTTAGTAATGTCTATTGGTTGTTGCTTTTCAACTATAGGCAAACATTGAATTCCGTTTGCTTCAGCAAGTAATTTAAGTTGTTCTTGAGCAGCTGGTCTGTAAATGTCTAAACTAACTAACATTACTTTTTTTTTATAATTCTTTTCTATATTTTTTGCTAACTTTGCTGCAGAGGTTGTTTTACCTGAGCCCTGTAATCCAACCAATAAAAGTGAAACTGGTGGAACAGCTTTAAAGTTTAGCTCTTCTTTTTTAGAACCTAAAATATTAACCAGTTCATCATAAACAATTTTAACTATCATCTGTCCAGCAGATGTTGATTTTATAATTTCTTTGCCAATTGCTTTTGGTTTAACGTTGGCTATAAATTCTTTAGTGACAGGAAGAGCCACATCAGCCTCTAATAAAGCTAATCGTATCTCTTTTAAACCAGAGTCAACTTGCTCCCCAGTCAATGAGGGAGCACTTTTTAATTTAGAAAAAATACTTTCTAATCTATTTGTTAAATTTTCAAACATTTTTATAACGTCCAATACCTATCGCACTAGTGGGCGAACCTTCGCTGACTAGTGTCGACACTCTTGTTTTCAAGAGCACCGCAAAAACATGTGTATTTGCGGAAAGTTTGTGGAAACTACAATTTGGGGTTTTAAAAGTCAATGAATAATTATACTAATCAATTATGGCAACGATTAACGCATATAAAATGGATGGATTGGGTAATGATTTCATTATTATCGATAGAAGATCAAGTCCTATCAATTTGACAAAGGATAAAATTGTTGAGTTGGGAAAAAGAAGTAATATTGGTTTTGATCAAATAATTTTTATTGAAAAAGAAAAAGAGAATTCTTTTCCGATAACAATTTTTAATTCTGACGGTGGTGAAGTAAGTGCCTGTGGCAATGGTTCGAGATGTGTTGCCTATCTTTTGAGTAAAAATTTAAATGCTAACCAAATCAAATTAAAAACAAGTAATCGGGTTCTTAATGCCAAAATTGTTGATAATTTAATGGTAGAACTTGAAATGGGAAAACCTTTATTTGATTTAAAGGATATTCCGATTTCAAAAATAGAAAATCCTGCTGATGTCTCATTAGATATTAAAGGCAAAAAGTTTACTGGTGGATTTTGTTTAAATGTAGGAAACCCTCATATAGTTTTTTTTGTAGATGATTGTTTTAAATATGATTTGAAAGTAATAGGACCTTTGATTGAAAATCATAAATTATTTCCTGAAAAAACTAATGTAACATTTGCTCAAATTTTAGATAAAAAAAATATTTTAGTAAATGTTTGGGAAAGAGGTGCTGGGCTTACTAAAGCATGTGGAACAGCAGCTTGCGCGACCGCTGTTGCTGGAAACAAAAATAAATTAGTTGAAAACAAAGTGGCTATTAAATTTAAAGAGGGAGTATTAAATATAGTTTTAGATGAAACAAATAATATATTTATGACTGGACCAGTGTCAGAAATAAAGAACATAAAAGTAGAAATATAAATGGGGATTTTTGATAAGTTTAAATCAGGGCTTGGAAAAAGTTCATCAAGTCTTACAGAAGGCTTTAAAGATATTTTTTCTAAAAAAAAGATTGACGCAACAATTCTTGAAGAATTTGAAGAATTAATCATTTTATCTGATGCTGGCATTGATGTAGCCAAAGAACTTAGGAAAGATTTTGAAAGCTTAAAAGTTGATAAAAAATTAGACAATCATAAAGAAATTTTAAAGCTCTTAGCTGATAAGTTGGCAATAAATCTTCAAAAGTACGAAAAAGATTTAAGCCTTATGGGAAACGCTAAAACTGCTGTAATTGTTGTTTCTGGTGTGAACGGTGTTGGAAAAACAACTAGTATTGGAAAACTTGGAAAGTATTTTAAAGACAATAATAGATCTGTTGTATTTGGAGCTGCAGACACTTTTAGAGCAGCTGCCATAGATCAACTACAAGTATGGGCTGCAAAAGTAAAAGTAGATATAATTAAGTCAGAAATTAATAGCGATCCGGCTTCAGTTGCTTTTAAAACTGCTGAATTTGCAAAAAAGAATGAAATTGATGTTGCCTTGATTGATACGGCAGGAAGACTACAAAATAAAAAAAATTTAATGGAAGAATACAAAAAGATTATCAATGTTTTGAAAAAAATTGATGAGTCTTTTCCAAATGAAGTAATTCTAGTTCTTGATGCAACTACTGGCCAAAATGCATTAAATCAAGTCGAAGAATTCAGTAAAATACATGATCTAACGGGGCTTATTATTACAAAACTTGATAGCACTGCAAAAGGCGGGGTAGTCCTTGCCATTTGTAAGAAATATAATTTACCTATTGTTGCAATCGGAATGGGAGAAAAAGAAGATGACTTACAACCCTTCAATGCTGAATATTTTTCAAAGGCTCTTTTAGGTATTGAAACCTAAAAAATTTCTCAAAGCATTAATTAGCTGATCATTAAATTCCATCATATGATCGTCGTTATCGGAAAAGTAACTGAATTTTGGTTCATTCGCCTTCTCAAATAATTCTATACCCATTTTAAAAGGAACAACATCATCTTTCTTACCGTGCATAATCAAAATAGGAATATTTATATTCTTAATCTTTTTTAAAGAGTCGTATCTGTCTTTAATCAATAAATCGATGGGTAAATAAGGATAATAAATTTTTGCTGCATCAGCGATTGAGGTAAAAGGCGACTCTAAAACAATACCGGCGAAGGAATTGTCCTGGGCCAACTCTGTAGCAACACCTGTGCCTAGTGACTCTCCATATAAAATTATATTTTTATTTTCAATTCCAGTATTATTAAGCCATTCAACGGATTTTCTAGCATCATTGTACAAATTTTTTTCTGTAGGTTTGCCTGGATTACCGCTGAACCCTCTCCATGAAATAATAAGAATATTTACATTTAATTTATCTAATTCATTAAGCTTATGAACTCTATTTGTTAGATCACCCGCGTTTCCATGGAAATAAAGAATTGTTTTATCTTTTTTTAAGTCTTTTTCCAAAAACCATGATTTAAGTTTTATATCTTTATCAACCTCAATAAAAACTTCTTTATATTCAAATTGAATTTCATCTCCTGTATAATTATTTTCACTTGGGTGATAAAGTAATTTTCTTTGATACAAGTAAGTGAAAAGTACAATTATGAAGTAAGCTAAAATAATTGACGATAATGCTATATAAAGATACTTCATACTTTTTTTCTAGCGAAATAGACTCCAGTAAAAACCAGTAAGCCACCTAAATAATGAAAACTAAGAAGAGGTTCTTCAAAAATTATAATTCCAAAGATAGATCCATAGACTGCGAATAAATATAAAGTAAACCCTGCAAAGGATGCGCCTACATATTTTTGTAACCGAGTATATAAAGAGAAAGCTATTATACTGGGAGAAATAGCAGCAAATATAATCCAGAACAAAAATGTCTGATTGTAGTTTGTCTTGGCAAAGTAAATATTTTCTAAAACAAAAAATGGGAAAAGTGAAATAAATCCAAACATTGCGATTAAAGTAAATCGAGCCATTAAACTAAATTTTGATTTCCAATTTAATAAATAAATTGAGTAAAGAGCCCAGCCTAAAGCTGCACCTAAAACCCATAAGTCACCTATTGTAAAATTCAAGTTGATTAAAAAATCTAAATTACCTTTAGATATAATTGTAAAAACACCTGAAATGCAAATTAATAAGCCCATTACCCTAAAAAAATTAATTTTTTCTTTAAAGAATAAAATTGATAAAAAAATTATTATTACTGGCGAAGAAGTATAGATTATTCCAATATTTGCCATTGTTGTTGTCATTCCTGCAAGATTTGGGAAAGCCCCACATATACCACAACCCATTGAGCCTAAGAAAAAAAGCTTAAAAAACTCTTTATTAAAGTCTTTTTTATTTTTTAAGATTTCGTTAAAAAAAAATGGAAATAATATAATGAACACAGTGAACCACCGCCAAAATGCTAGAGAGATAGGAGGTACTGACTCAACGCCACCTCTTGCTACAATAGTGTTTGTAGCCATAAAAATTGGCTGGATTAACAAAAGTAAATAAGGAGCGTAAGGATTATTTTTTGTCAATGAAGGCTTCATAGAACATCATTACAATTACTATGCCCATTAAAATATAAACAGGAAGCACGTCAAAAAAACCAATCATCATTGATCTAGTTAGTGTTGTAGCTAACCCAATTAAAAAAAGGGTGCAAAGCCCAACGCCAATTATTATCGTTACTTTATCCTTCATCTTTACAATTTTTTTCAAGCCAGTTAGCTGTTCCTAAAAATCTTAAATCATCAAGTTTATCACCAACTAACTGAACACCTAATGGTAAGTCATTTTCTCCTGTAAGTAAAGGCAATGAAATTGTGGGCAAACCAAGATAAGTCCAAATTTTTTGAAAGTCTGCACTTCCAGTAGATTTTAATCCTTTGTCAGCAACTCCGCTTGATGATGGAGAGATAATTCCATGATAATCCTCGAAAACTTCTTTGTAAGACTCATAACTTTGTTTCATAAAATCTGCAGCATCTCCGTACTCCTTTGCTGAATATTTTAATCCCCTGGAAATAGCTTCTCTCATTTCCTTTGAAAGTTTAGTTTTATCTTTTTTATAGTAAACTTGAAAATTATTTGCCATATCAACTTCATGAATGATTTGATGATACTTTGGTATGTCATCAAAGTAAGATGGAGTATCAAAAACTTCTATGTTCTTTTTAAAGTTTTTAATTAGAAACTCAAAAGCTTGCTGTGATTTTTTATTTATATTTTTCCAATTTTTCGTTTTATAAAAAATAAACTTTGGATCAAAAACTGGTCCTTTCTCACATTCCTGAACCATGTTGTCAGCAGCGAAATAAATTGTTGAAGGGTCATGTAAATCTTTTCTAATTAGTGATTTAGCTAATAATGCAACATCTTTCACACTTTTGCCAAATACGCCCATTGTATCTAGTTTATCCGAAACTTTTAAAACACCGTTTCTAGAGATTAATCCATACGAGGGTTTATATCCAACTACACCACAATATGATGCTGGCCTGATTACTGATCCTCCAGTTTGAGAACCCACTGATAAAGGCGCCATATGAGCTGCAACTGCTGCTGCTGATCCACTTGATGATCCCCCTGGTGTTCTTGAATAATCATGAGGATTTTTTGTTTTAGATGGATGTATATATGCAAGTTCACAAGTAACAGTTTTACCCATGATAATTGCTCCTGAATTTTTTAATAAGTTTACAATTTCAGAATCTTGTGAATTGGACATTTTTTTTCTAAATACTGTCCCACATTCGGTTGGCATATCATACGTACCTATAATATCCTTAATTGCAACTGGCATTCCGTGCAATGGTCCCAGAGGTTTTCCAGATTTTCTATAAGTGTCAGCTTCTTCAGCTTTTTCTAATAAAAGTTTTTTGTCTAAAAATTGCCAAGCCTGGACATCTTTTTCAAATTTTTTAATTCTATCTAAATAAGCTTTGCAAAGATCTAAAGAAGAAATTTCACCAGAATGAAGTTTTTGCGATAAATCGTAAGCACTTAAAGATGTAACGTCTATCATTTAAATTGTTAATTAGCGAATAATGTATCTGGCAACCAAAGAGCTATTCCTGGAAATAGATACATTAAAAACATTGCAAATATAACAATACCTAGGAAGGGCATAATGCCTCTAAATATTTCCATTAACTCTACATTTTTAGATTGGACACCTTTTAAATAGTAGGCGGACATTGCCATCGGCGGTGTTAAAAATGAAGTTTGTAAATTCAAAGCGATAAGCATTGCGAAAAAATAAGGATTTACCTCGAAGAAAGCTACTAAAGGTAAAAATATTGGAACAAATATAATTAAAATTTCCGTCCACTCCAGTGGCCAACCTAATAAGAAAATAATTATTTGTGTGATTACTAAGAATTGCCATGGTTGTAAATTCATTGATTTAAAGAAATGTTCAAAAACTTCATGGCCCCCTAAGTAAGAAAAAACAGATGCGAAAGTCCAAGAGCCAATGAATAACCACATTATCATTGCAGTTGTCTTTGCTGTTAGAAATACAGACTCTTTAAAGTTTTTCCATTTTAAAGTCTTGTAGAAGTAAGAAAGCACTAAGGCGCCAAAGGCTCCTACTGCTGCAGCCTCTGCAGGTGTAGCAAGCCCTCCTAAAATAGTTCCTAATACTAATATTATTAATGAGAAAAGTGGTAAGAACGAAACCATGACCTCTTTTAAAATTTCAGATCTTGGCGGAATATCCTCTTTTGGAGGTTTAGGCGCTATTGATGGATTAAAATAAGCAAGTGTAACTGCGTACATTATATAAAGACCAGCTAATAATAATCCTGGGAAAATTGCTGCTGCAAACAATCTTAAAGGTGAAAGCTGAGCAATAACTGAGTAAACAATTAACATGATACTTGGAGGAATCAAAATTCCTAAACATCCACCAGAACAAATTACTCCTGAAGCAAATTTTTTATCATATCCTGCCCTTATCATTGCAGGCCATGCAAGTAATCCCATTAGTGTAACAACAGCACCAATAATTCCTGTCGCTGTTGAAAATAAGGCGCAAGTTACAAGCGCGGCAACGGCCATAGAAGCAGGGAGTCTGTGAGAAGCTAATCTTATTGCAAAAAACAATCGAGAAACTATTCCGGCTCTCTCAACTAAGTAGCCCATAAATAAAAAGAGTGGGACGGCGGTTAAAACAGTGTTGTCCATCACGGTATAAGTATTCTGAACAAATAATTGAAAAATCCTATTGTCAAAAAGATGTTCCATTCTTGTAGGATCAAAATAAGCGTAATAACCGAATCCAACTCCCATCGCCATTAAAGTAAATGCTATAGGAAAACCAAGTAGAACTGCAAATAGGAATATGCTCATCATTAAAATTGCTATTTCTGGATTGGTTAAACTAAATAACATCTTTTTGATCCTCGTCTTGTGAAGTTCGCATTAACATTTTTTCTGTCTCCTCTGCTACTACCATTCGAGCAGGCCAGTGACCGGTTTGAATACAAATAATTGCTCTACAAACTTCGCTGATACCCTGGATAATCAATAAAATTCCTGCTGCAGGTATTAAAGATTTTGCCATATAAATTTGGATTTGAGCTGGACTATTCCAACTTGTTTCTTTAATCTTCCAAGCAAGCGAGGCATATTCATAACCATAAAAAGCTAAAGCAAGAACTCCAGGAAAGAAAAAAATAAAATATAAAATTAAATCTATGTAACCTTGTGTTCTTGGTTTAAAAAGTCTGTAAATTACATCACCTCTGACGTGAGCTTCTGTAGATAAAGTGTATGCGCCTGCCATCATAAAAATTGCGCCATACATTTGTAAACTAAAATCGAAATTCCATAAGGTAGGAGCATTGAAAGCATATGCCATAACTACTTCATAACAAGTTCCTCCCATTAAAATTACGATACACCATGAAAACGCCTTCCCTACGGAAGTACTTAAAGTATCTGCAAAGTGAATAAATCCTCTCATGAGATTTTAAACTATTCTAATTTTTTTGTAATTTCCATAAAAAAAGGGGGCACAAATACGCCCCCTTTTATGTTTAAAATATAATTAAATTTTAACTTTTGCTATTGAACCGAACTCATTCTCGTAAGCCAACTTGTAATTAGGCTGGTTCATGAGTAAATATTTCATAACTCTCTTAGCATAAGCTTTTTGTGAGTCTACAATCTTTTTAAAGAATGGATCTTTCTTATTGAAATCACCGATTACTTTATCCCAACCTTTTAATTGTTGAGCTAAGATCGCATCTGACGTTTGATACACATTTACTTTGTGCTGGTTCATCAATTTAGATAAGTCAGCTGAGTATCTTACTAATGCTTTAAAGTAGTTATCACTGTTCGCAGCATAAGCAGCATTTTTTAGAATAGCCTGATGTTTAGGCGATAATCCGTTAAATGTCTTCTTATTTACTGGGATTTCAAACATCTCTTGAGATTGGTGGAAGCTTCCTAAGTGATAATGCTTAGAAACATCTTGCATACCAAACTGAGAGTCTGAAGTTGGATTGTTAAACTCAGCAGCTTCAATCAAACCTGTCTTCATTGCAGGCTGAATTTCACCACCTGGTAATTGTCTTACAACCATTCCCATTGCTGTTAATACGTTAGTAGCTAATCCTACTGTTCTGTACTTCATACCTTTTACATCAGATACTTTTGTTACGTTCTTTTTGAACCATCCAAAAGGCTGTGCAGGCATTGGCATATGGAAGAAACCAATATAATCGAAACCAACTTTTGCAAGTGTTTCGTCATAAAGTTTTCTACCTCCACCATACTCTATCCATCCCATAATTTCTTGAGATGACATTCCGTATGACGGACCAGTACCGAATAGAGAAGCTGCTGGATTTTTTCCATACCAGTAAGCTGTTACCCAGTGTCCCATATCAAGCACACCTGAACTTACCGCTTGTCCAATTTCCGAAGTCTTAACTACAGCTCCAACTGGCTGAAGATCAATCTTTAATTCACCTCCAGACATGTCGCCTACCATTTTTGCGTAGTCGCCAGCCATTTCAAAGAAAATGTTAGCGCCTGACGGCCAAGCCGCTTGCATCTTTAAAGTTTGCGGAGCACCAAATGCAATGTTAGGCATTGCAACTGTTGCTGCTGCTGCAGCACCCGTAGCTGCTGCTGCTTTAAAGAACTTACGTCTTGATGGAGTTTTTACTCCTTTTTTTATTTTTGACATATGTCCTCCGTTAGTTAATTAACGGAAATATTTAAACACAATCTCAAATCAGAGTCTCGATTTATTTTAGAATAATTTTAAAGTAAAATAATAGATTCAATCTATAGGTGTACTAATTAACTTGATCTTGTGGTTTCTTTCCAGAGAAGAAATCTTCTAAATTTTTCGTAGCTCTAAACGCCATGTCCCACCTAGTTCTTTTTGTTGCGCTTCCTAAATGTGGAAGTAAGAAAATATTTTTTAATTTTAAATACTCTGGATGAATTTTTGGCTCACCATTGTAAACATCTAAACCGTAAGCGAATACTTTTCCGCTTTTCAATGCTTCAATCATAGCATCATCGTCAACTATATCTCCTCTTGCTGCGTTACCTACAACAGTATTTTCTTCTAGATAGCTTAGAGTCTCTTTATTCACTAGTTTTGTTGTCTCAGGAGTTACAGGACAATTAATTGATAAAAATTCACTTTGTTTAAAAAGGCTTTTTAAATCTTTATGATAAGTTGCACCATCTTCCAATTCTGGTGAAAGTTTAGATCTATTATGATAATGAATTTCCATATTAAAAGCCTTAGCTCTTTTAGCAACTGCCCTTCCTATTCTGCCCATTCCTAATATTCCAAGTTTTTTATTAGACATTTGTTTTCCTAACAAGAAATCCCATGACCATTTCCAATTTTGAGTTTCAGCTGCTAGACGTCCCTCATAAGCTTTTCTAGAAGCACCTAGTAAAAGTAAAATCTGAATATCTGCTGTAGCATCTGTAAGTACGTCGGGTGTATTCGTTACAGTAATTCCTTTTTCTTTTGCAGCTTTTATATCTATATTTCCAAAACCAACTGCGCCATTAGCAATAATTTTTATGGAACTCGAAAGTTTAAAGATGGTATCAGCACTGATAGAATCAGATACAGAACTTAATATCCCGTCAAAATTTTTGGAGCCATCTATTATTTCTTGAGGTTTATAAATCTTATCGTCTTTATTTAAGGTAACTTCAAATAATTCTTTAAGTTTCTCCTCATTTTCTTTTAGAAGTCTTCTTGTAACGAAAATCTTTTTTTTCATTTTAAAAATTACTTAATTTATACGGCTTGGGTCCTCCGGTAAACCAATCAAGTAACTCTACGGTATGGATAATTGGTATTCGAGTACCAGCTGAAATTTGTGTCATACAACCAATATTACCTGTTGAGATAAAATCAGGTGAAATTTTTTCTATATTATTTACCTTATTCTTTAAAAGTGATTTAGCCATCTTTTGATGTAAAATATTGTAAGTACCAGCAGACCCACAGCACAAATGTCCCTCAGGAATATCCAATACCTCGTTACCAGTTTTTGAAATTAAATCTTTTGGTTGATCATGAACTTTCTGTCCATGTTGCATTGAACATGCTGAATGGTACGCTATCCTGTATTTTTTTTCAGAATTTAAATTTATGTTTAGCTTCAAGTTTTCATCAAGATACTCAGTAATATCTTTAGTTAGTTCTGAGATTTTTTTAGCTTTCTTTTTTAGGTCTTTATCATTTTTAAAAATATGACCATAATCTTTTAATGTTGTACCGCATCCAGATGTATTACTTATTATCGCATCTAATCCATTTTGTAGATACTCGTCGTGCCAGCTTTCAATATTATTTTTAAATGAATCGTGTGCTAATTTTTGTTTACCCAAATGATGATTTAAAGACCCACAACAATTAATATCTGGCATCACAACAACTTCAACATTGTGCCTATTAAGAAGTCTTATAGTAGCTTCGTTTATTTCAGGAGAAATAACTCTTTGAACACAACCAGTCAATAAAGCGACCCTTGAAACCTTCTTGCCTTTTTTAACTTCGTAAACTTTCTGCTCTTTCAATTTTTTTCCTGGGATCTTATCTGGCATTAAATTTAATGCGTTTCTAATAAATTTTGGAAATAAAAAACTAAATGGTTTTATTAATTTAGAAGATAATGCCATTAACAAAAAAACTTTTGGTCTTGGCAAAACAAACGAAAGTATATTTCTAAATACTCTATCCAAAAAAGGTCTCTTGTAAGTTTCCTCAACGTAATTTCTGCCATGGTCAATTAAATGCATATAGTTCACCCCTGAAGGGCAAGTCGTCATACAAGAGTAACAGGATAAACAGCTATCAATGTGTTTTGCTATTTCTTTTGTGGCTGGTTTTTTATTCTCTAACATATCTTTAATAAGATATATTCGTCCTCTTGGTCCTTCTAACTCCTCTCCATTTACTTGATAAGTAGGGCAAGTAGCATTACACATTCCGCAGTGAACGCATTTCCTTATAATTGTTTCACTCGTTTTATTATCTTTGTCTTGAAGTTGTTTATCTGTAAATGATGTTTGCATTTAAATTCCTGTGTACATTTTCCCTGGATTAAAAATTCTTTTTGGGTCAAAACTCCTTTTAATTTTTTCACTTATTTTATACTTAATTGGATCTATTGTAAAAATATCAGCAGAAGCTTTTAGATCCTCTTCAACTTTAATTAAAGTAATATATCCTTGATGTTTTTTTACTGTATCCTTGATTTCACTAAGAATTTTTGTGTTCAATTGATCAAATGAAGCCCAGATTAGACCCCCTCCCCAATCAATAAAATATTTAATCTCAAAATTTTTAAGTTTTTGGATAACCTGTAAGGTTTCACTCATTGGCAAAACTATTCTTAATAAGTTACTTTTTAAACTTTTAAAAACCTCTAAATTTTTTGTCCTACTCCAAAAAATATTACTTTGCTCACTATCTAAAATAGAAAGCTCTTGATCCAAAAGACCTAATTCTTTAGACAATCTGTTTACTCTTTGATCGACAGAATTTGTTGGACCTTCAATTCTGATAGCAGTTAAGCCTCCATCATGTGTAAGATCATTCAGAACAAAATCTTTTCCAAAATAGTCTGGATAAAAAACTCCACCGGATGGATCTGTAGAAGATGACAATGCTTTTCCAAGAAAGTCTAGTGCTTTTTTAAGATGAGGATTCTTTATTATTAAAGTTTTACTTGTTTCTGGTTTTGGTAAAACTTTTATTGAAAGCTCAGTTAATATCGTGAGTGTTCCAAAAGATCCTGATATTAATTTACTTAAATCATAACCGGTAACATTCTTAACTACTGTTCCCCCTGATTTAATAGTTTCACCTTTTCCGTTAATCCCTTGAAATCCAAGTATGTGATCTCGAACACTTCCAACTTTAAATCTTCGTGATCCGGCAAAATTACATGAAACGACTCCACCAATCGAACCGCTGTTACTTTGCCCAGAAAATAAGTAACCAAAATCATTCGGCTCAAAAGCTAATTGCTGATTATTTTTGTCTAACTCCCCTATTATTTCTTTCAAAGGTGTACCAGCTTTAACTTTGATATAGAGCTCTTCAGGTTTGTAATCTATTATACCTTTGTAATCAGAGAGATCTAAAGTTTTTTCAGATTGAAAATTTCTTCCAATTTTATTTTTTGATTTTAATCCATTGATTTCAAGAGGTATATTTTTCCTATAACAAGTTTTTACTATCTCAACTATTTCCTCTCTTGAAGTAGGTTTAAAAATATTTTGATTAAAATCTAGGGATGTCTGGGAATTTTGTTTTTCCTCCATGGACATGAACTCTCCCTTCCTCAGCACATTTTCTAAGTATTGGATAAACTTTGCCTGGATTTAATAATGAGTTTGGATCTAAAGCAACTTTAATTGTTAATTGTTGTTGTATATCTTTATCATTGAATGCTTCACACATTAATTCTCTTTTCTCTATACCAACTCCGTGTTCACCAGTTAGAGCCCCGCCGACTTTTACGCAATACTTTAAAATATCAGCTCCAAACTCCTCACATTTCCTTAAAGACTCTTTGTCATTTGCATCAAACATAATTAGAGGATGGAGGTTTCCATCTCCTGCATGAAATGCATTAGCAACTGGCAAATTATATTTTTTAGAAAGTCTTGAAATTTCATTTAAAACCTCAGCTAGTTTTCCTCTAGGTATTGAACCATCCATACACATGTAATCAGGCGCTAAAACTCCACAAGCCGGAAAAGCTGCTTTCCTACCGGCCCAAAATTTTAATCTCTCTTCATTTGATTTACTGATTTTTAAACTTGATGAATTATTTTTTTCAGCAATTTCTTTTGTCTTTTGAATGTAAGCTTCAACTTCATGTTCTGTTCCATCAAATTCTACAATCATCATCGCCTCTGCATCAGTTGGGTAACCTGCTTTAGAATAATCATTAGTTGCTTTCGTCAGAGCTTTATCCATTATTTCCATCCCAGCCGGTATACATCCCTCTGCAATTATTTCAGCAACACAGTTTCCTGCATCTTCAATTGATGGAAACCCAACTAAAGCGGCTTTAACAACTTCAGGTGACTTTAAAATTTTTACAGTAACCTCTGTGATAACACCAAGTAAACCCTCTGAACCTGTCATCAAGCCTAAGAAATCATATCCCTCAGCGTCCATAGCTTTACCACCAAATTTAGTAACAGTTCCATCCATTAAAACTACTTGAATACCCAAGAGATTATTTGTAGTTGCACCGTATTTAAGAGAATGAACTCCGCCAGAATTTTCAGCTACGTTTCCGCCTATGGAACATGCGATTTGACTTGATGGATCTGGAGCATAATAAAAACCTTTGTCTTGAACAGCATGAGTGATTGCTAGATTTGTTACACAAGGTTGCGTAACCACACATCTATTTTCATAATCAATCTCAATTATTTTATTAAATTTTCCCATTGCCATTAGAACACAATCTTCTAAAGGCATCGAACCACCAGATAAACCTGTGCCTGCTCCTCTTGGGACTACTTTAACTTTGTTCTCATTACAATATTTTAAAATTTGACTAACTTCCTCAACTGTCTCAGGCATAACTACTAAAAGAGGCATTTGTCTATAAGCCGTCAAACCGTCAGTTTCGAAAGGTCTTAGTTCATCAGGATTCGAAAGAACATTTTTAGAATTGATAATTCCACGAAGATCCAATGCAATTTTATCTTTTTTAGACATAATTGCGTTATCAACTTTTGGCATTTGTAAACTGCTCATAATCAATCCTACTTAAGCATTTTTGATATTTTATCTAGTGCTTTTTGAATGTTATCCCTTGATGCGGCGAAGCTAAAACGTACATAATCTACTGATGTTTTGCCAAATGCTGTTCCTGGAACAATTGCCACACCTGCTTCGTGCATACATTTCTTTGAAAATTCACTTCCACTCATACCTGTTCCCTTTACATTTGGAAAAGCGTAAAACGCTCCACCAGGCATACTGCATTCAACACCAGGTAAATCATTTAAACCTTTGTGAATTAATTTTCTTCTTTGATCAAACTTTTCCATCATATGATGTATAGAGTCGTCGGGTCCATCTAATGCCGCTATTCCAGCAAATTGTGAAGGCGCATTTACACAAGAAAAACTATTTATAGCTAATTTAGTTACATGAGGAATTAAATTTTCCGGCCACACGCTCCAGCCCATTCTCCAGCCAGTCATGGAGTAAGCTTTGCTCCATCCATCTAAAACTATCAACCTGTCCTGTAAATCTGGGTAATTGAAAAAAGTCGGCATCTCTTTTCCATCGAAAATTTGTCTGCTATAAATTTCATCACTAAGAATAGTAACGTGTGGATGTTTCTTTAAACCTTCAGCAAGAAAATCAATTGCAGGTTTTTCAACAAAACTTCCTGTTGGATTATTGGGATTAATAAGTATCACAAGACGAGTTTTGTCTGTTATCAAAGATAAAATTTTTTCAGGATCAAATTTTAAATCTTTTTCTTTAGTTAAATCATATGGAACAGCTTTGGCACCAGTATAATTGATCATAGACTCATAAATTGGAAAACCAGGTGTTGGATGAACTATTTCTGCACCAGGCTCACCGATCATTTGAATAGCAAAGTACATTGTAGGTTTTCCACCAGGCATAATCATTATCCGTTCGGGACTAACTTCTTTTTTATATAAACTTTTTATTTTTCTTGAAACTGCTTGCCGGCATTCAGCAATCCCGTTAGCTAAAACATATCCATGATGTCCATCATCAATAGCTTTTTTTGCTGCGTCCATAATATGTTTAGGAGTCATAAAATCTGGCTGACCTAAACCTAAGTGAATCATTTCTTTACCCTGAGCTTCAAGCTTCTTAGCTTCAGCTAAAACACTAAAAGCTGTTTCTGTTCCAAGTCTATCTAAATTTTTTGCTAATTTCATTTTTTAAACCTAATATTTATTATCACTTTTGAAAACTAGTTTTTTTGCATCACCTATATGCTATTTTTGTTTTATTTAGCTCTTTTATGCTCTTACATCCTAATAAAATCATATCTCTTCTAATCTCGTCTCTCATTCTTGCAAGAATTTTCTCTACTCCTTTCTGACCGCCTGCACCTAATGCAAATAAAAAACCTTTTCCAAAACTACATGCCGTAGCACCCAACGAAAG
Source organism: uncultured Pelagibacteraceae bacterium (assembly GCA_902616145.1). Classification (GTDB taxonomy): domain Bacteria; phylum Pseudomonadota; class Alphaproteobacteria; order Pelagibacterales; family Pelagibacteraceae; genus Pelagilacustribacter. The sequence continues at coordinate 66,659 of CACMRM010000003.1, forward strand.
CGCCTTGAGAACATGTGTGCCTCTTCGAATTCCCCCATCTAAAATAATTTCTATTTTACCACCAACAGCGTCCGCAATTGCTGGTAACTGATCAAATGGTGACCTTGATCCATCAAGCTGTCTTCCACCGTGATTTGAAAGCATAATTGCTGAGGCACCAATTTCTACAGCTCTCTTTGCGTCATCAACAGACATGACACCTTTAAGAGCAAATGGTCCTCCCCATTTTTTAATTACATACTCTGCATCTTTCCAGCTCATTGCAGGATCATACTGTTCATTAATATATTCCATTACACCTTTAGCAATACTTGATCCTTTTTTGGTCCAATGTGAAACATTTGCTAATTCAAATTTTTCATGTGTAAGATAATTTAAAGCCCATTTAGGGTGCATAGCGAAGCTCATTAAACTTTTTAAAGTAAGTTTTGGAGGAGTCGTAAACCCCCATCTATGATCTCTTTCACGATTTCCTGCAACCACTGTATCAACTGTAAGACACATCGCTTTAAATCCAGAAGTTTTACATCTATCAATTAAATTATCAGTAAGACCTTGATCTTTGTGAATATAAAGTTGAAAAAGCTTTGGGCCTCCAGATATATTGGCTATTTCTTCAATAGAAGAGGTTGCCATAGTTGACATGCTATAAAAAGTTCCGAACTTTTCTGCCGCTCTAGCTGAGGCTTTATCGCCATCGTGATGGTAAAGTCTTTGCATTGCTGTCGGGGATAAAAAAATCGGTAGATCAATTTTTTGTCCAAAAACTTTTGTTGATAAATCTGGTTCACCTACACTAGCTAAAATATTTGGAACTAAGTCACATTTTAAAAATGCATCAGTATTTCTTTTTAATGTAGTTTCATCATCAGCTCCTCCATCAATATAATGAAAAATAGGAGCAGGTAAGTTTTTTTTTGCTAATTTTCTAAAATCATCAAAATTATAACAATCGTTTAAATTCATTGTTATTAAAAATTTTTAGAAAATGTAATTTGTTGATTATCTGTACCAGGGTTTGTATCACCCCAATCATTATTTGAAATATGACTGTAACTGTAACTCAATTTTGAGTTATCAAAAAAATCAAAACCTACTTTAATCTCACTTTTAAATTCTAATGCGCTGCCTAAATCTTTACCATTGCCTTTCTCATAATATCCTGGAGAAAAACTTGGAAGAATTTTTAATGGGCCGATACCATATTGGCCTTCAACTCCAGTATATAAATAAAGTGAGTTGTTGCCAGTAATAAATCCACCAGTAATAGGTTTAAATTTTCCTAAAATTGTATTCCTGAACAAGTCAGGATTTTTATGTTCTATGCCAAACAAAGCTGTCTTATCATCTCCCTCTTTGTCAATAACATCAAAGGTACCAGTGTAAAAAGATAATTCCTTGTTATCTTCAGCTGCGGTAGCTTCAAGGGTAATGAATAATGTTAAATAAGCTAATACAAATTTAAGTTTCATAGAAAAAAAATACAATTAAATAGCGAATATGTACAGGTAACTTTTATACTTTTTTCGTTTTTTTTCTAACTAAATAGAAAATGACGTATCCACCAACAATTAAAGTAATATAAGGAAAGATCCACAATATTAAATTTTGACTGTTTAATTGAGGTTTATACACTATCCATTCACCATACTTTTCTGCCATGAAAGAGTAAATTTCATCCTCGGATTTGCCTTGTGCAATTAAGTCTTTCACTACAAGTTTGATGGTTTGGGCAAAATCTGAATTAGAGTCTGAAATTGACTGCCCTTGGCAAACCAAACATCTTAAATTCTTATGAATTTGGTTTTGGTCAACGACGTCATTCATTGCAAAACACAAATTTGATATTAATAAAAAAGTTATAAAAAATATTTTTATTTTCATATTTATTTTACGTATGCTAATATCGTTTTATAATCTTCCTTGTTTAATGGTCCAATAAATTTTTTAATTATTTTTAATTCATTATTTATAAGTATACTTTCTGGAATTCCATAAATTCCAAAATTTATGGACTGTTTGCCATTGCTGTCTTTTGCCAAAAAGTCATATGGGTTACCAAGATCACCTAAAAAAGTTTTTGCTTGTTGTTTATTATCTTTGAAATTCACCCCAACTAGTTTTAGATTTTTTTCTGAGCTCAATTTCATTAAAATAGGATGTTCTACCCTACATGGTCCACACCAAGAGGCCCAGAAATTTATTAATGTCAGATTATTTTTTTTGAAATCAAGAGTATTTAAAGTGTCATTGTTGTCAAAACTTTCAAAGTAAATAAGCTCTATTTTTTTTCCAATTAAATTTTCAGTATTATAACTATTATCTTTTCCCAAACTTAAATAGAATACAATTATTAGAAACAAAAAGGTAAGTAATATTAAAAATTTAACTGTTTTTTGCATTTTGAAAAGTTCTTAAAAAACCTCCGAAGGCTAGACATATTACAGATATCCAAATCCAAATCATCAAGGGTTTTTTTTGAAATTTGATATTATAAAATTCTGACCTATCTATATTACTCATCGTAATATAAATATCCTTTAAAAAATTTGTTTTGATAGCGGCTTCATATGTCAAAGTCTTAGGTTTATCATAAATTCTTATCTCAGGTTTTAAAGTTTTTATTTCTCCATTCACCAGGTCATTTATACTTAGGTTGCCTATTATTGCCTTGTAGTTTTGATGATCTTTTATTTCTAAATTCTTTAATTCAATCTGATAATCTTCAAAACTTTTTGTCTCACCTACTTTAATATTGAAATCTTTTTCAATTGAAAAATTATGATTTAACCCAATGAAAAAAATTAAAAACCCAAAAGATAAGTGTGAAATTACTCGTGCTAAATCAAATTTTCCTCTTATCAAAATTTGTTTAAGATCAAGTAAAGATGAAATTATTAGAAATAATGATGAAATAATAATCAAGTTAGATAAAATTGTGTAGCTTTTAAAAAAGAAAGTAATTAATAAATTTATTACAATTGAAAAAAATAAAATTACTATAAAAGATTTTAAATTATTAAAGTTATTTTTGATCCATTTTGTTTTAGGGCCAATAGCCATAAAAAAAAGGAAAAGAATAACTATTGGAAAAATTACTGCATTATAAAATGGTGGTCCAACTGAAATTTTATTATTTGATAATGCATCAGTAAAAATAGGATATAAAGTTCCAATTAGTACTGTGAGAAGATAAAACATCATAAACCAATTGTTGATTAGAACAAAAGTTTCTTTGCTATTTGAATTTATTGAGTAATCATTTTTTTTATACTTTTTGAAAATTAAAAAAATAGAGCTAAAAATAAGAATTGAGAGAAAAAATAATATATATAAGCCTCTACTTGGGTCGCTAGCAAATGTATGAACTGAGTTTAGAATCCCTGATCTTACAAGAAAAGTTCCCATTACACTTAGTATAAAAGTAATTAAACATAAAATAATTACCCAGAAATAAAGTAGATTTCTTTTTTCAAGAACTAAAAGTGAGTGAAATAATGCTGTCATTGCAAACCATGGTAACAATGAAGCATTTTCAACAGGGTCCCAAAACCAAAAACCGCCCCAACCTAATTCATAATAAGCCCAAATAGATCCAACTAAAATTCCAAAAGTTTGGAAACTCCATGAAATAAGGACCCAATTTTTTATAGATAGCGCAAAAAATTTATTAGAGTAATTTGTTATTAATGAAGCCATTGCAGCTGAAAAATAAATCGAGGAACCAACAAATCCTAAATATAATAGAGGAGGGTGTATAGCTAATGCTGGATCCTGAAGGATAGGATTAAGCCCTAAACCTTCTGCTGGTAAAGGTTTTACAGCAGAAAAAGGATTTGAGTTGAATAATATGAAAAATAAAAAACCTAAAATTAAAATATTTTGGAATATTAAGGTATAAAGTCTATAATTTTTTGGATGACTTTTATTGATGATTAGAAAAAGAAATGAAAAAACTGTAAGAATAATTACCCATAGCATCAAGCTCCCTTCATGGTTTCCCCAAGTACCAGAAATTTTATAGAATAATGGCTTTGCAGAATGAGAGTTTTGATAAACCGCGATTAAAGAAAAGTCAGAGATAATAAAAGCGGATATTAAAGTAAAAAAACAAAACAATATAAGCGTAGACTGTATTAAACTTATTTTATAAATTTTTTTAGAAATGATTTCTCCAGTGGAGTTTATTTCCTTAAATGAAAAAAAAATTAAAGTTAAACTCAAGAAAACACTAGAGAATAAGATAATATTTCCTAGATTACTTAACATTTTCTTTCATAATTTTTTTTAATTCTGGGGGCATATAATTTTCGTCATGCTTTGCAAGAATCCTATCCGCTATAAAAAATTTTTTATCTTGAAGCTTGCCTTCAGCCACAACGCCTTTTTCTTCAGTGAAAAGATTTGGAACAGTGCCACTGTAACTAACCATTATTTCATTTTCAAAATCTGTAATAGTAAATTTTATTTCTTCACTATCTATTTCGAGTGAATTCTTTTTCACCATACCGCCAACTCTAATTTTTTTATTAAAATTGGTATCATTACTATTTTTAATCTCCGTAGGTGATTTAAAATAAAGAATATTACTACTTAGAGATTTAAGAATAAAAAATATGGCAACAACGGAGACTGTTAATGTTGCGGCTAAAAGATAAGCTCTTTTTTTGACTTTTGTTGTAAGCATTAAATGCTTTATAATGTTTTATTGTAAGAGGATAAAACTTGTGGTGCTATTTTAGAATTTTTTAACACTATTTTTTTCTTTTCTACAGACAGCTTTTCTATTTCACTAGCGAATTCTTTTTCGTATTTTTTTAAAGTTTTGAGTGTCTTTAAGTAAACGGCTACGCAAGTGAAAAGGGTGATTATAAAAGATGACCACACGTATACACCGTAACCATTCATTAAAATTAAATCTTTTATCATAACCTTTTTAAGTTTTTTTTCTTTATTCTAATGATTTCTGTCTTATATTTCATCAGAAAAATTAGCGCACAATATAAAATAAGTACAAAAAACATAAGGAATAATGGTAACAGCATTGATGAATGTATTGTGCTTGATCCTAAAATTTTAATACTTGCTGGTTGATGAAGAGTATTCCACCAGTTTACAGAATATTTTATTATAGGAATATTTATTGCTCCGAAAATAGCTATAATACTTGATATTCTATCGGCTATTTCCTGATCGGAAAATAATTTGTGTACACATATAAATAAAAAATAAAAAAAAGCTAAGATTGACATAGATATAATTCTAGCGTCCCATGCCCAAAATGTTCCCCAAGTTGGCTGTCCCCAGATTGAGCCAGTAATAATAGCAATACATGTAAACATAAGCCCTATTGGTGCAATACTTTTTGTTATTAAAGAAAAATACTTAATCTTAAAAATAAAATTTATCAAAGATAGAAGTGCTATAAATGAAAAAGAAGCTAAACCTATCCAAGCAGCAGGAACATGAACATACATAATTCTAACACTGTCACCTTGCAAATAATCTGCTGGAGACAGAATTAAGGCAAATGATAAAGCTACTAATAGTAAAATAAAAAAAATTGAATTGATAAAGTAAATTAACTTTTCAATCCATTTGAATAAATTACTGTTATGAAAAATATTAAACATCGTTCTTACTACTATACTATTTTTTTTTTGTGAAGATCTATTATAAGCCCAATTGAGAATTGGAGGGAGTAAAATAAGAAGTTTATTCTCAATTAGGCTAAAACATAAAAAATTTACTTTATTTATGTGTCCCAGATTTGAGTAAAAATTGTTAAATTTTAGGCGAGCAGAAATTAGTTCGAGATTTTATGGTAACTTGAACCTTTTTTTCCTGTAAATATTTCTTCTATTAGGGGATGTTTAACTGGCTCTTTAGAATGATCAACTAATAGATTTTGTTCCGACACATAAGCCTCATAAGTGACCTCGTTGCTTTCTGCTAATAAATGATAGAAAGGTTGGTCTTTCCTAGGTCGAACCTCTTTAGGAATTGATTGATACCATTCCTCTGAATTATTAAATTCAAAGTCCACATCATAAATAACTCCCCTAAAATCAAAGTGTCTGTGCCTCACCACTTCACCAATAGAAAATTTTGCTTTATCGCTTATTGCCATTACCTAATAGTTAGTAATTTTTAAGTTAAAATCAATATCTAATTTGTTAAAATTTTATAATATGTTATTCTAGAGATTGTGAATAAGTCTTTTTTAAAATTTATCACTGACTTTGGGCCTTTATTAATTTTTTTTACTATATATTACAAAAGCGGCAACAACCTTACTGCAGCTATCCCTCCTTTGATTATTGCAACAATTGTTGCTGTTGTAATCATGTATTTTGTAGAAAAAAAAATACCATATGTGCCTTTAATAGGCGGTGTAATAATCACACTTTTTGGCGGTCTTACATTATATTTTAATAATCCAATATTTATTTATATGAAGCCAACAATAGTAAATGTTATTTTTGCAGGAATATTAATTTTTAGTAAAATATTTTTTCAGAAAAATCTTTTGAAACTATTTTTACAGACTGCATTTCAATTAAATGAAACGGGTTGGAATAAACTAAATTTTAGATGGGCTTATTTTTTTTTGTTTTTAGCTATACTAAATGAAATTGTTTGGAGAACACAACCAGAAACCACTTGGGTAAACTTTAAGGTGTGGGGCATCTTACCAATAACTTTTATATTTACTGCTTTCCAAATTCCATTGATTAATAAATACAAATATGAAAAAAATTAAGCTGATTATCAATAACGATTTAAAAAATAGTGAAAAAGATAAATTTTTTATAAAGAAAGAACTTCAATATATTTTAAACCTTTATGCAAGAATGGTATCTAATGGGTCTTGGAAAGATTACTCTTTCTCAACTGGCTCAAAGGAAGTTTCATTTGATGTTTATCAAAGAGCATCTGAAAAACCCGTTTTAAGAATTACAAAAAACTTAAAGCCAAATTATTTTAACGAAAAATATTTAATTAAAGATAAGGATGGAAAAGTAATTAAGAAGTCAGAAAGTCTAAATTTTCTTTTAGATAGAACTAGCTGGAATAGATTAAAACTTATAAAATAATTATCTTCTTTGACCGAAAAGTCTTAAAAGCATTATGAAAAGATTTATGAAATCAAGGTAAAGTGTTAAAGCGCCCATAACAGCTTTCTTTCCCATCAGCTCACCACTATCGCTTACTAAATACATATTTTTAATTTTTTGAGTGTCATAAGCTGTTAAGCCCACAAACACTAGCACACCAATGATTGAAATTACAAAATACATCATAGAAGATTTCATAAAAATATTTACTAATGAAGCAATAATAATTCCAAATAGGCCCATCATTAGAAATGAACCGAGTTTAGTAAGATCTCGTTTTGTCGTGTAACCGTAAATACTCATTGCTCCAAAAGTACCAGCCGTAATAAAGAATACTCTTGTAATACTTGCGCCGGTATAAATTAAAAAAATTGATGAAAGCGATGCACCCATCAAAGCTGCAAAAACCCAGAAGGTAGTTTGCGCTTTAGCTGCTGACATTTTCGCTATTCCAAAGCTCATGTAAAAAACAATTGCAAGCGGAGCTAGCATTATTACCCATTTTAAACCTGAGGCGTATATCGAATTACCGAAACTAGTTAATCCAATTATTTGACCTTCTGCTGAAGTAACAACTGCCATTTTGAAAAATAATAAAGCAACGAACCCAGTTAAAAGAACACCAGAAGCCATATAATTATAGACCTTAAGCATATAAGATCTTAAACCTTGATCTATAACGGCTTCGGTCGCTGATGAACGAACAGTTGATCTTTGTTTATTAATTTCCATTAGTAGATATATAAGTTTTTTTAAATACTTTTCAATAGGCAAAAATTGACCTAAAAAACTACTATAATTATTACAATTTTATGAAATTTAAAAAATTAGGCACTTCGGACTTGGACGTGAGTTTAATATGTCTCGGAACTATGACGTGGGGTACACAGAATACTGAGAAAGATGCTTTTGAACAAATGGATTACTCCTTAAGTGAGGGGGTAAACTTTTTTGACACCGCAGAGCTTTACTCGGTGCCGCCTAACTCGGACTCTTATGGCAAAACCGAAGTTATGATTGGAAATTGGTTTGAAAAAAGAAAAAATAGAGAAAAAATAATTTTAGCTTCAAAAGTTGCAGGTCCAGGATGTAGTTGGATTAGAGGTGGGGGAAATAATTTTGATGAAAAAACAATTGGAAAAGCAATCGATGGAAGTTTAAAAAGATTAAAAACAGATTATATAGATTTATACCAATTGCATTGGCCTGAAAGATCAACCAATTACTTCGGCAAAAGAGATTATACTATTGATAGCGATGAAGGAGAGTGGAATAGCTTTGAAAGCATTCTAGAGGCTCTAGAAAAATTTATTCAGAGCGGAAAGATTAGGTACATTGGCATGTCAAATGAAACTCCATACGGTCTATCGAGATATATTGAATTATCTAAAAATAAAAAATTACCTAGGATGATGTCAGTACAAAACCCTTACAATTTAGTTAATAGAACTTATGAAATCGGAATGTCTGAAATTTCAATAAGAGAAAGATGTGGACTTCTAGTTTATTACCCTCTTGCTACAGGTGCGCTATCTGGAAAATATAGAAATGGTCAAATGCCAAAAAATTCTAGGCAAGCTTTGTTCAAAGGTTGGGAGAGACATCTTAATCCTTTAGCTATGAAAGCGTACGAGGAATATTATAAACTAGCTAAAGAAAATGACATGACAATGGCTCAGTTAGCACAGGCTTTTGTAAATACCAGACCTTTTGTTACGAGTAATATAATCGGGGCAACAACAATGGAGCAATTAAAGGAAAATATAGATAGTGTAAATGTTGAACTGTCCGATGAAATTTTAAATAAGATTGATGTTATCCATAATAATAACCCAAATCCATCTCCTTAATACAAAGCATTGAAATAGATAATTTTTAGTATAAAAATAAAATATGTCAGTTAAAAAAATTTTTATAATACTAATCATATGTTTATTTTCTGTTAATACTTTTGCTGTTACTCCAAGATCAACTGGAAAATATAAAAACTGGGAAAGCTTTATAGCGGAAACTGATAAGGGAAAAATTTGCTTTGCTCAAACTGTTCCGACGAAAAGAGCGCCAGCTGCCGTAAAAAGAAATAAATCAAAGTTATTTGTAACTTTCAGGCCTTCTGAAGAAATCAAAGATGAAGTAAGTTTAACAAGTGGTCATGATTATAAAACATCAAGTGTAACCGCTAGCTCTGGGAAAAGAAGATATTCTTTTTTTTCACAAAAAGATTTTGCTTGGTTGTTGGATGATCAGGAAGAGAAAAAATTCATTCAATTAATGAAAAGAGCAACAGACATAATAGTAAAAGCAAGAACCACAAAAGGAGCTGAGACCACTGATCACTATTCTATGATGGGATTCACAAAAGCATATAACACGGCAAAAAAAGCTTGCAGCTAAATGAAAAAAATTGTTTTAGCCTATTCAGGCGGTTTGGATACATCTATAATTTTGAGATGGTTACAAGAAAATTATAAAGCTGAGATAATAGCTTACACCTCTGATATTGGACAAGTTTTAAATAAAAAAAAAATTATTAAGAACGCTAAAAGATTAGGCGTAAAAAAAATAATTATTGAAAATCTAAAAAATATCTTTGTGAAAGATTATGTTTTTCCAATGATAAGAGCTCATGCAGTTTATGAAGGTGTATATTTATTAGGTACGTCTATTGCTAGGCCGTTAATTGCAAAAAGACAGATTGAAATTGCAAAAAAATTTAAAGCTTTTGCAGTTTCTCATGGTGCAACTGGAAAAGGTAACGATCAAGTAAGATTTGAGCTTGGTTACGCATATTTTGGAAAAAATAAAATTCAAACTATAGCACCGTGGAGAGAATGGAAATTGCAATCAAGAGCAGATTTAATTAAATACGCTAAAAAAAATAATATACCAATTCCTAAAGATAAAAAAGGTGCACCTCCATTTTCTGTAGATGACAATATTTTTCATACATCTACTGAAGGTAAGGTTTTAGAGGACCCAAAAAACTCTGCTCCTGAATTTATTTATCAGAGAACAGTTTCACCACAAAAAGCTCCTAACAAACCTACAAAAGTAAAAATTACTTTTAAAAACAGTGATCCAATTGCAATAAATGGAAAAAAATTAAGTCCTGAAAAGCTTTTAAGTAAATTAAATATTCTGGCTGGAAAAAATGGAATAGGGAGAGTTGATCTGGTTGAAAATAGATTTATTGGAATTAAATCCAGAGGTGTTTACGAAACACCAGGTGGTACTGTGTTATATACTGCACATAGAGCTATAGAGTCTGTAACTCTTGATAAAGAGACCGCTCATAAAAAAGAGAGAATAATGCCAAAATATGCTGAGCTAGTATACAACGGCTATTGGTTTTCAAAAAAAAGACTTAAATTACAAAAACTAATTGATAAAAAAAGAAACAAAGTATCTGGTGATATTGTTTTAAGTTTATGCAAGGGGAACGTAACTATTTTATCAAGAAGGACAAAAAATAAAGCTTATTCAATGAAAAAAGTTTCTTTTGAAGAAAATAAATCCTTTAATAAAAGAAAAGTTGAAAATTTCATAAAATTTCACTCTAAACAGTTAAATAAAGCCTAAATTTTTGATAGATTAATATTAAATGAACAGTTCGATTCGAAATATTCAGTTAGTTGCGGTTATAGTTGTTCTTGTATCAACTATTATTGCTTTCTTTTTAGAAATGAAAGAAATGTACGACAACAAAGACATTACATTAGCTGATTTGCTTTTAATGTTCATTTATATCGAAGTAATTGGTTTAGTTAGATCTTATTGGGAAACTCAATCCGTAAGAATAACATATCCTTTAATCATAGCTATTACAGCGCTAGCTCGGTTTATAATATTACAAGATAAAGAGAGTGACCCTGCAAACTTGATTTATATTTCCTTAGCTATTTTAATAGTTGCGATTGCTACAGTTATTATAAGATTTAGAAATAGTAGGTACTTAAAAATTGAAAAGTCTAGGTCAAGCGAGCTTTAAAACACGTTAAAGTATTCTTTAATAAACATGCAATTGTCATTGGTCCTACACCTCCAGGAACAGGAGTTATTGCTTTAACATTATCTTTTAATGCATCAAAATTAACATCTCCTACTATTTTTTCTCCTACTTTATTAATGCCAACATCTATAACAATCGCATTTTTTTTTACCCAATCTTTTTTGATTAAATTTGGAACTCCGACAGCTGCTACTAAAATATCTGCTTTGAGGCACTCATTTTGTAAATCATTTGTTTTTGAGTGAACTATAGTTACGGTGCAATTTTCCTTTAATAATAATTGAGCCATTGGTTTACCATTTAAATTAGATCTTCCTATTATAACAGCGTGTTTGCCTGCTAAATTTGGCTCTATCTTTTTAATCAGTAAAAGACATCCTAAAGGGGTGCAAGGAACGATTGAGTCATAACCTGATGAGAGATTGCCAACATTTATTGGATTAAAACCGTCTACGTCTTTGGACGGGTTAATTGCATTTACAATTTTCTCCTTACTAATCTGGCTGGGCAAAGGAAGCTGAACTAAGATGCCAGAAATTTCATCATTTTTATTCAGTTCTTCAATTTTTTTTAAAATATCTTTTTCACCTACATTTTTTGGGTATCTAATTATTTCAGAGTTAATGCCAACTTCTCTAGCACTTTTTTCTTTATTCTTTACGTATATCAAACTGGGCGCAAAATCTCCGATCAAGATTACTGTAAGACTCGGTGCTTTACCACTTTTTTTCTTTAAATCTGAAATCTCTTTTTTAATTTCATTTCTAATAATCTCTGCTTCTTTTTTTCCATCAATAATCATCTTAAAAATAATCCTGGCGCAAATATTTCAAAAACTAAATTTCTAAAAAACATTAATCCTAAAATAAGTATCACTGGAGAGATATCTATAGATCCTAAGTTAGGTAAAAATCTTCTGATAAAATTAAGAGGTGGTGCTGTCAATTTATAAGAGATGTCTAAAACAGAATAAACAAAACGATTACTTGTATTTAAAACGTTAAAAGCAACCAGCCAACTAAATATTACATGGATAATTAATATCCAGATGTAAAGACTAACTATATTGTCGAAAAGAATTAATATCGACTTCATTAATTTTTCTCCACATAAACTGATGTGCTTGGAAAAGCAAAAGACGCATTATTTTTTTCTACTATATTTTTTATTTCAAGGGCTAAAAGATCTTTTACCTTCATCCACTCTAAGTATTTTGTGGTTTTAGTAAAACATATTAGTTTAATATCTATTGAACTTGCAGCAAATTGATCGATTTTCACTGATAGCATTGTATTTTCTGATTTTGAAAATAATTCACTATTTTTTATATAATTCTCTATCTGTTGTTTGATATCAATTAATTGTTTGCTTGTTGTTCTATACTCTAGGCCTATAATCCAATTAATCCTCCTGTTGGTAATTAAAGAATTATTTATTACTGCTTTTTCTGCAAACTGAAAATTAGGGATTGTTGCAAGAGATTTGTCAAATCTTCTAACAACTGTAGATCTAAAACCTATTGACTCTACTGTGCCTTCAATAACATCTTCAACATATATCCAATCTCCAACTTTAAATCTTTTCTCAACTAAAACTAATATACCTGAAATTAAATTTTTAAATAAATCTTGAGCTCCGAGTGCAACGGCAACACCAAATAGTCCTAGTCCAGCTATAATTGGTCCAATTTTAATTCCCCAAAGTTCTAAAACAGCCGCTAATCCCAGGATTATTATTAAAACCTTTAGAGCTTTGATAATCCAATTAACTAAATCCCTTGAGAGTAAATCACTGACTGATTTTACAACAGTTGAAAAGGGTCCAATGATTTGGTGAAAGGTCCAGAATATAAGAATTGTAATTAAAGAACGATTAATTGTTTCTAAAAAATCTGCAGCTTGAGTTTCAATAGTTAAATAACTAGTAGCTACAAAAAAACCTAGTACAATCGGAAAAAACTTAGCTGGCCCTTCCATGGACTTTACAAGAGTATTATCAAATTTATTTGAGGTTTTTGATACGTAATTCTCCAATCTTTTAATTACGAATTTTGAAAATATCCCTCTTAAAAAAAGAAAAAATAAAAAAATTATTAAAGCAATAATAATTTCTGAAATATTAACTCCTGAAATACCTTTATCCCAAACATCTAAAAATAATATCTTAAAATTTTGCAATACTTCCATCTAATTACCAATTTTTATAAGTTCATCTCCTGCTTCGAAGGTTTCTAAATTTTTCCATCCAGCTTCTTTGAAAACATTTATAACTTTTTCACTTATACACATAACTCTTGAGCCTGTCATCAATCCATTAAGTGAGTACTTTTTTGCTAAATCAATAAAGCTTTCTGCACTCCTTTTTGAGTAAACAAAAATTATGTCAGGAGGATGATCCTTGATTAAATTATTAGTATCTTGGTTCAATTCTCTAATTTTTTCTGAAGTATAGTTGATAATTTTATCTATTTGAAAACCTTCTTTTTGCAGCTCTAGATCTAAGTCTGAGGTAATATTATCTCCACATATATATGCTAAGACTTTTTTTTTATCTAAGTCACCTGAATTAACAATAATATTTTTTAGAGCATTTATAGTTCCACCAGCTGAAATAGTATTGTTATAACCTTGTTGTCTTACAATCTTTTCTGTAATTGCTCCAACGCAGAAACAAAGTTTATTTCTATCTGGTTTTAATAAGTTTAGACTCCTTATTGCATTAGCACTTGTAAATATAAATGCGTTGTATTTATCAGGATTAATAGGATCAAGTTTTGATTTAGAGATTTTTAAAGTAGGTACATGAATAATTTTATGACCTAAAGAAAATAATTTTCCCATTAAATCCTCAGAGTCTATTAAAGGTCTTGTTATTATAATATTCATTTTTTCTTAAATTTTTCTCCAGCTAGATCTAATAATTTTTCCCCAACACTTTTTCCAATAAAAGAAGCATCGATCTCTCTTCCTGTAAGTTCATATTCAAAACTATCCTGGCCGCTATCTGAGAAAAGCTGACCTTTAAGTTTCAAATTATGATTTTCAATTTCAGCTAACCCACCTAGCGCAGTATCGCAATCACCACCAATAGTTTGAAGCATTTTTCTTTCAGCTGTCGCACAAAGACTGGTTTCATTATCGTTAATTTTTTTTATTAAATTTCTAATTTCATCTTCCTTCCTACATTGTACAGCAATTATTCCTTGTCCTACTGCTGGTAAAATATGTTCACGATTAAAAGTAAAGCCGATCTTTCTATCAAGTTTAAGTGATTTTACTCCGGCGGCAGCAAGAATGATACCGTCTAAGTTGCCCTCGTTGATTTTATTTATTCTAGTATCAATATTTCCCCGAATATCGATTACAGAAATTTTATTATTAATTTTTTTTAATTGAAGTTCTCTCCTTTTTGAACTTGAACCAATTTTCACTCCATCTCTTAAATCAGAAATACTTTTAATTCTTTCACTAATTATTACATCTCGATAATCGTTTCTTTTTAAATATGCTCCTATCAAAAGGTTCTCATTTTCATTTCCTTCCATATCTTTTAGAGAATGTACCGCAATATCTATCTCCTTTTTTAATAGGCTTTCCTCAATTTCTTTACAAAATAAATTTTTTCCACCTATTTCTGAGATCTTCTTGTTTAAATTTAAATCACCCGAAGTTTTAATAGCTTTAAAATGAATATTTTCCTCTCTAAGGTCATTATTGTTTTTTATTAATAGCTCCTTTACTTTTGCCACATAGGCTAAAGAAAGTTTACTGCCTCGAGCTCCAATTGTAATTTTTGTCATTAATTGATTATATATTTGAAAGAAGTATTTTATACTATTTTAATTTTTTAGAGAGATGACAAAAAAGATTACATTTTTAGGAATTGAAACAAGTTGTGATGAAACTGCTGCCTCTGTAATTAGAGAAAATGATAAAGGCACTGCAGACATTTTATCAAATATCGTCTCAAGTCAGATTTCGGAGCACAAAAAATTTGGAGGAGTGGTACCGGAATTAGCTGCTAGAGCACATTTAGAAAATATCGACTATATAATTGAGTCGGCTTTAAAGGAAAGTAAAGTTTCCTTAAGTAAGATAGACGGAATTGCTGCTACTGCGGGTCCAGGTTTAATTGTATGCTTAACAGTCGGATTAAACATGGGTAAATCAATTGCTACATTTTCAAATAAACCATTCGTTGCAGTGAATCATTTAGAAGGTCATGCTCTAAGTCCAGGACTAGAAAATAATATTCCATTCCCTTATTTACTTTTATTAATCTCTGGAGGTCACTCCCAATATTTAATTGTGAAAGATGTAAATGATTACGAACAATTAGGCACCACAATAGATGATGCTTTAGGTGAAGCTTTTGATAAAACTGCAAAAATGCTTGACCTAGGTTATCCAGGTGGACCAAGTGTTGAGAAAGCTTCGAAGCTGGGAGATAAAAATTTTTTTAAACTTCCCGAGCCAATAATAGATAAAGCAGGTTGTAACTTGTCATTTGCTGGGCTTAAAACTGCAGTTTTAAGAGAATCAAAAAAGATAAATGGAAACAATAAATTAAAGTTTGACCTTGCAGCATCTTTTCAAAATACAATAAACAAAATTCTTTACAAAAAAACAAAAATTGCAATTGAGATGTATAAAAAAAAAATAAATACATCGGATATTAATCTAGTTGTAGCTGGTGGTGTGGCTGCTAATTTTTCGATAAGAGAAAATTTAAAAAGACTTTCAAAGGATATAGGATTTAAAACTGTGTATCCTAATTTAAAATTTTGTGGTGATAATGCTGCTATGATTGCTTGGGCTGGTATTCAAAGATTTAAAAAAAATTTATTAAATAAAATAGATGTTGAAGCTAAATCTAGATGGCCTTTAGATAAAAATGCTCCCTACATGAAAGGGCCAGGTTTAAAGTTATAATGCAATATTGGTTACTTAAGTCTGAACCCGATGTTTGGTCGATTGAGCAACAAATAAAGGCTGGCAAAAAAGGTGCTACCTGGGATGGAGTTAGAAATTATCAAGCTGCAAACAATTTAAGAAAAATGAAAAATGGTGATTTATGTTTTTTCTATCATTCTAATATTGGAAAAGAGATTGTTGGAATAGTTAAAGTGATTAAGTCAGCGTTTATCGATAAAACTGATAAGAAAAAGAGATTTGTGGCCGTTCAAGTTAGGTTTGTAAGAAAATTTAAAAGGGCTATTTCTTTGAGAAAAATTAAAAAAAACAAGAATATTTCTCATTTACCGTTGATAAAACAAAGCAGGTTGTCAGTAATGCCAATAGATTATAAAAGCTGGAAAATTATTTGTAACATGGGTAAAATATAAAAAACTTAGGGGTATTTGTGGCTAAAAGAAAAAAAAAGAAAAAATCAAAATTAAAAAAGTCTTGGAAAAAATCTAGAAAAGTAAAAAAGTCTAGAAAAATTAGCAGGCCTAGAAAGAAAATTAGAAAAACTGAAAAAAAGAAAAAAACTAGAAAAAAGGCTAAAGCAAGACGAATTAATTTTAAAGCCCCTACTTACTCAAAAGATAGTGATGGTAATTCAATTATAAAAGTTTCAGACAGTTGGGCAAATCAAGCCTATGTGAACGACTCAAAATATAAAAAGAAATATAAGATGTCCATTAAAGAAAACGATAAATTTTGGGCTAAAGAAGGAAAACGAATTACTTGGATGAAAAAATATACAAAAATAAAAGACGTAAAATACAGTAAAGAAGAAGTAAAAATTAAATGGTTTTATGATGGAACGCTAAATGCTTCGGCTAATTGTATTGATAGACATCTTAAAAAAAATCCTAGTAAAACAGCAATAATATGGGTTGGAGATGATCCGGCGGATACTAAAAAAATATCATATAGAGAGTTACATCAAAATGTATGTAAAGCAGCAAATGGTTTAAAAAGTTTAGGTATTCAAAAAGGTGATAGGG
Organism: uncultured Pelagibacteraceae bacterium; assembly: GCA_902616145.1. Taxonomy (GTDB): domain Bacteria; phylum Pseudomonadota; class Alphaproteobacteria; order Pelagibacterales; family Pelagibacteraceae; genus Pelagilacustribacter. The sequence continues at coordinate 83,739 of CACMRM010000003.1, forward strand.
TTACAATTTATCTTACTATGATACCAGAGTTAGCCTACATTATGCTAGCTTGTGCTAGAATTGGAGCAGTGCACTCAATAATATTTGGCGGATTTTCTCCAGACTCAATAGCTACAAGAATTACAGATTGTGAGTCTGAATATTTAATCACTGCAGACGAAGGCGTGCGGGGAGGAAAAATAATTCCATTAAAAAAAATTGCTGACGAGGCTTTGGATCAATGTCCTAGTGTAAAAAAATGTGTAGTAGTTGAAAGAACTGGAAATCAAGTAAATTGGAATAATGAGAGAGATGTATCATATAAAGAATTGATTTCTTCTGTTCCAAGCAAATGTGAACCAGAGGAAATGAATGCGGAAGATCCTTTGTTTATTCTCTATACTTCAGGATCCACTGGAAAACCAAAAGGAGTCCTTCATACAACAGGTGGGTATATGGTTTACGCTTCTATGACACATCAATATATTTTTGATTATAAATCCAACGATATATATTGGTGTACGGCAGATATAGGTTGGGTAACAGGTCATAGCTACATAATTTATGGACCACTATCCAATGGAGCTACGACAATAATGTTTGAGGGCGTTCCAAATTACCCAGATAGTTCTAGATGGTGGCAAATAGTTGATAAATTTAAAGTAAACATTTTTTATACTGCGCCAACAGCTATTAGAGCTTTAATGAGAGAAGGAGATAAGCCAGTAAAAAAAACTAGCAGGAAATCTTTAAAATTACTTGGCACTGTTGGTGAGCCAATAAATCCAGAGGCATGGATGTGGTATTATAAAACTGTAGGAGACTCAAGATGTCCAATAGTTGATACGTGGTGGCAAACAGAAACCGGTGGAATATTGATTGCACCTCAACCTGGTGCTATTGATCTAAAACCTGGATCGGCAACTAAACCATTTTATGGAATTAAACCTGTTTTAGTCGATAAAGACGGTAAAATTATAAAGGGTGAAGGTAAAGGAAGACTGTGTATGGCTGCATCTTGGCCTGGGCAAATGAGAACTGTTTACGGTGATCATCAAAGATTTATAGACACTTACTTTTCTCAATTTGATGGAAAATACTTCACTGGAGATGGGTGTAGAAGGGATAAAGATGGTTATTATTGGATAACTGGAAGAGTAGATGATGTAATAATCGTATCAGGTCACAATTTAGGAACTGCAGAAATTGAAAGCGCTTTTGTTGCACATCCAAAAGTAGCGGAAGCCGCAGTAGTTGGGTTTCCTCACAGTATAAAAGGCAATGGTTTATATTGTTACGTTACTCTTAATGCAGGAGAAAATCCAACGGGAGACTTGGAGAGAGATCTCAAACTTTGGGTGAGAAAACAAATCGGGCCAATAGCAACACCAGATGTTATTCAATTTGCACCTGGATTACCAAAAACAAGATCTGGAAAAATTATGAGAAGAATTTTAAGAAAAATTGCTGCCAACGAGCCAGATAATTTAGGAGATACAACAACATTGGCGGATCCTAGTGTTGTAACGTCTCTTGTAGAGAATAGACAAAATAAAGGTTAATTAAATTTTAAATCTTTTGTTAATTTTTTAAACTCGTCTTTCATCAGTCCCCATTTTAAATGAATAGAGTTTAAGACTATTTTTTTATCAAGTGATTTTAATTCATCTGCAATAGGTGACCAGTAATACAAAGCTTGGCCACTCTCTTTAAAAGGATCATTTAAATGGTAGTTTGAAAAATTCACTTTATCTAATCTTTCTAAAAAGTTTTTTTTACCTCTATCAAAAATTTCGTCACTTAATCCATTTTTTTTTTCATTTTCTAAAATATTTAGAAAAATTTCTTTGCAATCGTTTTTTTTTAAGTTTTTTTCTGAAATGAGATAAGAGAAAACATAAAAAGTACAGTCTGCTAAAGCAACCGCATAGATATTCCATTTTGCAATATTGATAGATTTTAAAAAAACTTCATCCTCCATCATGGCAATATACTTAACTCCAATTCTTGTTTTTAAATAACCGTATAAAGTTGTTTGAGAAACATGAGCAGATCTCTCTTGAATAAAATTTTCTAAGTCTTTTTTTGATTTAATACTTTTAAATAGACCTGAAATTTTCCAAATAGGGATCACGTACTCCCAAATGTCAATTAGAGTGGTTCTAAGAGTGTTTCGCAATTTATCTAGATTCAATTTCACGTTGTATTTAAAAAACCCTTTATTTACTTGTCTTATAGCATTTCAAATTGGTTTTGGGGTCCTTTTTTCTCTTTTAATTCAACTCATAATCAGTATGCTCCCCAGCAATAAGAGTACTTTTTACGTAAAAAGTTAAAAAATAAATAGGGGGAAATATGTCAAATAAAGACGCATATTGGAATAAGACCAAAAACCATATGATAGTTACATTGGTTCTTTGGGCTTTCTTCTCATTAGTGATCTTCATGTTTGGTTCAGAACTGAACACGATGTCTTTTCTTGGCTATCCATTAGCATATTACATGACTGCGCAAGGTTCACTTCTTGCCTTTGTGATAATTTTGTTTTGGACTGCAAATAAACAAGAAAAAATCGACGAAGAACATGGTTTCTCAGAAAGAGAGGATGACTAATGTTTAAAGGAGATTTTATACAAAACCTTCCTAAAATATATGGTACCTACACTGGTGGCTTTTTAGTGTTCATCATTTTGATGGCATTAGCGGAGCAAGCAGGTGTGTCAGCTAAAAACATCGGAGTGATGTTCGTAGCTTTCACGGTATTGATTTATGCCTTAATCGGTTATTTATCAAGAACCATTCAAGTAGATGCCTACTATGTTGCAGGAAGACAAGTGCCAACCGTGTTTAACGGAATGGCAACAGCAGCTGACTGGATGTCAGGTGCATCATTCGTAGCTTTAGCGGGTGGAGTTTACTTTGGTGGCTATACTTATATGGCCTTCTTAGTAGGTTGGACAGGTGGATACGTACTTGTTGCAACACTAATGGCTCCGTACCTAAGAAAGTTTGGATGTTACACAGTTCCTGATTTTATCGGAACACGATACGGTGGTAACCTCGTAAGAGCTTGCGCAGTATTCGTGCTTTTCATAGCATCATTTACTTACGTAACAGCACAAATTAATGCTACGGGAACAATTGCTTCTAGAGCTCTTGGAATTCCGTTCGAAGCAGGTGTATGGGTAGGATTAATAAGTATCCTTATCTGTTCAATGCTTGGTGGAATGAGAGCCGTAACTTGGACACAGGTTGCTCAGTACATTGTATTAATCATCGCATACTTAATACCAGTATTCTGGATTAGTTCTAACGTAGGTGGAGGAATTTTCCCTCACTTAATGTTAGGTGATGAAGTTGCAAGACTTGGCGAACTTGAACAACAATTTGGACTAGTTAAAAACAGCGCCGCAGATATGAAAGCAGCTGGGGTACCAGGAGGATTGAAATACATCTCTGGAACTCACTCTGGAGTACCTGAAGGTGGAATGGCTGTCTGGAAATACTTATCGTTAGCGATTTGTATGATGGTGGGAACCGCATCGTTACCTCATATATTAATGAGATACTTTACAACTCCTACTGTAAGAGCAGCAAGAAAATCAGTAGCTTGGTCGCTATTCTTTATTTTCTTACTTTACTCTTCAGCGCCTATGTTAGCGACATTGTCTAAATTAGCATTGATGGATCCTAATCTACCAACTGGAATTATCGGAAAATCTATTTCTGAGGTTCAGTCAATAGAGTGGGTTCAAAGATGGTCTGAAGTTAAGCAAGTATTTATTGCAGACTTTAATGGTGACGGAATACTTCAGTTGAACGAGTGGTTCATGAGAGGTGACGTTGTAGTATTAGCTACTCCAGAAGTAGCCGGTCTACCGTTCGTAATCTCTGGACTAGTGTTTGCTGGTGGTATGGCTGCTGCCATGTCAACTGCCGATGGTTTAGTTCTTGCGATATCAAATGCGTTATCACACGACATTTATTACAAGATCATAAATCCAAAAGCGGAGACATCTAAAAGACTATTAGTTGCTCGTGTACTTCTAGTACTAATCGGAGCTGCTGGTGCTTACATAGCCTCTTTCAGGCTAACAAGTATCTTAGGTTCGGTTGCTTGGGCATTCGACTTTGCAATGTCAGGTTTATTCTTCCCACTTGTACTTGGTGTATGGTGGAAGAGAGCTACTAGAGAAGGTGCAATCGCTGGTATCATAGCAGGAATTGTGTCAGGAACAGTTTACTTAACGTGGGTGTTCCCTAAATTCTCAGTTCCAATATGGGGCGGTGTAAATACTCCTTTCTTAGGTATTGACCACTTAAGATTTGGTTTAATTGGAGCACCAATTTGTTTAGTTGTAATGGTGGTAGTCAGTTTAATGACTAAAGAACCAAGTCCAGCTACACAAAAATTAGTAGACGATACAAGAATACCGACAGGTAAGGCTATTCTTGGTAAGCAACACTAATTAGCAATTATTTAAAATTAAAAGGGGCGATTTATTCGCCCCTTTTTTTTTACTTAAATCATGATAATTTAAAAATATGATACCTACTTGGGCAATAGTTTTAGATTATGCGCTAGGCACTATTATGTGGACTTTAATAGGGCGGGCATTCATGAATATTTTTCAAAGGGAAGACTCGTCCTTCTTCTTTATGAGAATATTTGTAAAAACTACCAATCCAATAATTAATTTGTTTAAATTTATAACTCCAAGTTTCTTGTTTGGACCTTTCATTGCTCTTTACGTTGCTTGGTTCTTTTATTTATTCAGATTCTACGCGATGCCTTATATTCTTGGCTATGATGTTTGGGGGATGCTAGCATTTCCATTAGAAAGTGATTTTTCAAGACAATTATATCAACTGTTTAATTAAGCTTATTTTTTGACAAAGTTTGGTATTAAAATATAAATAAAGGATGAGTAATCTTATAAAAATTTCTCCTTCAATTTTATCAGCGGATTTTAGCAAGTTGGGTAGTGAGGTAGTTTCACTAGAGAGGGCAGGAGCAGACTATATCCACATAGATGTGATGGACGGACACTTTGTTCCAAACTTAACAATTGGTCCAGAAGTAATTAAAAAACTTAGACCATTAACAAAAAAAATATTTGATGTTCATTTAATGATTTCTCCAGTTGATAATTTTGTGAAAGATTTTGCTGACGCGGGCGCAGATATAATTACTTTTCATCCAGAGGCAACAAAAGATACTTTAAATACTATAAATCTTATAAGAAATGAAAATAAAAAGGTTGGAATTTCTTTAAAGCCAAAATCAGAAATAAAATTAGTTGAGAAATATTTAGATAAAATTGATTTAGTACTAATAATGAGTGTAGAGCCAGGATTTGGAGGACAAAAGTTTATGCCTGAAGTTTTGGATAAAACAAAAAAACTAAAAGAGGTTATAAGCAAGAATAATTTCAATGTAGACATTGAAATAGATGGAGGCATAAATTTCGAAAATTGCACTTTAGCTAAAAAAGCTGGTGCAAACATTCTTGTATCTGGTTCAACGATATTTAAAGAAAATAAAGGTGATCTTAAAAAGAATATAGAAATTCTTAGAAAAAATTAATAGATGTTTGGCTTAAAAGTTGCCTATTTTTATTTTGTTGCTATTCAGATAACTTTAATCAAATTTTTTAAGAAAATATATTTTTCTACAAACGCATATAATAAATCTTTGATTTCAAAAATACCTACCCAAGTATATTTTAATCCTAATCCTTTTTTGCTCTCAATAATTTCACCCTACAAAAAAAAATTATTTAAGATTAATGACATCAATCCAAATAATTTTTGGTTAGAAAATAAAGATAAGAATACTTTAGATCAGCATAATTTCTTATGGCTTAATTTAATTGATAGAAAAATAGACGGTAAAAATATTCAGAAAATTATTTATTTATGGATGCTAAAGTATTCAAATTTTAAAAGAAAAATATGGGAAACTTCAACTTTAAGTTCGCGAGTAATTAGTTGGATGCTCAACATTGATATTATCATAAACAATGGAACTTTTGATTTTAAAAAAACTTTGTTCCAGAACATAATTTGTCAATGTAATCACTTAAAAAAAAATATTAAATTTGAGAAGGACCCAATTAAAAGAATTGAAGTACTTTCCGCACTTACACTTTCAGGAATAATATTTAAAGAATATGAGGAAAATTATAAAATTGGAGTCAAAGAACTAGAAAAATTTGTTAAGAATTATTTTGATAAAGATGGATTTCCTTTAACAAGAAGTCCTAATGATCACATTTACTTTACAAAGTATTTAATTTTATGTCATGAAAGCATTAAGGATGCGCAACATTATATGCCAGAGTTCCTTGATGATATAATAAGAAAAAATCTTAGATGTATTAAATTTTTGAAAGCACCAAATAATCAATTTCCACTATTTAATGGTGGTTCCGAAAATAAATTAGATAATTTTGATAAGTATCTTGAAGATTTTAAATCAAGCAAGAAAGACGCAAAAGACGTTATTGGCGGTATTTTCCACGCAAAAACAAAAAATCAAAATCTTTATTTTGATGTTGGGGGCCCCCCAGAAAAAGCTTTTTCAAAGAACTATCAATCTGGCCCACTTTCTTTCGAATATTTTATTGATGGTATTAAAATTGTAACTAATTGTGGATTTGGTGATAAAATTTCTCGTAAAGCAGAGCTTTTGAGTAGGTTAACGGCTAGTCAATCTACTCTTACGATTAATGATACAACTATAACAAAATTTGAGAGAAATAAGTTGATAAATCGTACTTTTGGAAACTCTATCAAAAATACTTTTAAAACCACTGAGTTAAAGATTAAAAATGATAAAGATGTTATTGGGTCTTCGATTTCTCATAATGGATATGAGAAGGATTTTAATTGCATTCATAAGAGGGAAATTTATTTGGATGTTGGAAAAAATAAGTTACAAGGAATTGATCATATTTTAAAGAAGAGTGATGGGACACCCATAAGGTATGTCTTTAGATTTCATTTAAATCCAAAACTTTCTGTAGTGAAAACTATGAGCGGCAATAGTGCTTTAATCCAATTGTCAAAGAACAAATCTCTAATTTTCACTGTTAAAGATGAAAATATCGAGTTAGAGAAAAGTGTTTATCTTGGAGGAAAAAAAATGTTAGATAACACTTGTATAACTATTTCAGGTAATTTAGTTAATAAAAATAAATCTTTTAATTGGGAAATTAAGAAAAAAATTTAATTATGAATCTAAAAATTAAGAATGCCTTAATTTCTGTTTCAGATAAAGAAAATATTATTCCACTATTAAAAACATTAAAAAAATACAATATCAAAATTATAAGCTCAGGTGGAACTTTCCGGTATATAAGAAATCTAGGTTATGCATGCACTGAATTGTCAAGATATACCGGATTTAAAGAAATGTTAGATGGTAGAGTAAAAACTCTTCATCCAAAAATACATGCTGGAATTCTACACGACAGAAAAAATAAGACTCATAAAAACGAAATGACAAAACAAGGATTTCCGCCTATCGATTTAATCATAGTAAATTTTTACCCTTTCCAAAAAGTAGTAAATGAAACAAAACATTCTAAAAATATTGTTGAAAACATAGATATCGGAGGACCAACTATGGTTAGAGCTGCTGCAAAAAATTTTAAAAACGTAGCAATAATTACTAATAAAAATGATTATATCCCACTGATTAAACAATTAAAAAAGAATAAAGGTAAAACGAGCTTAAATTTTAGAGAAACAATGTCAGCAAAAGCATTCGGCTTAACTGCATATTATGATGCGATGATTGCCAATTGGTTTAATGATAAATTAGGCATTCAGTTCCCGGAAAGAAAAACTATTTTTGGAAGAAAATTAAAAAGACTTAGATATGGTGAAAACCCTCATCAAGAAAGTTCGATTTATGTGAATGATTACAACGACAGACATCTTGGTTTTGATCAGCTGCATGGAAAAGAATTAAGTTTTAACAATTTAAATGATATTTACTCCTCATTAGAAACATTGGACTCTTTAAATGGGAAAGCCGGTACTGTAATAGTTAAACATGCAAATCCATGTGGTGTATCACAAAACAAACAACCGATTGTGTCATTTAAAAATGCATTTGCTTGCGATCCTGTAAGTGCTTTTGGGGGCGTAATTGCATGTAATTATAAGATTAATAAGAAACTAGCTTTTGAGATAAATAAAAATTTCATTGAAGTTATAATGGCTAAAGGTTATGACGCTGCCTCTTTAAGAATTTTAAAAAAGAAAAAAAATTTAAGAATAATTGACATTTCGAAATACAAGCTTAAGAATAAAAATTCTATCAAATCTTTTGATAGATCATTTTTGATTCAAAGCAAAGACAACGTGGTCTTGGACAAGAAAAAGTTAAAATGTGTTACCAAGCTCAAACCTAATAAAAATGAATTAGCTGAAATTAAATTTGCTTTTAATATTTGTAAACATGTTAAATCTAATGCGATTGTAATAAGTAACAACTTCTCGACTATTGGAATTGGAGCTGGACAACCAAGTAGGTTGGATAGTTGTAAAATTGCTATACAGAAAGCAAAGCTTTTTCAAACAAAAAAAATTAGAAATTCAGTAGCTGCATCCGATGCATTTTTCCCGTTTGCAGACGCTGTTAGAACACTTATTAAGTCTGGTGTAAAAGTAATAGTTCAGCCAGGAGGCTCTATAAGAGATCAAGAGGTTATTAAGGAGGCAAACAAAGCAAAGATTAAAATGCTATTTACAGGGATTAGACACTTCAATCACTGATTAAATTTCGTCAATTTTTGCGGCCAAAATAAAATCACTTTCGGCCAATCCTTTGATAGCATGAGTGGAGATTTTAACTTTGCAGTAGCCCCATCCAAAAGATAAATCAGGATGATGATTTTCTTGCTCAGCAATATCACCTATTTTATTTATAAAGTTTTGACTTTCTTTAAAATCTTTAAAATTGAATTCTTTCACTAAATAAAAACTATTATCTTGATTACTTTTGACGTCCCAACCATCTACTTTCTTTAAGTAATTGTGTATTTCACTTTTATCGAAAGGAGGAATATTTCCTTCACATGGGACACATTTTTTTTTTGATAATTCACTCATATAAATTGGAGCGGGCAAAGGGACTTGAACCCTCGACCTTCTCGTTGGCAACGAGACGCTCTACCACTGAGCTATGCCCGCCTAATATAAGAAGTATAATATACGGCCTTAAGAATGGTCAACATAAATAAAATGTCGCTATCAGTGATGACAAATTTTTACTATAATAATTTCATGAAAATTTACCCTAAAATTATTCCTGTATTTCCTTTAAACGGTGTAATCTATTTTCCAAAGACAAATCTTCCATTAAATATTTTTGAAAAAAGATACCTGGATTTAGTAAATGACACATTTAAAAAAGACAAATTAATGGGCATGGTTCAGTCTCAAAGAGAAGGTGATGAAGTATACAAGGTAGGTTGTTTAGGTAAAATTAGCGATCTACAAAAAAGCAAGGATGGCAGGATACTAATTAACTTAACTGGTATAACAAGATTTGAAATCTTAGAAGAGATAGAGAATAATAAATTGTATAGAGAGTTTAAAGTGGATTATAAGAATTTTGAATATGATTTAAAAAACTTATCTGACAAAAAGGGTTCGGAAAGCTTAATGAGCAAAGCAAAAATATTTTTTAAAAAAAATGGTCTTCTATTAAATTGGAAAGAATTTGAAAAATTAGATGAAATTCAAAAGATAAATACACTTTCTATGATCTCCCCGGTTACAAATGAAGAGAAGCAAAAACTATTGGAAGCTGTAACTATGGAAGATAAAATTAATACCTTAGAAAATATTATTAGTTTTTACTTACATGAAGTGAACTTTAAAAATCAAACAATTCAATAGTAGTTAATTTGCAGATTTGTTCATTGAGTCAAAAAAATCTGAGTTGTTTTTTGTGTTTTTTAATTTTGATATTAAGAATTCGATACCATCCATAGTGCCCATTGGACTTATAATTCTTCGAAGTACATTCATTTTGGATAGTTCATCTTTAGCGAATAACAATTCCTCTCTTCTTGTGCCTGATCTGGTAATATCCAGAGCAGGATAAATTCTTTTATCAGCAACTTTTCTATCGAGAATTAATTCAGAATTTCCGGTTCCTTTGAATTCTTCAAAAATAACTTCATCCATCCTGCTACCTGTATCAATTAAAGCTGTTGAAATAATTGTTAGTGATCCACCTTCTTCGACATTTCTAGCAGCTCCAAAAAACCTCTTGGGTCGTTGAAGTGCATTAGCGTCAACGCCACCTGTTAAAACTTTTCCTGAACTAGGTATTACCGCATTATAGGCTCTTCCTAGCCTAGTAATCGAGTCTAATAATATTACTACATCTTTTTTGTGTTCTACTAGCCTTTTTGCTTTTTCTATAACCATTTCAGCAACTGCAACATGTCTTGAAGCAGGCTCATCAAAAGTGGAAGCAACGACTTCCCCTTTCACCGATCTTTGCATATCTGTAACCTCTTCTGGTCTTTCGTCTATCAATAAAACCATGAGGTAGCATTCTGGGTGGTTAGCAGTTATTGATTGAGCAATGTTTTGAAGAATAATCGTTTTACCAGCTCTGGGAGGTGAAACAATAAGCGATCTCTGACCTTTCCCAATTGGACTTACTAGATCTATTAATCTAGCGGTATTATCTGGCTTCTTTTCTATTTTTGTTATCTCTACTTCTAACTTAATTCTTTCATTTGGATATAAAGGGGTAAGATTATCAAAGGCTATTTTATTCTTACCTTTTTCGGGGTCGTCAAAATTAATTTTATTAACTTTTAGTAATGCGAAATATCTCTCTGCATCTTTAGGTCCTCGAATTTCACCTTCAACAGAGTCTCCTGTTCGTAACCCAAACCTTCTAATTTGACTTGGACTTACGTAGATATCATCTGGCCCGGGAAGATAATTTGACTCTATAGCTCGCAAAAAGCCAAAACCGTCTTGGAGGACCTCTAATACTCCAGTCGCAGTAATTTGCTCATTTTTTTCAGCTAATTTTTTTAAAATTGCAAAAAGTATCTCTTGTTTTCTTAAGGTACTAGGGTTTTCGATACCTAGCTTTTCAGCCTCACCAATAAGCTCTGCAGGATTTTTTTGCTTTAATTCTTTTAGGTTCATGAAATTTTATAAGATTGAGAAATGTATTTGGAATATATGTTTTTTTTTAAGAAATTCAACCCCTATATTATGGGCTTAAAAATTACAACAAATATAACAACAATAAGTAAAATTGTAGGTATTTCATTGTAAATTCTGAAAAATTTTGATGATTTTTTGTTATTATTATTCGCAAAATCATTTAAAAATTTTCCTAGTGTGAAATGATAATATGTCATTATGATTACAGCTATGACCTTGATTTGCATCCAAATTTCAGAGAAAATTGTAAATCCTAAAGTATGAATTAGCAAAAGACCAAAAAGCCAAGACAAAATCATTGCTGGCATCATTATATAATTGTAAAGCTTTCTCTCCATAATTTTAAAAATTGATTTTTGTGAATCATGGGTGGCTTCGGTATGGTAAACAAAAATTCTAGGAAGATATAGTAAACCAGCCATCCATGAAATTACTGCGATTAGATGTAAAGATTTAAATAACAAGTACCAATTCATTAATTACAAATATTTACTGATTAAATTTTGAAATAACTTAATATGATCGAAATTATCGTTCAAACAAGGTATTAGATCAAAGTTTTGCCCCCCATTATCAAGAAAGCTTTGTCTGGCTTGTATATTTATTTCTTCAAGAGTTTCAACACAATCTGAGGCAAATCCTGGACAAATTACTAGTAGATTTTTTATACCTTTATTGGGCAAGTCCTCAATAGTTTTGTCAGTGTAAGGTGTTAGCCATTCTTGTGGTCCGAACCTTGATTGAAATGTAGTTTCAATTTTAATTTTATTAAACTTTTCTTTCATTAACCTTGTGGTTTTATGGCAATAGCAATGATATGGGTCACCTTTGTCAAAGTAAGATTTTGGTATTCCATGATAGGAGGAAATTATTAATTCTGGCTCCCAGTTAATTTCACCTAATTTCTTATTTATACTGTTAACTATTGCTTCAATATACAATGGTTCGCTCTCATAATGTGGAACAATTTGTAAGCTTGGTTGCCATCTCATTTTCATTAGAGATCTATAAACTTCATCACAAACTGTAGCTGTGGTTGCAGCTGCATATTGTGGATATAAAGGTAAGATTATTATGTTTTCACAACCTTTTGTTTGTAATGTATATAACCGAGATTTAATGCTTGGATTTCCATACCTCATTGCGAAATCTACGATTACATTTTCGTTACCGATTTTTTCTTTTAATTTATCTGATTGGCTCTTTGTAAAATATAATAATGGAGACTGATTTGTTTCTTTAATCCAGATTTTTTTATATGCGTGTGCAGTCTTTGAAGGTCTAAACGTTAAAATAAATAAATTCAAAATTAATTGCCAAATGATTGGGTTTAATTCTATAACCCGTCTATCGGAAAGAAATTCTTTAAGATATTTTCTTATATCCCACCAACTCGTTGAATCCGGGGTTCCCAAATTAATAATTAAGACTCCTGTTTTTCCAAATTTAACTTTAGGGTGATCTTTATCCATCTTAAAAATTCCTATAAAATTTAATTAATTTCTTTAGTTTACCAGGATCTGTTTCTGGAAGTAAACCGTGTCCTAAATTGAAAACATACGGAATATCTTTAAATGTCTCAATGTATTTCGTCGCCCCTTTAATCATTTCTTCTTCTGAAGATAATAATTTTCTAGGGTCTAATCCCCCTTGCAATACGACGCCTTTAAGCTTTTTCTTTGCCCACATAGGGTCTATTTTAAAATCTATGCTCAATCCATCTGGTTTTACCACTTTGTTAAATCTCTCATATCTTTTCTTTATCCCTTTGGGAAAACAAATATTTGGAATTTTGTTTTTTTTACAAAATTTAACAATTTTTGCATTAGGTAAATAGCAATATGCATTTACTTCATTTATTGGAATTAATCCTGCCCAAGAATCAAAAATTTGTACAACATCGGCGCCAGCGTTAATTTGATTTTTTATGTGTAAACAGCAAAATTTTATTAGTTTATTAATAATTTTATCAATGTCCCCTTTTTTGTATCTAAATCTTTTTATATTTAAATTGTCGTTTGAATTTTTAAGATGAAACATATAGACGATTAATGTCCATGGAGCCCCTATAAAACATATAAGCGATTTTTCCTTTTTCAGCCCTCTTCTCGCTTTTTTTATTGCTTTGTAAATTGGGTTTAGCTTTTTTAAAAAATCTGTTTCTCCTGTTTCTAAAAATGTTTTGTAATTAAATTTATTAAGTTTTGGTCCTCTATTTTTTTCAAATTCTACTTTCTGTCCAAGAGCATAAGGAATCATTAAAATATCCGAAAAAATTATAGCCGAGTCTAAATTAAATCTTTTTATTGGTTGTAATGTTATTTCGGAACTTAATTTACTATTAAGACAAAGTTTAATGAAATTTTTATTTTTTTTTCTAATCTTCCTAAATTCCGGGAGATATCTACCTGCTTGTCTCATAAACCATACGTGTTTACAAGAAATTCTATTCACTAAAATTTTCTTAAGATTACTCATACATATAATATAAAACTTTGAAGCATAGTTTCTGTGATAGGTCTTGTTTATTACTATTACAACTTTTTATACACAATTTATACATTCTAAAAATAGCGTCGTTGAAGAAAAAAGGTCTATTTTCATACTTTTATAATTTTATAAACATTAGTAGAATGACACTATTAACATCGAACAAAATGTTAAAACAATGTTAATTAATGTTAATCTTTTTAAATCTTTTTTCGAGATAAGTGTAGAAACATCGTTTATTGTTTATTTATTAACAACTATATGAACGAAAAATACAATGTATATCTTGTGTCTGACTCTACAGGTGAAACCCTTGATAGAATTTTTTTATCACTAAAGTCGCAATTTGCCAATTTTGAGTATGAAAAAAAAGAATATGCATTTGTGAGAACCGAACAACAAATAGATAAAATAATCAATGAATGTAACAATGTAGAAAATTCACTGATATTATATACAATTGTAGAGACTAAGTTAGCTAAGTATATTTCAAGACAAAGCGAGGCAAGTAAAGTGCCTTGTTTTGGAATTCTTGGCAATTTAATCCTAAGCTTTTCAAAGTTATTGAATCAAAAAGCGATACACAAACCTAGCGCCCAACATGTGTTAGATGATGACTACTATAGAAGGATTGAAGCTATACAATTTACCATGGCGCACGATGATGGAAAAAAGATAGATGATCTAAATAATGCTGATGTAATTTTATTAGGAGTGAGTCGGACGAGCAAAACCCCAACATCAATTTACTTAGCTAATCGAGGCTATAGGACAATAAATATACCTTTAATTCCAAATCAAAATATACCAAAAGATCTAATCAATAATTTTAAGTCCTGCATTATTGGCTTAGTTGCAGATCCTGAAAGGTTAGCTGACATTAGAAGAAATAGGGTAGCAATAATGAATGATCATAATATAAAAGATTATACTGATTTACAATTCATAAAAAAAGAAATTGAAGACTCTAAAAATTTATTTAAGAAAAACAATTGGCCTATCATTGACGTTACAAGAAAGTCAGTTGAGGAGACAGCCGCCTCAATATTAAAAATTATTGAAATAAAAAAAAACAAATGAAGATAATTTTAGCATCAAAAAGTGGAGTGAGGAAAGATATTTTAGACAAACACAACATATCCAATAAAGTAATCGTATCTAATGTTGATGAAGATGAAATAAAGAAATCACTTCTAGCTGAGGGCGCAGACCCCCAAGAAGTGTCGAAAAATTTAGCTGAGATTAAATCAGTAAAAGTAAGCGCTAATCACCCAGAAATGCTAGTGTTGGGAGCAGATAGTGTTGTTGCTCATAATAATGAAATAATAAACAAACCTAAGTCAAGAAAAGAGGCTTTTGAAATTTTAAAAAGATTAAATAATTCTAAACATTTTTTAATCAGTTCTGTTTGCATATCTAAAAATGGTGCTATGATTTGGAATTATTCAGATATCTCTGAGCTCAAAATGAAAAAATTATCGGAAAGGGATCTTGAAAAATATTTAGAAAAAATTGAAACAAAAACATTATTAGCTTATGGCGTTTATCAGATAGAGGCACAAGGCCAAGAATTATTCGAGCATATTAAAGGTGACCGAAATTCTATAATGGGTTTGCCTATCAAAGAGATAATAAATTATATAAAAGTATATAAAGATGATTAAAAAATTTGGAATTATTGGAAATCCTCTTAAACATTCACTTTCGCCAATTCTTCATAATTATTGGTTTAAGAAATATAATATAGATGCAGAGTACTCTTTACATCAAATCAAAGAAACAGAGTTGTCGATTATAATAAAAAGGATCAAACAAGGAGAATTAAGTGGAGTAAATATAACTTTACCGTTTAAACAAAAAATAGTTTCTTACTTAGATCGTTTAGTTAACGATGCGGAAACTACAAGTTCAGTAAATACTATTTTTTTAGATGAACAGGAAAGAGTAGTGGGAGAGAATACAGATGTTTTTGGTTTACAAGCAGCGTATTTAAAAGAAGTTGATCAAATTTCAAAAAAAAATGTATTAGTAATCGGAGCAGGAGGTGTTTCCCCTTCAGTAATTTTGTCTTTACAAAAATCTGGAGCAAAAAATATTTCTATTTCAAACAGAACTCTAGAAAAATGTATTTTTTTAAAAAAAAAGTTTAAGTTTTTAAATATTATTGAGTTTAAAAATTTGGAAAAGAGCATCAAAAGATTTGAAGTTATCATTAATGCAACAAGCTTAGGCTTAAAAGACGGTAATGATTTTAACTTTGACTTTTTAGATGTGAAAGAAAACTTGATATACATAGACACTATTTATAATCCATTAGAAACCAAGACATTAAAATCCCTCAAAGAAAAAAATATTAAAGTATTTAATGGGTTAGATATGTTCATTTATCAAGGACAGAAATCCTTTTATTTATGGACTAAAATAAATCCTGAGATTGATCAAAAATTAATTGAACTATTACACAATAATCTTAAATGAAAAAAATCGGTATAACTGGTTCATTAGCTTCAGGCAAATCAACAGCAAGCAAAATACTTGCCAAATATAAAGGCCCTCTTTTTAGCGCTGATGAAATAGTTAATAAATTATATAAAAAAGTTTCATTTCAAAAAATTATTTGTAAAAATTTTAAAATAAGTAAAAAACATAACATAAAAAAAACTTTAAGAAAAAAAATTCTACACGATAGAACCACTATTAAAAAACTCGAAAAAATAATTCATCCTCTAGTAAGAAAAGAAATGAATAAATTTTTCATCAAAAATAGAACAAAAAGATTTATTTTTTTTGAGATACCACTGTTAATTGAAAGTAAACTAATGAAATTTTTTGATTTAATAATTTTTATTAAAGCTAATAAAAAAATAAGATTAAAAAGATTTAAAAAAAAGGGTGGCTCAAGTAGACTTTTTAATGTTCTCAATAATAAACAAATTAAGGACAACCTAAAAGTTAAATTCTGTGATCATGTAATTGTTAATGAAAATAATTTAATGATTTTAAAAAAAGATTTATTAGATATATTTGAAAAATATGAATGAAGTATTTTTAGATACGGAAACTACAGGTTTATCATTTAAAGAAGGACATAAAATTGTTGAGATCGCGTGTGTAGAAACCAGAGATCTTGTTGCTACAGGAAAGGTCTTTCATAAGTTGATAAATCCCAAAAGAAATGTTCCAAAGGAAGCATTCGATATACACGGTTTTTCACAAGAATTTTTAAAAAATCAATCAACATTTGAACAAGTGGCAGATGAGTTTCTAGACTTTATTAAGGGAAAAAAAATAATAATTCATAATGCTCCTTTTGATTTAGGTTTTTTAAATGGAGAACTTCAAAATATTGAAAAAGAAAAAGTTGACAAAAATTTTGTTGTCGACTCGCTTGAAATAGCAAGAAATAAATTTCCAGGTACTTCGAACTCTTTAGATGCGCTTTGCAGAAAATTTAATATAGATATTTCTAGAAGAACGAAACATAATGCTTTACTAGATTGCGAACTCTTAAGAGAAGTCTATATTAATTTATTAGGTGTTAAAGAGCCTAGTTTTAATCTTTCAGCTAAGAAAGAAGATCAAAAAATAATCAAAGACAAAAGCTATAATAAAAATATTTTCAATATATCTGAAAGAGAAATCAAGCAACATCGAGAATTTTTAAAAAGAGAATTGAAAAAAAATTTTTACTGAACTTTCCTTGCTTCAAACAGCTTTTGAAAATTTACATCCTTATTTACTTTAATATCTTTGAAGCCAGAACTTTCAAAAAGGGATACAAAAATTCCTCTTAATTCGCTATATATTTCAGATGGAACATTAATCAAAATAATTTTTTCCATTTCAGATTTATCGATTTTATCGCTTAAAAGTTCAACAACTGCAGAAAAAACGATTTTAGTATTTATTTTTTCAAAATCATCTCTTGTAGGTATTAATTGTAAAGATGTTAAAACTTCAATAATATTTTGTTTAATTTGATTGCTTTTAATATCAATATTTATTCTGTAATTAACAATGTTCTTAGATAAAGAGAAAAAAGCTTTCGGGTTTGGAATTTTGAAATTTACTTCCTTTATATATTTACCTATTATTTTATAGTTCATCTTTGTCTTTATCAATTATTTCCCCATCAATAATTCTATTATTTTTACCCTCACTTTTTTTAACTTCCTTTTTAATAGCTAATCTAAAAAAAATATTTCTTGTAAATGGGATTAAAAAAAAGAACCCTATCAAGTCTGTAAAAAAACCAGGTATAATTAACAATAGTGCTGCAAAAGCTATTGATGCACCAGAAATCACTTCGTAAATTGGAGCTTTATTTTGGTAAACACTTGATACTGCTGACCTTAAGGTCTGAACACCTTGAATTTTTGCAAAATAAAGGCCAATTATTGCTGTTAGAAAAATAAGCGCTACTGTGTTCAATGCACCTATTTCACCTCCTATTTTAATCATTAAAAATATCTCCAAGGCGGGTAAACCAATAAAAATTAGGAAAAATGTGTTCATTTGTCTGATACAAAATTATATTATTCATGTATATTTATCAAATAATGAGCAACAATTTTGGTTATTTAGACATAATTTTACTAGGAATGATCGCAGGATTTATAATCTTACGGTTAAGAAGCATTTTAGGAAGAAAAACTGGGCATGAGTCAAAAGTTTACCCTAACTTTGCAGAAAAAAAGTTTAGTATGCCTCAACAAGACACTAAACCTACACAACAAAATCTTGAAATATTAGAAGGCAAAGATAAAAAAGAATTTTTGAGAGGCGCTGAAATAGCTTATGAAAGTATTCTTACCGCTTTCGCATCTGGAGATTTAATAAAATTAAAAGCTTTGTTAACGGCGAATATGTTTTCAAATTTCTCAGAGGCTATTAAAGTTAGAAACAAAGAAAATATAAAGTCAGAATTTACATTTATCGGTGTAAAAGAATCGTCCGTTGAAAAGTATGAAAAAATTAAAGATAATTTGTTTGCTACGGTAAAATTTGTGGCCGAAGTAATTTCAGTGAAAAGAGACAAAGATGATAAGATTATCGAAGGAAATCCTGATAAAATAAAGTTTGTAACTGATAGCTGGAAATTTACAAAAAATATTAACAATAATAGTCCAAACTGGTATTTATCTGAAATAATCAGCAAGTGAATAAAAAAAAGGATCTTTCACAAGAAGATAAAGAAACTTGGGAAAAATATGTAAATGATCCTTCAGACATTTACGACAAAGATAAAAATATTCAAACAGAACATGTCAAAAAACACAGATTTAGATTTGATCTCCATGGTTTCAGCTTAGAAGACGCAAATACTAAAGTTAAAGATATTATTCTTTCATGTTTTGAAAATAATTATAAAGAAATATTGCTTATTACTGGTAAAGGAACCCATTCCTCAAATGACAAAAACGTATATACATCTCAAGATCTTGGTAAACTGAGATTTTCTGTGCCTGAATTCTTACGTTCTAACCAAGAGCTAAATGATTTAATAATTTCTATCAAGGAGGCTCCAATTAAAGAGGGTGGAGAAGGTGCGATAGTTGTTAAGCTTAAAAGTTTATAAAATAAATTTAGAAAGATCTGTATCTTTAACTAGATTACCTAAATTATCTTGTACAAATTTTTTGTCTACTGTAATTGTTTCTCCAGCTTTATCTGTGGCATTAAAACTTATGTCGTCTAAAACTTTTTCTATAATTGTATGAAGTCTTCTTGCACCAATATTTTCAACAGACGAATTTACTTCAGCAGAGATTTTTGCGAGCATATCGATCCCATCCTCTGAAAATTCAAGATTCACATCTTCAGTTTTTAATAACGCCTTGTACTGCTTTATTAAACTATTATCTGGCTCTTTTAGAATTCTTTTAAAGTCATCCTCATTTAAAGCATCTAGCTCAACTCTGATCGGCAATCTTCCTTGCAGTTCAGGTAGAAGATCAGATGGTTTTGCTAATTGGAAAGCACCCGATGCGATGAATAGAATATGATCAGTTTTTATAGGACCATGTTTTGTACTTACAGTCGTACCTTCAATAAGAGGTAATAAATCTCTTTGAACTCCTTCTCTGGAGACATCTCCTCCTACTCTATCACTTCTTGCTGAAACTTTGTCAATCTCATCTAAAAATACTATTCCGTTTTCCTCAGTAGCTTTTTTAGCCTCTTTAATGATTTTGTCTTCCTCAATCATTTTATCTGACTCTTGAGCGACTAAAATCCCATGAGACTCTTTAACGGACATTTTTTTCTTTTTTCCTTTCTTGCCTCCCATAGATTTTCCTAAGATATCTCCTAAGTTTACCATTCCAACATTGCCACCTGGCATCCCAGGTATCTCAAAACTTTGCAATCCAGAAGACGTATCCTGAACTTCAATTTCAATTTCATTACTATCTAGATCGCCATTTCTGAGCCTTTTTCTAAAACTTTCTCTAGTAGCAACACTTGCTTTGTTACCAACTAATGCATCTAATACTTTTTCTTCTGCCTTCAACTCCGCTTTAGCTTTGACCTCTCTTCTTTTTCTTTCTCTTTCCATTGCAATTGCAATTTCAATTAAGTCTCTCACAATTTGTTCTACATCTCTACCCACATATCCTACTTCAGTAAATCTTGTAGCTTCAACTTTTATAAATGGTGCCTCGGCTAATTTTGATAGTCTTCTTGAAATTTCAGTTTTACCGACACCAGTTGGACCAATCATAAGAATATTTTTTGGCAACACCTCATCTCTCATTTCATCAGTGAGCGCTTGTCTTCTCCACCTATTTCTTAGTGCAACAGCTACTGCCTTTTTTGCATCTTTTTGACCTATAACATATCTATCTAACTCAGATACGATTTCTCTAGGCGATAAAGCGCTAACTTTTGATCTGTCTTCTTTAGATCCTTTAACCAATTTTAAATTAGCTTCTTTCTTTGATTTAGACATCTAAATTTTTTCCATTGTTACATTATTGTTTGTAAACACACAAATATCAGAGGCAACTTTTAAAGCTTTCTTTACTATCTCTTCAGCTTTCATATCAGTCTCGATTAATACTTTTGCAGCTGCAAGGGCATAATTTCCTCCAGATCCAATTCCGATTATCCCATCTTCCGGTTCTAAAACATCACCAGTTCCAGAAATTATGAAGCTGTGATTTTTATCCGCCACAGCCATTAAAGCTTCTAATCTTCTTAAAAATTTATCACTTCTCCAATCTTTTGCTAACTCAACAGCCGCTCTTTGTAAGTTTCCTGCATGTTTTTCTAATTTTGCCTCAAGTCTTTCAAATAAAGTTAGAGCATCTGCAGTTGAGCCAGCGAATCCTGCGATAACTCCTCTGCTCTCAATTTTTCTAACTTTCTTAGCCTTGCTTTTTAAAACTGTATTTCCAAGACTGACTTGGCCGTCACCTGCTACAATGGTCTCCCCGCCCTTTCTAAGTAGGACAATTGTAGTACCGTGCCATTTTTCAGCTGTATTCATGAAGTTATATGTGGAGATTATTTTGAGATCTTCAATAGTGATTTATTGATAAAATGACTATTTAAATATATATCAAAGGTAAATCAGGCATAGTTTATGAGTAGAAAAGCAAAAATTACAAGAAAAACAAAAGAGACCAGTATTTCTGTCGCGGTTAATCTAGACGGAAAAGGAAAGTATAAAATTAAAACTGGAATAGGTTTTTTAGACCACATGTTGGAGCAATTATCAAAGCACTCTTTAATAGATCTAGAAGTAAAAGCAAAAGGTGACACGCATATAGATTTACACCACACTACTGAAGATACAGGTATAGCAATTGGTGAAGCTATTAAAAAAGCAGCAGGTAATCGAAAAGGAATTACACGATATGCATCAACAATGATTCCAATGGATGAAACCTTAAGCCGAGTCTCAATAGATGTATCGAATAGACCTTATTTAATCTGGAAAGTAAATCTACCGGTTGAGAAACTTGGTGAGATGGATACAGAATTATTTAAAGAGTGGTTCCAGGCATTTTCACAATCAGCAGGAGTTACTTTACATATAGAAAATATTTACGGTGAAAATAGTCACCACAAGATTGAGTCATGTTATAAAGGTTTAGCTAGATCATTAAAAGATGCTTTAGCGATTGATAAAAGAATTAAAAACTCAATACCTTCGACAAAAGGCTCTATTTAAAATTGATGAACGTCACAATTGTTGACTACCAATCGGGCAATATTAGCTCTGTCATAAACTCTTTTGCAGAGGTAGCTAAAGGTAAAGTTAATTTAGAGGTAACTTCAGACATCAAAAAAATTAAGTTTAGTGACAAGATTGTTTTACCAGGGCAAGGTTCTTTCAAAAGCTGCGTAGACTCTTTAAATAAAATTTCTGGATTAGTTGACACGCTAAAAGATTTTGCAATTACAAATAAGAAGCCTTTATTAGGAATTTGTGTAGGCCTACAAATGTTCGCAGATATTGGGTATGAAGAGGCAGAAACAAAAGGATTAGGTTGGATTCCTGGGAAAGTTTCTAGAATTGATAATCAAAAAGGAAAATTTAAACTTCCACATATTGGTTGGAACGAAATTGAAATTCAAAAAGAAAGCAAAATATTTAAAGATATAAAAAATAAATCTCATATGTATTTCGTTCACAGTTATGAGTTTATTCCTGAAGATAAGTCAGTCATTTCAGCTATAACAAATTACTCTTCAAAAATTGTCTGTTCTGTCGAGAAAGATAATTTATTTGGAACACAGTTTCACCCTGAGAAGAGTGATAAAATCGGATTAAAAGTAATTGATAACTTTTTAAAATTATAATGAAAATATTTCCTGCAATAGATATAAAAGATAAGAAATGTGTAAGATTAATCAAAGGTGACTTCCAAAATAAAACTGAATATGAAATTTCACCCATTGAGCAAGCAGCAAAGTTTAAAGATCATGGTTTTAAAAACTTACACATTGTTGATTTAGACGGAGCTTTAACGGGTCAAACAGTCAATTTAAATATTATAAAAGAAATAGTAAGTAAATATGATTTGAAGATTGAAATAGGCGGTGGTGTTAGATCTCTCGATAGTATTAAGCAATATATTGATACAGGCGTTGAAAAGGTAATTTTAGGGAGCGGTGCGATTAAAAATAAAGAATTTTTAAAAAAGGCCTGTGAAAAATTTAAAGGTAAAATTGCTTTAGGGCTAGACGAAAAGGATGGAAATCTTTCCGTGTCAGGCTGGAAAGAAAATCTTAATGTTAAAACCACAGATTTTCTTAAAGAAGTAAGTAATTACGGAGTAAGTCGAATAATTTACACAGATATTAATAGAGATGGAATGAAAACTAGCCCTAACTTAGACGAGACTGTAAAAATTGCAGAGCTTTCTAATTGTCCTGTTGTAATCTCAGGAGGTGTTTCTTCAATAAGCGATGTTAAGAAAGCTAAAGAATTAAACAATAATAAAATCGAAGGTATAATTGTTGGCAAAGCCATTTATGATGGTGATATTAAACTAGATGATTTAGCAAAGGAGATTGATGCTTAAAAATAGAATTATACCTTGTCTTGATGTTAAAAATGGAAGAGTCGTTAAAGGCATTAACTTTGTTGAGTTAAAAGATGCTGGAGATCCAGTAGAACAAGCTAAAATTTATAGCGACGGTGGCGCTGACGAGATTTGTTTTCTTGATATTACCGCTTCAAATGAAAATAGAGAGACCATTATTGATATTGTTAGAAAAACTGCGAAAGAATGTTTCGTTCCTTTAACTGTTGGAGGTGGAGTTAGAACTATTCAAAATATTACCGATTTATTGTTAGCCGGTGCAGATAAAGTTTCTATTAATACTGCTGCTGTAAAAAATGTCGACTTCATTAAGGAAGCTTCAAAAAAATTTGGATCTCAATGCATTGTTGTTGCGATCGATGCAAAAAAAGTTTCAGATAATAAATGGGAAGTATTTACACACGGTGGAAGAAATAAAACTGGTATCGATGCAGTAGAGTTTGCTAAAAAAGTAGAAGAAAATGGAGCTGGAGAAATTTTATTAACTTCAATGGATAAAGATGGAACTAAATCTGGTTACGATGTTGATTTATTAAAAATAATTACGAATAACACTAATATTCCTGTAATAGCTTCCGGTGGAGTTGGAACTCTAGATCACTTATATGATGGCATAGTTAAAGGTGGAGCAAGTGCAGTTTTAGCGGCCTCTATTTTTCATTATGGCGAATATAAAATCAAAGATGCTAAAGAATATTTGAATTCTAAAAATGTATCAGTAAGGTTATAAAATGTTTGAAAACTTAGAACAATTAATCAAAACAATCAGAGAGAGAAAAAATTCTTCTCCAGAAAAGTCTTATACTAATAAACTTTTGAACGATAAAAACCTAAGTGTTGCAAAAGTAAAAGAGGAAATAGGCGAATTAATAGAATCTGTGGAAAAAAATTCAAATAAGATACACGAAGCTGCCGATGTGGTTTATCATTTAATGGTTTACTTAGAGGCTAATAACATAAAAATTGAAGATGTGATGAGTGAACTTAAGAAAAGACAAAAATGAGTTACGATAAAAATAATATTTTTGCTAAAATTCTAAGAGGAGAAATTCCGTGTAAAAAAGTTTATGAAAATGATCATGTTTTAGCTTTTCATGATATTAATCCTCAAAAGAAAATACATGTCTTAGTTATTCCTAAAGGTGAATACGTTGATCTTGATGATTTCAACAGCAAAGCCTCAGATAAAGAGATTGTAGAGCTAAATAAAGCAGTGACGCATGTCGCAAACTTGATGGGTGCAAACGATAAAGGTTACCGGGCTTTAACTAATATCGGTAACGATGGTGGGCAGGAAGTTCCTCACTTGCATTTTCATATATTTGCAGGTGAAAAGATTGGGAAGATGGTAATTTGATGGTTTCAAGAGTAAAAAGATATTTTTTAGAAATTAAAGATTTTTCAAAAACAGTTGATTTAAATCTTCCTGAAAATTTTCAAATTATTTTAGATGATAAAGATAATTTCCACTTAAACAGATTTTTCTACAAACAAATAGGTGTAGATCACTATTGGAGAGACAGATTACTATGGTCTGATAGCGAATGGGTAAAGTATGTTACAAATAAAAATTTAGAAACGCATGTTCTTAAAAAAGGTGAAGATCTAGTGGGATATTATGAACAAGAATATCATCCTGGATCAAATGAAGTGGAGCTTATCAATCTAGGAGTTCTAAAAGAATTTAGAGGTTTGAAGCTTGGCTCAACACTTGTAAATCATGCTATTGCAAGCGCATCAAGAAAAAATCCTGAAAGAATGTGGGTTCATACTTGTAGTTTAGACCACAAACATGCATTACAAAATTATAAATCTAAAGGCTTTGAAATTTTTAAAGAAGAAGAAATTGATTTTGTAGCTTAGTTTATTTCAGGTACTTTAAAGGTGCCTCTTTTATAAGAGTCATTTTTAGCAACAATGTTAAGAGAGAAATTTATATTATTGTTGTATTGATCTTTAATCTCCCATCCTTTTAAATCCAGATTTTTTTTGTCGAAAAAAACTGTAATTTCGTTATCACTAAAAAAAACAAGCTTAATTATTTCATCAGTTAACTCTAGTTCCCCTGATTGTACTATTGCTAAGAGTTTATCCTTATATAAAATATTCAGGAATGGAGATTTTGAAATAGGATAATGGTAAGTCTTATTATACCTCTTTTGTGTTATTGCTAACCTCTTATTATTAATAACTAGCTCTTTTTTCTTATCGTCAAAATAATTGCATTTTAATTTTCCAGGAAATTCTAGAAGACAACTTCCTTTTTCTTTTTTTTCATTAATTAATTGATCAAATGTAAATTCTAAAGAATTTAAACTATTTAATTGAGTAATTATTTGATCTTTTTCATTAGCTAACAGACTCGTTGTTATTAATAGAAAAAACGAGATTAAAAATTTTTTTTTAAAGAACTTCACGTTTACCAACATGATTTGCCTTACTAACAATACCCTTTTCTTCCATCATATCAATAATTCTAGCAGCTCTATTGTATCCTATCTGTAATTTTCTTTGTAAAAAGCTTGTAGAAGCTTTCCCCTCTGTTTTAATAATTTCTACAGCCTGATTAAATAATTCATCTTCATCTCCCTCACTTCCAGGAGTTAATGAGCTTTCAGTTGTTTCTTGGGAAGTAATCTCTTCCATATAATCTGGCTCTCCTTGTGCTCTTAATGAGTTTGTAATTTTCTCAATTTCTTGCTCAGATACATAAGGACCGTGAATTCTAACTATTCTGTTTGCTGATGACATGAATAACATGTCTCCTTTTCCAAGTAATTGTTCGGCACCCTGCTCCCCTAAAATGGTTCTACTATCAATTTTGGAACTTACTTGGAAAGATATTCTTGTAGGGAAATTTGCTTTTATTGTACCTGTTATTACATCAACACTTGGTCTTTGAGTAGCCATGATGATATGAATTCCTGCAGCTCTTGCCATTTGTGATAATTTTTGAATATAGTTTTCGATTTCTTTTCCAGCTACAAGCATTAAATCTGACATCTCGTCAACTACTACAACGATGTAAGGCATTTTAAGTTTGTGCTTAGAGTTATAGCCATCAATGTTTCTTACTCCTACCTTGCTCATTAATTTATATCTACTGTTCATTTCTTTTACTGTCCAAGATAAAGCTGATGTAGCTTTTTTAGCATCAGTAATAACTGGAGTTAATAAATGAGGTATTCCTTCATAAGTAGATAGCTCTAACATTTTGGGATCAATTAAAATAAATTTACAAAGGTCTGGACTTAGTTTGTAAAGTAGAGAAACAATTATTGTATTAATGCAAACAGACTTTCCTGAACCAGTGGTACCTGCAATTAAAAGATGAGGCATTGATGTTAAATCACCAACAATTGGCATTCCTGAAATACTTTTACCTAGTGCTATTGGAAGACTCACATCTTTCTTTTGAAATTTATCATAAGAAATTATTTCTCGTAGTGATACGCCCTCCCTTTCTTCGTTAGGAATTTCAATTCCAACAGTATTTTTTCCAGGAATGACGGAGACTCTTGTAGAAGTTGAACTAGTATTTCTTGCTAAATCCTCAGATAAATTAATTATTTTTGATACTTTTACACCTGGCGCTGGTTCAAATTCATAAAGGCTTACTACAGGACCATTATTTATTGTTTTAATTTTTCCGTCTATACCAAAGTCTAATAATATTTTTTCCATAAACTCAGCGTCAGGACGATTTTTATTTCCGTCAGAACTAAGTTTAGATAAATTTTTTTCTAAATAATTTATATCTGGTAATTTATATTTATTATTTGTAGTGACTCGCTCTGTTTTGGAACTTGTGTCAGTATCAAATGAAAAAGATTGTTGTGGTTTTTCCAATGTCTGTGGCTGGTCTTCAATATTAATTTTACTAAAATCTGGTTCAATATTTTCCACAGGCTTTCTTTTAAAAAGTGAAATAATTACTAAGAATACTTTTTTATAATTAATATCTGCTGAAAATGAAAAAAAAATAATAGTTAGTAAAAGCAGTCCATAAATTGAATATGTATTATCAATCCACGGAGCCCAAGTATTAATAAAGTTATATGTTATTTTTCCAACGAAACCTGAATTGCCATTATCAATTAACCAAAAAGAATTATCGAATGTTAAATAGATAAAAACTGTTCCAACAGTTAAATATGCTACAACTAAAAATAGTTTTAAAATTATTCTTCTTAATTCTTTCTTAATAATTAAATCTAATCCCCAAAATAAAAAATTAAGTAATAATAAAAAAGAGGCCAAACCGAAACTTTGTAATAAAAAATCTGCAACACTACTTCCATAAATCCCAAAAAAATTTTGGATCTCGAAACTTCTATCCCCATAAATGAACGAAGGATCTTCAGGAGAATATGTTGTAAAAGCTATTGCGAGTGCGACACTTGTTAAAACTAGGATTAAACCTAGTAATTCAAAGGTTCGCTTTTTCAAAAAATTTGTTAAACTATCTAAAAAGTTTGTATTCATTACGAATCGATTACGTACTTTTTACCATTTTTATGAAAGTGTTAAAAATTTTAATATGATAAAACAAAGAATATGTATTGTCGGAGACGGTCTTTCAGGCTTAATGACAGCTGTAATTTTATCTAAAGTATCGGGTGTAGAGGTAAATTTAATAGCTAAAAAAGGCATTAAAAACGCTGATAAAAGGACCACTGCCATATCAGATACAAATTATAAGTTTATCAATCAAAATATTAAAAGCATGGAACAAAAGTTGTTCTGGCCTTCACAAAAAATTGACCTTTTTTACGAAACATCTAAAGAAAATATAAATTTTTTAAATCTAAACGAAGCAAACTCTAATTTAATGTATGTTTTTGAAAATGATAAAATTAAAAGTGTATTATTGAAAGAAATTTCAAAAAATAAAATTAAATTAATCAGAAAAAATTTAAAAAACTTAGATGAATTAAAAAATTATGATTTGATTATCCTATGTATAGGTCGACAATCTAACATTTACAATGACATAACAAAAATTAGATCTATCAAGAAAGACTATAAAGAAATAGCTATTACAGGATATGTAAAACATAATTTTAAGAAAATTAACACAAGCCAATTCTTTTTAAAAGAAGGTCCGTTAGCTATACTGCCTTTTTCAAAAAATTATTTCTCTTTTGTTTGGAGTGTAAAAAAACATTTCTTCAAAAATAATTTAAAAAAAATTTCAACTTTAGTAAAAAACAAAATAGTAGAATTGTTGAAGAACAAACAAGATATTACTATTAGTAATATTCAGTCGTATCCTATTTCTCTTAGTTTAAGACGACAGTATCATCAAAAAAATATATTAATTCTTGGTGAGGGTTTGCACACTATCCATCCTGTAGCCGGTCAGGGCTTTAATCTAGTTCTAAGGGATATAAAAAAATTAAAAGAGATTATAAAATATTACGTGGGTTTAGGTATCTCTATTAAAAATAGCTATGCCCTAAATGATTTTTATAATAGTAGAAAACCTGAAAATACTATTATGAGTTTAGGTATCGATGTTACTCACAGCTTTTTTAAACAAAATAAATATTTAGATCCCTTTAAAGAAATTATTGTAAAAAATATTAAGAACAATGAGACATTAAAAAAATTCAGTAAAATAATCTCTAATCGAGGTTTATCGTTATAATAAAATGAACATTTACGCGTTATCTTCGGGTAGAGGTCCCTCTGGAATAGCTATCGTTAGAATATCAGGCAGTGAAACACTCAAGATTTGTCAAAATTTGACTAAGTCTAAAGATATAAAGTCTAACGAAGTTAATTTTTGTAAGTTCTATAATCCTAACAATGGTAATGTAATAGATCCGGAGGCTATATTATTGTGGTTTCCCGGGCCAAACAGCTATACTGGAGAAGATCTAGCAGAATTACAAATCCATGGAAGCAACGCAGTAATAAACGCATTATTAAGAGTACTTTCTGAGCAAAAAAACTGCAGATTAGCTGAACCAGGTGAGTTCACTAAAATTGCATTTCAAAATGATAAAATTGATTTGTTAAAAGCAGAAAGTATAGGAGATCTAATCCATTCCGAGACGGAACTACAAAGACAACAGGCAGTTAAATTAGTTCAGGGCAATGCATCAAATTATTATAATGATTTGAGGGAAAAAATTATAAAATCCCTTGCTTTTATAGAAGCAAAAATTGATTTCGCAGAGGAAGATCTTCCAGAAAAAGTACTAAAAGATGCACACAAATCAATTAAAGAAATTCATTCAGAAATTACAAAAATAATTGAAGATAATAAAGTTGGAGAAAAAATTAGAGACGGTTTTAGGGTTTCAATAACAGGAGAAGTTAATGCGGGGAAATCATCATTACTAAATTTACTTTCAAAAAGAGAAGTAGCAATTGTGTCAGATGAGGCTGGTACGACTAGAGATGTTATAGAAACCTATTTAAATTTGGATGGATATCCTGTAATTCTGGCTGATACTGCTGGTATAAGAGAAGCTAAAAATGAAGTTGAAAAAAAAGGTATTTCTTTAGCGTTAGGAAAATCAAAAGAAGCAGATTTAAATATAATAGTCATTGATAATTCGTCAAAACAAATTAATAAAGAAATACAGAATATGATTAATAGAGATACTATAATTTTTTTAAATAAATCAGATGTTTCAGATAAACAAAATCATAAATTTAATGTTGATACAGTTTTAGCTTCAGTAAAAAATAATAAAAATATCGATAAATTAATAGATTTGATCAAAGCTAAGTTAAGCAAAAAATTTACATCTAATAATAGCGCTTTAATTACTAGAGAAAGGCACAGAGTTAAGCTCAGTGATTGTTTAAAAGAAATTGATAATTTTCTTAAAAAGGATCAAAACAAAGACCTCGAATTAGCAGCAGAAGACCTGAGAATGGCCACACGACATCTTGGTAGCATCGTCGGTAAGGTAGATGTGGAAGAAATACTTGGATCTATATTCAAAGACTTCTGTATCGGTAAATAAAATACCTCTTGTATTCTCAATCTAGAGGTTTACATTCACAGAATGACAAAACAAAGCTATGATGTGGTAGTTATAGGCGGAGGACATGCCGGATGTGAGGCAGCAGCTGCTTCCGCTAGAATGGGCGTAAATACTGCTCTTTTTACGCATAAAATCGAAACTATTGGTGAAATGTCGTGTAATCCCGCTATAGGAGGACTTGGTAAAGGACATCTTGTGAGAGAAATCGATGCTTTAGATGGTGTGATGGGAGTAGTAGCTGATAAATCAGGTATTCAATTTAGATTATTAAATAGAAGTCGTGGCCCAGCTGTTCAAGGACCAAGGACTCAATCAGACAGAGCTCTTTACAAAGAGCATATGCAAAAGATTTTATTAAATTATGAAAATTTAGAGGTTGTAGCCGATCCAGTAGTAAAATTCTTGTTTGATAACAACAAAATTATAGGATTTGTTTGTCAGAGCGGCAAAGAAATAAAAACTAAGGAACTAATCCTTACTACGGGCACTTTTTTGAATGGTTTAATACATATAGGTGAAACACAGATACCAGCTGGTCGGTACGATGAAAAACCATCTACCGGTTTAAGTGAGCAACTAGCAAAATTTAAAATGCAAATTGGTAGATTAAAAACCGGAACGCCTCCTAGACTAGATGGCAATACAATTAATTATGATGATTTAGAAATGCAACCTGCTGATGATGATCATTATTATTTCTCTTTCTTGACGAACAAGATCAATAATAAACAGATTAAATGTGGGATGACTTACACAAATAATGATGTCCATAAAATTATTAGTGAAAACATTTCAAGAAGCGCTATGTATTCAGGAAATATAAAAGGAGTAGGACCTAGGTACTGTCCATCTATTGAGGATAAAATTGTTAAGTTTAAGGAAAAAGAAAAACATCAAATTTTCCTAGAACCAGAGGGATTAAAGGACAATACTATTTACCCAAATGGTATATCAACTTCACTTCCAGAGGAGATACAGCTTAAAATATTGGCTAAAATCAAGGGTTTAGAGCACGTTAGGATGAAAAGAGCTGGATATGCAATAGAGTATGATTACGTTGATCCGCGAGAGTTAAAACCTACTTTAGAAACTAAAAAAATAAAGTCTTTATTTCTTGCTGGCCAAATTAATGGAACTACAGGGTACGAAGAAGCTGCAGCTCAAGGTTTGATAGCTGGGATCAATGCGGCTTTAAATATTCAAAATCAAGAGGAATTTATTTTAGATAGATCAACTTCTTATATTGGTGTTATGATTGATGACCTTGTTACTAAAGGAGTTACAGAACCTTATAGAATGTTTACATCAAGAGCTGAATATAGATTAACTTTAAGAGCAGATAATGCCGACCAAAGATTAACTGACTTAGGAATTAATTTAAATTTAGTGAGGTCTGAGAGAAAAAAAATTTTTAACGAAAAGAAAAAAAATATTTTAGCTCTAAATGAAATTTTAAAAAATAATTATTTAACTCCT
The DNA here is from genome assembly GCA_902616145.1 of uncultured Pelagibacteraceae bacterium. Lineage (GTDB taxonomy): Bacteria > Pseudomonadota > Alphaproteobacteria > Pelagibacterales > Pelagibacteraceae > Pelagilacustribacter. The sequence goes on from CACMRM010000003.1 coordinate 115,456, forward strand.
AATCAAGCTAAGAAATTTGACATTAAAATTGCCATGGATGGAGTCAAAAGGTCCTGTTTAGAGATTATGGGTCAGCGAAAAGTAAATATGGCAAAAATAAGGCAAGCTTTTCAAGATATTCCTTCATTTCCAAGGCCCATAGAAAATCAAGTTGCAACAGATGCCCATTATATGGGTTACCTTGAAAGACAAGAGAGAGATATAGAGTCATTTAAGAAGGATGAGTCCGTTATCATACCTGACGGCATAAATTATGAAAAGCTAAGTGGTTTATCCAACGAGGTTAAAAGTAAACTGCTTCAAGTAAAGCCTAAAACGTTAGGTCAAGCTCTTCGTATTGACGGTGTTACGCCTGCCGCTATAATTATTCTTCTTTCACATATTAAAAAACTTAAATATAAAGCCACTGCTTGATGCAGCAGCTTGAAGTCATAAATATCCTTAAAAATAGTCTAAATTTCAGTGATCATGCAATTGAAAAGCTAAAAAAGTTCGCGAATCTAGTTTTAATGGAAAATAAAAATTATAATTTAATCTCTAAAAGTACGGAAAATCAAATTTGGTTTAGACATATACTTGACTCTGCTCAATTAGTTAAGTTTATTGATTTTAATCTTAAATCATTAGCTGATTTAGGTTCTGGAGCAGGATTTCCAGGTCTCGTAGTGGCAATATTCAATAAAAATAAGGCCTTTCACGTGAAATTGTATGAAAAATCACCTGTCAAAAGAAGGTTTCTAAAAGAAGTAATTAAGGAATTGAGTATAAATGCTGAGACTTTAGGTGATGTCAGAAATGAAGCTATAGACTCTGATATTATAATTTGCCGTGCTTTTAAAAAACTAGATAACGTAATACAAGTTTCACGTGAAATCGCTAAGAAACCACATAAATTGGTGATTCTGAAAGGTCAAAATGCACAGAAAGAAATAAAAAATTCTTCCAAAACAAAAAAATACCCTTATAAATTAGAGAAGAGCATGACAAATAAAGATTCGAGAATAATTTTAATGGAGATAAACAAGTAGATGTCATCACCTACAATACTAGCAATTATTAATCAGAAAGGTGGAGTTGGAAAAACTACTACAGTAATAAATTTAGCTGCGTCACTGTCCATTATGGGTCAAAATAATTTAGTGGTAGACTTAGATCCTCAAGGCAATGCTACTACTGGATTAGGAAAGAATAATAATGATGAAGATAAAAATGTTTATAATCTTTTAATTAAAAAAATTAATATTGAAAACATAATTCAAAAAACGAATGTTCAAAATTTAGATTTAATTGGTTCGCATGTTAATTTATCTGGTCTCGAAGTTGAAACTGCTAGCGATGCCAATAGAGCATTTGTTCTAAAAGAAATTTTGAATTTAAAAAAAGACAAAGCATTAAAAAAATATGATAACATTTTTATAGATTGTCCTCCGTCTCTAAGCTTGCTTACTATAATGGCGTTAGTTGCTTCAGATGAATTATTAGTGCCGCTCCAAACAGAATTTTTTGCATTAGAGGGTATTACTCAACTAGTCAAAACAATCGACCGGATAAAAGAAAATTTAAATCCAAGATTAAAGATAAGAGGAATTTTATTAACGATGTTTGATAAGCGAAATAAACTATCTTCTGAAGTTGATAGAGAGGCTCGAAATTATTTTAAAGATAAGGTATATCAAACCGTAATTCAAAGAAATGTCCGTTTATCCGAAGCGCCATCACATGGTTTACCTTGCGTAATATATGATAAAAATTGCGTTGGCAGTAAATCTTACTTTAAGTTAGCTGAAGAATTTATGAAAAAAAATCGAGTTGAAAGTGCTGCGTAAATAAAATGAAAAAAAAGGGGTTAGGTCGAGGGTTATCAGCTTTATTTGGAGATGAAAAACCGTCTGAAAAAGCATCCGAGAGCAACAGGTCTAATAAAATATCTATAAGTGATTTAAGTAGAAATCCTTATCAGCCCAGGCAAAATTTTAAGGAGGAAAAGTTGGAGGAATTAGCAAATTCTATTAGGAAAAATGGCCTTATACAGCCTATAGCGGTTAGACCGAGTAAACAAAAGTCTGGAAAATACGAAATCGTTGCTGGTGAGAGAAGATGGTTAGCTGCTCAAAGAGCAGGCTTACATGAGATCCCTGTAACCATACTAGATTTGAGTGACGTAGAATCTTTAGAGGTAGCTATTGTTGAAAATATTCAAAGAGATGATTTAAATCCTATCGAAGAAGCAAAGGGTTATAAAAGATTGAATGAAGAATTTAAATATGATCATGAAAGTATTTCAAAATTGATGTCAAAAAGCAGAAGTCATATAAGCAATACATTACGTTTATTAACTCTTCCCTCTGATGTAGTCGCAATGCTGGAGGAGGGCACTCTTACATCAGGCCAAGCTAGACCATTAATCGGAATTTCAAACGCATCATCAATTGCAGAGGAAATTGTTTCTAAAAATTATAGTGCTAGAAAGGTTGAGTATTTAACAAGGAGTAAAAAAAATAAAAATGATAAATTTGTCGACCCAAACGTTATTAAAGTTCAAGAAAAAATGGAAAAAGTTTTAGGTTTAAAAGTTCATATAACTAATAAAAAAAATAATTCTGGAAAAGTATCTATTGAATATAAAGATTTAGATCAATTTCAATTAATATCTGATTTGATAACTAAACATTAGCCATTCTACAAATATCTACTAATAACATTTTAATTAATATATTTTTATTAATTGTACTATTAGATTTTAATTTAATTTCTAATTTATAAGTTTTATCAAGAACATATCTTATTTTTTCCTCATTCCATTTCTTTGCTTGTGTCATAAAATTTGGTTTATCTTTCCAAAATATTGGAGGTTTAACATTTTCTATTGCTTTTTCTAAATTTTTTTCAACAATCCTAATTTTATTAATTTGATTTAGCTTGTCCAGCCTGTGGTTTATGGAGCTCAAATAAAAAATACTTTTTTCTAAGTCAAAATTTGTATCGCTTAAAAGCTTATTTGTTCGAGTTTTATCACCATTTAAAGATAAATCTCTAAGTTTATCGAAACTTTCATTTTCTCTCACATTCAGCAATTTTTTTAACTTATCAAACTCGATTTTTTTATCTGTGAAATAAGTTTTTATTTTTTCTAGCTCATTTTTGAGTTTAGATCTATCTAAAGAAGAATTTTCAGTTATTAGATTTAGATTTTCTGCATTTAAGCCTACATAACCCTTTAATTCCTCGTTAATAATTTTTTTGATTCCAATTTCGTTATCTAGATAGCATGCAATGGCAGCACAATTTCTAGATTTTTCAAAATAATTTCTTAACTTTGACCTTTTGTCTAGTACTTCTGAAAAAATATATATTCTTTGGTCATTAATAAATTTTTCTACCTCTTCTACAATTGGTAAAAGTTTGTCATTAGCATTGTTAATAAAAAATATTTTATTATTCTCAAATAACGAAATGTTAGTCAGATTATTAAAAAAAACTGTGCTGTCCTTTAATATTTCTTCTTGTGTATAATTTATGATTTCAGATTTTTTATTTTCAAGTTTTATTTTATTTTTTAAATCATTTTTAAAACCTAAGTTTTCACCAAAAAGAAGTGTGATATTTTCTTTAATTGTAGCTAGGTTTTGCTCGACTAAGTAACTCTTATAATTCATTTATTTTAGTTTTCAATTCATCCAATATTTGATCAGCTAAATCTTCGACAAGAATATCAATTAATTTTTTTTCATTGTTCAAAGTTTGTGATCGTTGAGATGAAACTGAATAATCTCCTGTTCTTGAAACAGTAAATTCATTTTTATTTACCTGACCTATTTTGACATATGAAACGACAATATCTACAGTGACTTGATATTTTGTGATTTCATTTTTAATGTTTTTTTCTTTTACTTCTTTCTTTTTATTTGAATTTAGCCCTATCTCTACTAATTCTTTACCACCGGGTTCAGCATAAAAGTTTAGTTTATTACGTATTTTGTAATTAATTCTTTTATCTCCTTTTGATTGAATAGTTTTAATGTCAAATCCAATTATGCCAGTATCTTTAACTATGTTAAAACCACATCCTGTAATAAATAAGACTATGATAATTAAGACTTTATTTATTTTTTTCATTCAATCTAGATAATGTAATTTATAATTTTGTTTTTCACAAATATAGTTTTTAAAATCTTTTTATTTTCCAGATACTTTTTGGCTTTTGATTGATTGTGAATAATTATGTCTATTTCTTTCTGATCTAAATCTTTTTTTATATTTAATACGTCTCTTGTTTTACCATTAATTTGCACAGCCATTTTAATTTCTTCGGATATCCCGTTTTGTATGATGCTCGGCCATTCATTGGCAGTTTTACACTTAAATAATTCTAGACATTCAAAAGCTATGTGAGGGGCAAAGGGTATCATCAATTTCATTATTTTAATTATGCTCTCAGTAAAAACCTTTTTGCTAATATCCATATTAATATAAGTTTTAAAAAAGTTGAAGGTTTCGTAAAAGAGCGCAACTGTTACGTTGAATCTAAAACTATTTATCGAGTTATCTATTTTATAGGCGAAGTTTTCTATCCCAGAAATAAATTTTGTCTCAAACTTCTTATCATTAGATTTTTCTTTCATATTTAAAACTTGATGATTTAAATTCCAGATTTTCTGTAGAAATTTGTTTGCAGATGAAACACCAGTATCCGACCATTGAACATCCTTTTCAGGAGGACTATCAGATAAAATAAACCATCTAACTGCGTCAGCACCATATTGATTGATCATTACTTCGGGATCTACAGTATTTTTTTTGGATTTAGACATAGACTCAGCAGGCCCAACAATTACTTTGCTTTTGTCAGCACTTTTCACAAAATTACCAGCTTCAGTTTTTTGCACTTCTTCAGGGTATAACCATTCACCTTTGTTATCCTTGTACGTTTCATGACAAACCATTCCTTGTGTAAAAAGATTTTTAAATGGTTCGGTAAGATCAATTTTTTTATTATATAAATTTAGCCCTTTTGTAAAAAATCTTGAGTATAAAAGATGTAAAATTGCATGCTCAATACCACCAATATATTGATCGACAGGCATCCAATAATTAATTTTTTTTTCGTCAAAAGGTGAACTCTTGTGAGTCGGTGAGCAAAATCTTAAAAAATACCAAGAGGAGTCGACAAAAGTATCGAGAGTATCTGTTTCTCTAATCGCTTTTTTACCAGTAGATTTTTGTGTGGTATTTTTCCATGTTGGGTGAGCGTCTAAAGGGTTTCCATTTGATTTCAAATCTATATCTTCAGGCAACTTAATAGGCAATTCACTCTTATCAACAGGCACAACTGTTCCATCCTCCAAATAGATCATTGGAATAGGACATCCCCAATATCTCTGTCTAGAAACGCCCCAATCTTTTAAACGATAAAGCGTTTTTTTTTCTCCTAAAGCTCTTTTTTCAACTTCAGAAATAATTTTATTTTTTGCATCCTCTACTGTTAAACCATCAAGAAAATCTGAGTTAACTATTTTGCCATCGCCAGTAAAAGCTTCAGACAAATCACTTAAATTTTGGTCATCTGATACAACACGCAATATTTCAAGATTATACTTCTTGGCAAAATCAAAATCTCTTTGATCGTGTGCAGGGCAACCAAATATAGCTCCACTTCCATAATCCATTAAAACAAAATTGGCAAAATAAACTGGTAGTTTCTTATTTTTAATAAAAGGATGCTTTACAAATAAACCGGTTGCTAAGCCAATTTTTTCTGCGTTTGCAAGTGCCTCTTCGGTTGTGCCAGTTTTATTACATTCTTCCTTAAATTTTTTAAAGTCTTTTTTATTTAAAAAATTTTTACTTAACTCATGATCTACCGATAATGCTATGAAAGTTGCACCAAAAATTGTATCAGGCCTTGTCGTAAAAATATTTACTTTTTGGTTAGTATCAACAAGTTCAAAATTTATCTCACAACCAAAAGATTTTCCAATCCAATTTTTTTGCATTAGTTTTACTTTTTCTGGCCATCCGTCCAAAGCATTTAATTCTTCTAAAAGATTACTTGAAAATTTTGTGATGTTGAAAAACCATTGTGATAATTTTTTTCTCTCAACAACAGCATTAGAACGCCAACCCCTACCATTTATTACTTGTTCGTTCGCAAGCACTGTTTTTTCCTTTGGATCCCAATTAACATATGTTTCTTTTCTAGAAACCAAACCATTATTATAAAAATCGATAAAAATTTCTTGTTGGTGTTTATAATAATCTTTATCGCACGTAGAAATTTCGAGATCCCAATCTATTGATAAACCTAACATTTTAAGTTGGTTCTTCATCGTTTTAATATTTTTATAGGTCCATTCTTTCGGATGAAGGTTATTTGCTTTTGATGCATTTTCAGCTGGTAAACCAAAAGCATCCCAGCCCATTGGATGTAAAACATCATATCCTTTTAAAAATTTATACCGAGCTATTACGTCTCCGATAGTGTAGTTTCTTACGTGACCCATATGTATCTTTCCTGATGGATACGGAAACATTTCTAAACAGTAAAATTTTTTACCTTTTTTATTGTAGAGCTTAGAGTTAGCAAATCTTTTTTGCCACTTTTTTTCAATTACTTGAAAATTAATTCTTTCCATGATGGAAGTTGACTACTCCCTCTTTTTCTTTTTTTGGTCTAATTCTAATGTTGCAGCTTTCCTGACGATGGAGCTTTGCAGCTCATCTATAATTTTTGATTTACTTAGTAAAACTGTTTTACAGTTTTGATTTGTGCTACAGTTTTTTTTGTGTATCATTACTCTTACACTGTCACTTCTAATTTCATTCGACAAAAATCTTACTGTTACTTTAATAGACTCATCGCTTTGAGAGCCATCGGAATACCAATCTGAAATGATCATGCCTCCCGAATAGTCTACTGTGTTTAAAGGCATGAAATCTAAAATTTCTAAAGATGCCCGCCATAACGGGTTGGAGGTACTAAACTCATAATTTGTTTTTCCTCTGTTTTTAATTGCGCCACCTATTGAAATTCCCCTACCTTCGTCTATATTTTTTTTTGCTCTCTCCATCCCTTTAATAGGATTATCTCTTGCAGGACTATATTTAAAAAATCCATTACATGAATTTAATAAAATCAAAAATGTTATGGGTAATAATATTTTTTTTATTAATTTATTATTCATTGATACTAAAATACCTCTCAAAATAGCTTAAAATTTGAAATTAGAGTAAAAAAAGTTATTAAAACAATTTAATCTCAAAAGTGCAATAATTCTGGGATTTTTAATGTTGTATAAATGTCACACAATATAGAAAAAATCACATTTTTCAAAGATTTTTAGGCATAAATTCAGTTTTTTTATTAAATTCCAATCATTAATTTTATTAAAATTAATCAACAAAAGGAAAACAATGAAAAACATAATAAAAAGTTTGTTAGTAATGCTAACTGCTATTTCTTTTTCAGTTGCGAATGCTGGTGAATTATCAATCACTGGTTCAGCAAAAGCTTCATACTCAATCACATCAAGTGATGGGTCTGCAGCTCAGGTAGAGCAAGGAGCAGGTTTAGGTGTAACTAACGAGTTTAGTTTATCAGCGTCAGGTGAGTTAGACAACGGTATGTCTTGGAACTACAAACAAGATATCGATGGAAACACAACACAAGACGATGCTCAACTTACATTAACAACAGATATCGGTACATTTGGTGTATTTATATCTGAAGGTGGATTAGATACAGATAACACTGCATCTCAATCAGTAATCTCAAGACCATCAGACACTTCATACAATGAAGCTATGTTTGATACTTTTGATTTAAGTGGTGCGAACACGCTTCAATACCACACGCCTGCAGATTTATTACCATTTGGTATAACTGCTAAAATTGCTTACGCTCCATCATCTTCAAGCGCTGGGTCAGTAAATGACTACAAAGCTACAGGTGCTGCGAACCACGGTGGTTTTACGGCTTCTTCAACTGGTTTCAATTCAGCAGCCGCTCCGTTTGCACAGACATCAGCAATGGGTAAAACAGCTACTCACTACCAAGTGAAAGCTTCTCCAATCGATGGTTTAAACATCGGTGCTGACTATGTAGACTACGATGGTGTTGTAGGTGCTCCAGAACAATCTCCTGAGTCAGGATCATACTATTTAACGTATGCTGCTGGTCCAGCTACTATCGGTTACAGCAAAAGTTACGCAGCTTTCGCAATCGGTACTAGAACTTCTAACTTAGCTGAGTCTGTAGAAGCAACAAAATACTCTATAGGTTTAAACGTTAATGATAATTTATCAGTTTCGTACGAACACGAAGAGTCAAATCCAGATCACATGTTAGCGACATATACTGACTACACAATGGAAGCAACTGGTGTCCAGGCTGCTTACACAATGGGCGGTATGACGTTAGCAGTAGCTATGAACTCATTTGAAAATGCACAATACACGGATAATAAAGACGTGGATGACTATGTATTTTCAGTAGCTATGGCGTTTTAATTAAAAATTAAAACACAATTTAAAAAAGCCGGTTAATTATTTTAACCGGCTTTTTTTTTAGTTCGGTTAAAATAGCAAAACCATTACATTTCACATTCTTAATCTTATTAAGATTATCAATATTTATTCCCCCTAGAGGTACAAGTTTTTTTGGAAACTTTAATGAGTAATTGTTGAATTTATTTACTCCCAAGAAATCTTTCTCATTTTTATAACTGACTTTAAAAAGTCTAGATAAAAAAATTGTGGAACAACCTTGTTTTATTTTTTCATATATCTCCGTGCTATTGTGAGCTGAACCGATAACTTTTAAATTATTTTTCTTTAAATTAAGATAATTTAGGTTCCTGTTGCTTGCAGAAATATAAATTCCATCAGAGTTAAGTTTAATTGCTAACTTTATATCATTCGCTACAAAAAAATTTATTTTCTTTAGTTTGCAAGTTTTTCTAAATCTTAATAAATCGTTAATTTTATCAGATTTATTCAATGTTCTATAGATAATTTCAAATTTATCGTGTTTTTTAATATTACTTAAATTCAAATCTTTGATAGTTTCAATAATTAAAAAGTATTTTTTTTTGAAAGAAAACATATGTTAAACATAATAGATAGTTTTGAGAAAATAAATTCGAATATTAAAAAAATAAATCAAACTAAAAAGGTTAATATAATTGCTGTGAGTAAAACCTTTAATTTAGACCACATTAAACCTCTCATTGATCATGGTCACGATCACTTTGGAGAGAATAAAGTGCAAGAAGCTATGTCAAAATGGCGAAATATGAAAAAAAATAGAAGTGAAATAAAGCTACACATGATTGGAAAGCTCCAGAGTAATAAAGCAAAAAACGCGTTTGAAATATTTGATTATATTCATTCTTTGGATAGTAAAAAACTTGCTGATATTTTTTCTAAGTGCGAAGCAGTTAGTGGTAAAAATTTAAAATATTTTATACAGGTAAATATTGGTGCTGAGGAACAAAAGTCAGGCATATCAATTAGTGAGGTTGAGCAATTTTATGATTATTGTAAAAAAGAAAAAAAACTAAACATACTTGGATTAATGGCAATACCTCCAAATGATCATAAAACTAGAGAGTATTTTAAAACTTTAAATGAGCTTAATTTATCTCTAGGTCTGAAAGAATTAAGCATGGGTATGTCTTCAGATTATGAGGAAGCAGTTAAACATAATGCTACATTTGTGAGAATTGGCAGTTCAATATTTGGACAAAGATCTTAGATAACACTTAATCTAGTTCTACTATTAATGAGTCCTAACAATTTTTTTAATTCATTTTTTTTTATAGCAATGCATCCTTTTGTTGTCGAAATGTTTTTTTTTGCAACATGAAGAAATATTGCACTTCCTTTATTTTTAATAATCGGCCTCATATTAAAATCAAGAACTACAATGATATCGTAAATGTTATCTTTTCTATAAAGTTTTTCAGAATTGTACCTGAAAGGATAGTATATGAGTTGGTTATACCTTTTAGATTTTGGATCATCACACCATCCCATTTTCTTTTGAATCGCAGATTTTTTTAAACTTGTTTTTAATTTTTTTAATCTATCTTTTCTATAAAAAACATTTTTAATTTTAAAGATACCTTTTGGAGTTATTAAGTCTCCTTCTTTCTTTTTAAAGCCAATTCCTCTTTTACCTACTGAACATTTTACTTTAAAATCTTTATAAATAAGGTATTTTTTCTTTATTATAATATGCATAATCTAAAAATTTTAATTATTGGTCCTGAAAATTTTATATCAACATTAACTGAACTCAAGCCATATTTAAAATTTGATTTAGTTTCTGATCTTAAGTCGGAGAGTTTCAATGGTCTGATTTGTCACGAAAGTAATTCAAAAGATAAGCAAATTCAAATATTTTTTAAAAGTGATAAGTTTTTTAGGATATTAGCAACAAACAGGAATACTAAAAACTTTAAAAATTTTGACTACATTCTTAAACTTCCAACATCAATTGAAGATATAAATAACACAATTCAAAATAGTGCTGTTAAAAAAAAATTTAACGCGAATTCTTCAATAAAACTCAAAAACTCGTATGTTTTAGATAAAAATGAAAAAAAACTTTTAAATAATAATAAATTTATTACTTTGACGGAGAAAGAAATTCAACTTTTAGAACTTTTTCTTGATGCTAAAAACCCCATATCAAAAAACGAAATTTTACACTCTGTATGGAATTATTCTGAAGAGGCGGATACACATACTGTAGAAACCCATATTTATCGACTTAGAAAAAAAATCAATAGTAATTTTTCAGATGATAAATTTATTTTGAACCATAAAAATGGGTATAGTTTTTGAAAAAAAGAAATAAATATGCAAAAGATTTATTTTCTGCAAAATACAGAAAAAGAATTATCAAACCAAAAAAAGGCAAAGGAAGTTTTAAAAGAAAAAAAAAATAACTCAGCTTATTCTTGCGCCAATAGTTTGTATAATTTTTGAGGACATTTCAGTCCCCTTATTCAAGCTCTCCTTTAATGATTTACCTTTAATGAAATGATCAAGGAAACCGCCAGCAAATAAGTCACCAGCACCAGTTAAATCAACAATTTTAAGATCTTTAAAAGCACTACACTCAACAACATTATTATCTTTTATAGCTAATGCTCCCTTTTCTCCTCTAGTAATGATAATAATTTTTTTTATCTTCTTTGAAAATTCAATTACATCTTGAAACTTCTTAGCATTGATTAAAGACATAATTTCTTGCTCATTAGCAAAAGTAATATCTATTTTATTTTTTACTAAATCAAGAAAATGAGTTTTGTGTCTTTCTACACAAAATAAATCTGATAAAGACATTGCTATTTTGTTACCATGGCTTATTGCTTTGTCAAAAGCTTGTTTAGGCTCACCTTGGTCCCATAAATAACCCTCGAGAAATAAGATTTCACTTTTTTTTACTGCATTGATGTCGATATCATTCTGATTAATTTTACCAGCTGTACCAAGAAAAGTTACCATTGTTCTTTCAGAGTCAGGAGTTATCAAAATTAAACAAGTTCCAGTTGGAACTATTTCCTTTTTTTTTGAATAAAAATATTGAACATTTTCTTTTTTTAAATCTTCTTCATATCTGGCACCTAGCTCATCATCGCTTACTTTGCCAATAAAACCTGTTTTGTTTCCCAATTTTGCAAGGGCTACTATAGAATTTGCTACAGATCCACCCGCAATTGTTTTCTCAATTTTTAAATTAGACAATAATTTATTGAACTCATTTTCATCAACTAACTTCATTGTACTTTTTGTTAAAAAATTTTTTTTAAGAAAACCTTCATTTATTTTGCAAAACACATCAACTATTGCATTCCCTATACCTAAAATTTTTATATTCATTTATTATGCTTTTTTAGTTTTCACAGGTTTTTTTCTTTTTGGATAACAACTTTTACAAATTTTACAAGTTAATCCGTAACAATCTCTTGCCTTACAATATTCACGACCATACCAAATAATTTGAAGATGCAGTCTATTCCAGTATTTTCTAGGAAATATACTTTTTAAATCTTTCTCTGTTTGTACGACATTTTTCCCATTTGTCAGGCCCCATCTTTGAGCAAGCCTATGAATGTGAGTATCAACTGGAAAGGCAGGAAAACCGAATCCCTGGGACATTACCACACTCGCAGTTTTATGTCCTACGCCTGGCAGTTGTTCTAGCTCTTCATAATTATTTGGAACTCTACCATTATATTTTTCAACTAATGTTTTAGATAAATAAAATATGCTTTTTGCCTTTACTCTAAAAATACCAATTCTTCTTATTAAACTTTCAATTTTTTTTCTACCCAATTTTACAAAATGTATAGGCTTATTATACTTAGGATAAATTGTCTTAGTTACATTATTAACATTTACATCAGTACATTGTGCGGAAAGAAGTACAGAAATTAAAAGCGTAAAAGTATTTTTATAATTTAGAGGTATTGGAACTTTTGGATAAAAATTGTTTAAGGCTTTAATAATAATTTTTGATTTCGCTTTATTATTCACTAAAAGTTCAATACATCTCTCATTGAGTAAAGACCTGATTTTTTATTAGACAACCATTTAGCTGCAACAAGCGCGCCTTCGGAGTAAAGAGCCCTATCAAAAGACTCGTGATTTAGTGTTACAATTTCTTTTCCGCTAGAAAAAGTTACTTCATGTTTTCCGATTGCATTTCCTTTTCTTATAGAGTTAAAATTGATTTTTTTTCCGTAAGGAAACGATTTCTTGTTAAGATATTTTTTTCCAACAATACTGTAAAACCCTTTATTTCTGCCAGTTGCTATACCTTCGCCTAACATTAATGCAGTCCCTGATGGGTAATCCTTTTTATATTTGTGGTGTACTTCAAAAATCTTACTTAAAAAATTTTTTCCTAAAGATTTCGAGGCAATTTCTGTTAAATATATCAAAAGATTTACACCCAAACTCATATTTCCAGCTTTTAAAATAGAAATTTTTTTTGAAAATCTTTTAATTAAATCTTCTTGTCGCTTTGAAAAGCCAGTTGTCCCAATAACAACTTTCTTTTTTTTCCTTACAGCAATTTTTAAAATTTCCAGAGTACAGCTCGGAACAGTAAAGTCTATAATTACATCAGCTTTGTCAAATGCATTAAAAGAATTAAGAACAGGTTTAATTCCTGAAATTTTTTTATTAATCATTCTGTTTTCTGTTAAACAAGTAATTTTAAATTTTTTATTTTTATTTGCCGAATTAATGAGCTGTTGCCCCATTCTACCCATACAACCTGAAATAGCTAAATTTATTTTTTTCATTATTTAATAAAATAAATAAACATAATAATAATTAGTACAATTATAGTCCATATAGATAAATTACTTAAAAATTGTTTTAACTTGTTGTTGGTGGATAAAAAACCAGGTAAGATTAAAGCTAGTACTGCAAGAAGAAATATTGCAGACATTATTTGATCAGTTTCCATCTAAAATTATGTTTTTTTCCAAAACTTTTTGGCCTTTCCAAAAAAGTTTTTTATTACCGGATCTGGTTTATTAGTCTCAATTTGATTAAATTCTTCTAGTATTTCTTTTTGTCTTTTAGAAAGTGATGTAGGTACCTGCGTGACAACTCTTATATACAGATCACCAAAAATACTTCTTCTCAAAACAGGCATCCCTTTGCCTTTTAATCTAAACTGTTTTCCGTGTTGCGTTCCCATTGGAATCTTTATTTTTGATTTACCACCGTCAATTGATGGTACCTCTACAGAAGTCCCTAGAGCTGCGTCTGAAAAGGAGATCGGTAATTCATAATAAAGATTTTCATCTGATCTTTTAAAAATATTATGGTTATCTATTGAGATAAATAAATACAAGTCTCCGCTTGAACCACCCTTAGATCCAGCTTCACCTTTGCCTGATAATCTTATTCTTGTTCCATCGTCTACTCCTTTAGGAATTTTAACTGTTACCTTTTCGTTTGCCTGCGTTTTTCCATTACCATTGCAATTATTACACGGTGAGCTAATCATTTCTCCATAGCCACTACATTGTGGGCAAGTTTGTTGTACTGTAAAGAAACCTTGATTTGTTCTTACTTTTCCTCTGCCTGAACAATAGTCACATGTAATTGGTTTTGAACCTTTTGCTGCCCCACTTCCAGAACAAGATTTGCAAGTTTTATAAGTGGTATAGCTAACATTTTTTTCAGTGCCCTTATAAGCATCCTCTAAACTTATACTGATGTCGTATCTTAAATCGTTTCCTCTGTTGCTTGTTCTTCTTGAGGAACCTCCACCAAAGTCGCTAAAAAAATCTTCAAAAATATCTGAAAAAGACGAGCTATCAAATCCACCAAATCCTTGAAATCCACCACCACCACCTTCAAAAGCCGCATGACCAAATTGATCGTAGTTCGCTTTTCTCTTATCATCAGAAAGTATATGATAAGCTTCACTTGCTTCTTTGAATTTTTCTTCTGAAGCTTTATCACCTTTATTTTTGTCTGGATGATATTTTAAGGCTAATTTTCTATAAGCTTTTTTGATATCGTCTTTTGAAGCTCCCCTCGGGATACCTAAGACATCATAACAATCTCTTTTAGCCACAGGACGTCTCCTTATTTATTATCTTAGGCGCTTTTTTCTTTATCCTCTTTTACGTCTTCAAAATCTGCATCTACTACGTTATCTTTTTCATCAGTTTTGGTACCTTTTGGCCCGCCAGTACCCTTATCATTGTTATCTGATTTTTGTTGGCTTTTGTAAACCGCTTCGCCTAATTTCATAGAGACTTGTATTAAATTTTGTGTCTTCTTTTTTATATCTTCTACGTCAGTTCCTTCTAAAGATTTTTTAAGGTCAGTTATACCATTTTCAATAGACTTTTTCTCTTCTGGAGATACTTTGTCACCATGCTCTTTTAAACTTTTTTCTGTTGAGAACACTAAACTGTCCGCCTGATTTCTCGCATCAACTGAATCTCTTTTTTTCTTGTCAGCTTCTTTATTGGCTTCAGCATCTTTAACCATCTTCTGAATTTCCTCATCAGATAAACCTCCAGATGCTTGTATTTGAATTTTTTGTTCTTTACCTGTGCCTTTGTCTTTAGCAGAAACACTAACAATACCATTAGCATCAATATCAAATGTTACCTCAATTTGAGGAGTACCCCTCGGAGCTGGAGGAATTCCGACTAATTCAAAGTTTCCAAGTATTTTGTTGTCCGCTGCCATTTCTCTTTCCCCTTGCAGAACTCTAATAGAAACTGCCGGCTGGTTGTCCTCTGCAGTAGAAAAAACCTGACTTTTTTTCGTAGGTATTGTTGTATTTTTTTCTATAAGTTTTGTAGATACTCCACCAAGTGTTTCGATACCAAGTGAGAGAGGGGTTACGTCTAAAAGCAAAACATCTTTTACGTCACCTTGTAACACTCCACCCTGAATTGCAGCACCCATTGCAACTACTTCATCAGGATTAACACTTTTATTTGGCTCTTTACCAAAGAAATTTTTTACTGTTTCAATAATTTTTGGCATTCTAGTCATTCCACCTACAAGAACTACCTCATTAATCTCTGCTGCGGAAAATCCTGAGTCTTTTAACGCAGTTTTACATGGCTCTAGAGTCCTATCAACTAATGTCTGAACCAAAGCTTCTAACTTTGCTCTAGTAAATTTTAAATTTAAATGTTTAGGACCAGTTTTGTCTGCAGTGATGAAAGGTAAATTTATTTCAGTTTGTGCCGCAGAGGAAAGTTCTATTTTTGCTTTTTCTGAGGCCTCTTTCAATCTTTGCAGAGCTAATTTGTCCGTTTTTAAATCTATGCCATTATCTTTTTTAAACTCAGAGGCTAAATATTCTACAATCGCATCATCAAAATCTTCACCTCCTAAAAATGTATCTCCGTTAGTCGATTTAACTTCAAAAACTCCATCACCTATTTCTAATATCGAAATATCAAAGGTACCTCCGCCAAGATCATAGACAGCTATTTTTTTTCCTCCTTTTTTGTCTAGACCATAAGCAAGAGAGGCAGCTGTAGGCTCGTTTATGATCCTTAAAACTTCAA
>CACMRM010000004.1 GCA_902616145.1 uncultured Pelagibacteraceae bacterium
TTCAGGTGGAATTAATTTCACAATTTTATCTACCTCATTTCTTTTTATTACACCGTTATTTTCATATAATTGAAAAACTAAACCCCTTAAATATTGATTAGAGATTTTGTGTCTTGTTAATTTTATCAAATCACCTAAAACTTCACCAATGTATTCAGACAACCATTTGTTCAGAAAATTGCTCAAATTTATCTTCGTTTCTTCATTAAGCGTGTCATCAGCTATTAAATCGATCTCAGGTCTCAAATAATCGCTTCCTTTTCTTAGTCTGGCTATTGGATGGTTTTTCCAAATGATCTTATTTTCATTATTTATTGAGATTTCTTTTTTAGTTAAAATTTCCTCAACTCTTTTTATCAATTCTTTTTCTACACCTTTTCTTGCAGCTTTTTTTATTGATTTAACATCAGTGTCTAAAGTTTTGGATGTTATTTCGATTAAAAATTTTAGCCCTTTTAATTCACCTATTAGCTGACCATCTATATGGATTTTATTTTCACTGTTTATTTCAGTATTCAAAACTAAATCTTGCTTTAAACTTCTTGAAAGAATGCTTATTTTTTTATCTATGAAACTTTTAGTTAATTCATCGTGAAGTTTGTCTGATAATTTATCTTCAATATTTTTTGTTAACTGCACCCAGTAATCAGAGTTTTCCACCCAATTTTTTTTATTAGCAACGTAAGACCATGTTCTAACATTTGATAGTCTGTGCGATAGCAAGTCTACGTTTCCGTGATCCTTTTCTAAACCTTTGAGTTGTTCTTTCATAAAGGTACTTGGAATTCTGTTTTTACGAGTTGTTAAAAACTGAAATACTTTATCTACAACATTAATATGTTGCCCATAAGCTCTTTTTTCAAAGTCTGGAATCTGACAACACTCCCAAAGCAATTCTAAATTTTTATGATAAATTATATTATTTATACCCTTTTTCAAAAAAAATCTTAATACGCTCTCATCTAGAGAGTCATTTGTTCTTAAAAGATTTTTTTTATCTGGTTTCAATTCTAAAGAAGAAATTAATTTCTCTGGAGTTTCAAAATTAAGTTTTGAATTTCTCCAAAAAATTGTTTTAGTATCTGGTAAATGATGTTTTTCGATATTCTCTATTTCATCTGAATTTAAGGTTTCACAATCACCAGTAGTACCAAATCCACCGTCATTTCTAAATCTTCCTGCTCGGCCAGCAATTTGAGACATTTCAATTAAGTTTAATCTTCGAGTTTTTCTTCCATCAAATTTTTTTAGGTTAGAGAAATAAATTTCATTTATATCCATGTTTAAACCCATGCCTATTGCGTCAGTCGCTATTAAATAATCTACGTCTCCGGACTGATAAAGACCAACTTGAGAATTTCTAGTTTTAGGACTTAAAGATCCCATTATTACAGCTGCTCCCCCTTTTTGTCTCCTGACTAACTCCGCTATTGCGTAAACTTCTTCGATAGAAAAAGCTATAATTGCAACTTTTCTATCTAGTCTTGAAATTTTTTTAATGCCAGAGTAACTCAATTTTGAATATCTATCCTTTTTTTCGAATTCGACATCTTGTACCAGATTTCCAATAATTTTTTCCATAACCTGAGATCCTAAAAACATGGTTAATTTTGAGCCTCTAGTTTCTAACATTCGTTCAGTGAAGATATGACCTCTCTCTCGATCTGCACACATTTGTATTTCATCAATTGCAACAAATTCTACTTGTTTATCTTTTGGCATAGATTCGACAGTACAAATAAAATACTTTGCAGTGCTCGGTATAATCTTTTCTTCACCAGTTATTAAAGCAACTTTGTCTATTCCAACTTTATCAGAGCACTTATCATAAACCTCTCTGGCTAAAAGTCTTAAAGGTAAACCAAAAATACCGGTCTCGTGCGCGAGCATTTTTTCAATAGCAACATATGTTTTCCCAGTATTTGTTGGACCTAGTAAGGCAATTATTCTTTTGTGATTATTTTTCATTTTTTGTGTTAAATAATTTTTTTTATACTATATGTAGATCACAGTTGAGAACAAAGTAAGATTAAAACATGACCGAATCAATTTGTCAAATGTTCCTATTTTTAATAATTCATTTGACTTCCTATAGCCAGTCCTCGTATAGGTAAATCACCTAGATGTTGTCTAAAATAAAAAAAAATATTTTAAAATTAAGAGAGTCCTCAACTTTAGCAATTAATGAAAAATCAAAAGCGCTCATTAAATCCGGAAAGAAAATTTACAGATTTGGTTTTGGACAGTCTCCTTTTCAAATTCCAGAAAAAATAGTAGAAACTTTAAGAAACAACGCACATAAAAAAGAATATTTACCAATACAAGGTTTACCCAGTTTAAGAGAAAATATCTCAAATTATTTATTTAAAAAAACTGGAGTTAAATATTCAAAGGAAAATATTCTCATAACTCCAGGTTCTAAAGAAGCAATGTTATTGGTGCATGTGGCATTTAATGGTGAAATCTTAACTCCGGCACCTAGCTGGGTATCTTATGAGCCTCAAGCAGAGATTGGTAAAAATAAAGTGCATTGGTTAGAAACATCAAGATCAAATAATTGGTTTCCTACCGCTAAAGAACTTGAAAATAAATTAAAGAAAATAAAAAAAAAGAAAAATTTGATTCTAATTATAAACTCACCTAACAATCCATCTGGAGCGATATGTAAAAATTTCAAAGAGTTAGCAAAAGTTATAAAGAAAAATAAATTAATTGTTCTTTCAGACGAAATTTACACAGATCTCTCATTTGATAATAATTATGACTCAATTTCAAAATTTTGTCCGGAGTCCACATTCATAAGTGGAGGCCTAAGCAAGTGGTGTGGTGCAGGCGGCTGGAGACTTGGATTTTTAGCAGTTCCTAATGGAATGAAAGATTTTATGAAAAGTTTAAAATCACTCGCAAGTGAGTCTTATTCAACCGTAAATACACCAACCCAATTTGCTGCAGTTGAAGCTTATGAGGGGGACTATGAAGAATATAAAAAAAAAGCGAGAGCTATTTTGAATGCTGTAGGTATGTATGTTTATAATAATTTAAAATCTAATAAAATTTTAATCAATCCTCCTCAAGGAGCGTTTTATTTGATGCCTGAATTTAAAAATAAAAAATATAAAACATCTTCAAAAATGTGTGATGCAATACTTAATGAAATTGGTGTTGCAATGTTACCAGGCTCAGATTTCGGTTTTAAACCAAAAAAGATGCTAGCTAGGTTAAGTTACACCGATTTTGACGGAATAAAATTTTTTGAAAATGTAAAAAATTGTAATTCTATTAGTGAGGAAATGGTCAAGACCTATGCCCCAAATGTAGTTGAGGGCGTGACTAAGCTCTCAAATTGGGCTAAAAATCTTTAAGAATCTCTTTGACGTTAATTAAATAACATAGTTAAATTAATCATTAATAAAAGAGGAGTACACATGAAAAAAATGATGTCATTGATTTCAGCGGTACTAGTAATGTTTGCTTTTTCTAGCCCCATTACATCTATCGCAAAATCAGCAGAGTTCTTTACAATAGGAACAGGCGGACCAACTGGAGTATACTTCCAAACAGGTAACGCTATCTGCAAAATGTTACACAAATCAGCAATTAGTGCTGACCACGGAAGAAAAAAAGGTACAGCTAAAGCTTACAGATGTACTGCACCTTCAACAGGAGGTTCAAACTACAATATTGGACAAATCAAGGATGGTGAGTTTCAATTTGGTGTTGCTCAGTCAGACTGGCAGTACCATGCTTACAATGGTTCAAGCAAATGGGAAGGAAAACAGTTTAGTGACTTAAGAGCTGTATTTTCTGTTCACAATGAACCTTTCCAAATTTGGGCAAGTAAAAAATCTGGAATTAAAAATTTCAAAGGCCTAAAAGGGAAAACGGTTAACATTGGTAACCCAGGTTCTGGTCAAAGAGGAACTATGGAAGAATTAATGAAAGCTATGGGAGCAGATATGAGTATGTTTAAAGCAACTACTGAACTGACTTCTTCTGAGCAAGTTAAAGCTCTTTGCGATGGTAAAATAGATGCATTTGGATATTCAGTAGGATTTCCTAATGGCGCTATGGAGCAAGCGGCAACTTGTAAAGCAAAAGCTAGTCCAATTAATTTAACAGGTGCACCAGTTCAAGGTTTAATTGATGGAGCAGACTATTACGCTAAAGCAGTTATTCCAAAAGGAACTTACTCAAATCAGAAAAAAGATGCTACAACGTTTGGTGTAAAAGCTACTGTTGTTACAAGCGCTAATGTTTCTGAAGAGCTTGTATACTTAGTTACAAAAGCGGTGATGGAAAACTTTGACGATTTCAGAGCTCAACACCCTGCTTTTGGACCACTGGAAAAGAAAAACATGATAGCTGATGGTTTATCAGCTCCATTACATCCAGGAGCAATTAAGTATTACAAAGAAGCTGGATTAATGTAATTCAACTTTATAGTTTAATTAAAAAAGGCCCAATATTTTTTGGGCCTTTTTTTTTAGAATAAGGTATCTTAGCTAAAATGAATCAAAACATTCAAAGTAAGATAAAAGATAAAATACAAGAAGATATTTCTCCAACTCGAAATTTATCAGGTATCCATTTAAAAATAGTTTTTGGGATCGCAATACTTTGGACCTTTTTCCAACTTTGGTACGCCTCTCCTTTTCCTTTTTGGTTTAATTTTGGAATGTTTAAAGGATTACCTGCAAGAGCCATTCACTTAGGTTTTGCTTTAACTTTAGCTTTTTTAATTTTTCCAGCAGTCAGGGGAAAAAAGATTTCAATAATTGATATTATTATTAGTATTACCGGCGCATTAAGTTGTTTGTATATTTATTTTTTCTATGACGATTTAGTAAATAGAGGCGGTATTCTTTTAGTAAAAGAAATATTTGGTTTCAAAGTTCCAGTTGAACTTATAATTGGGGCCATAGGTATATTAATTTTATTAGAAGCAACTAGACGAGCCATAGGCTTACCTTTAGTTATCATTGCAGTCTGTTTCCTCTTATTTTCTTATTTTGGGAAATATGCTCCTGATATTATTTCTCATGGCGGACTCTCTGTAAAAAGACTAGTAGGATTTCAATGGTTTGATCAAGAGGCAATATTTGGAATACCCATTGGGGTTTCAGTGGATTTTATATTTTTGTTTGTGCTCTTTGGAGCTTTATTAGAAACAGCTGGCGGGGGAAAGTACTTTTTAGATTTAGCTTTTGCAATGGTTGGAAAAATGAGAGGAGGCCCAGCTAAGGCTGCAATATTAGGATCTGGAATGACTGGAATGATTTCAGGTTCTTCAATTGCAAATACTGTAACAACTGGAACTTTTACAATTCCAATAATGAAAAAAACAGGTTTCTCTCAAGAGAAAGCAGGAGCTATTGAAGTTTCTTCATCTGTCAACGGCCAAATAATGCCTCCAGTTATGGGAGCGGCTGCATTTGTTATGGCAAGTTTTATAGGTGTTACTTATTTTGAAGTTGTAAAACATGCTTTTTTACCAGCTATCATTTCATACATTGCTTTATTTTACATCTCTCATTTAGAGGCCCTAAAATTGGGATTAAAGGGAATGGATGATGCCGATGTTCCTCACTTAAAGAAAACCTTTTTATCAGGGTTACATTTTTTAATACCAATTTTTGTTTTGATTTTTTTACTTGTTTATATGAGATATACAGCAGGTTTTTCTATCTTCTACGCAACGTTATCTTTAATATTAGTAAACTTAGTAAGCCGTATAATTAAAAATCCTGATTTTAAAACTGGTTTGATTGATTGGTACAATCAAACAATCATTGGTCTTCAGAAAGGTGCTATTAATATGGTGGGAGTAGGGATCGCAATCGCTACAGCAGGGATAATTGTTGGCGCAGTGGGGTCTACAGGTCTAAGTACAAATTTGATAATAGTTATTGAGACAATAGCAAGAGACAATGTAATTATATTAATTTTATTAACTATCATACTTTGCTTGTTACTTGGAATGGGTCTTCCTACAACTGCAAACTATGTAGTAGTTGCCTCTCTAATGGCTACAGTTTTAGTTGATGTTGGAAACGCCTCAGGCTTTATTTTTCCGTTAATTGCTGTTCACTTATTCGTATTTTATTTTGGATTGATGGCCGATGTAACACCTCCCGTTGGTTTAGCATCTTATGCAGCAGCTGCTATTTCTGGTGGCGATCCTTTAAGAACTGGGCTTCAAGCTATTTGGTATAGTTTAAGAACCGGAATTTTACCAATAGTCTTTTTGTTTAATCACGAACTACTATTAATAGGGGTAGACAGTATCTGGCAAGCTTTATTAGTTATAGTGACTTCTTTGATTGGAATTTTAGTTTTTACTGCTGCTACTCAACAATGGTTTATAAATAGGTTAAGATGGTATGAGATCATAGCGTTTTTAATAATATCTGTATCTTTTTTAGCTCCAGATTATGTTTTGGATAAATTCTATCCTAAATTTAATGAGCAAAACCTTTCGGCAGAAAGTATTCAAAATTTATCTTTTGACCCATCAAAAGAAGTTCATATAAAAGTCACACGAATTACTGAGTATGGTGAAAGATATAAACTATTTGTTATCGATAAAGGAAAATTTGAAAATAATTATAACCTTGAAGAATATGGCGTAACATTAATCGACCAGAACGATCAATTAACCGTTGATAAATTAAATTGGAAAGGCGAAGCAAAAAAATCTGGTATTCAAATGGGTGATATCATAAGTAATTTTAAAATTGAAAATCCAGAAAGACCGAATAAAGCAATAGTATATCCTTTTGCATTATTATTTTTATTAGTTTTTGGATATTTAAATTATAGAAACAAGTCTTCTCCAGCAACATAAGAGCGCAGTGCTTTTATCAAAAAATCTATTTAAATATTAGAATGAGAATCTTTTTAAAAGCTTTAATTTTTAGTGTATTTTTAAATTCAATTAGTTTTGCTGAAGTTAATTTTCAGCAAAAAAAATTTTATTACGAAAACCTCGTCAAAAATTGGTCTAAAATATTTCCAGACAGCAACAGGAATGCTGCAGGTCCAAGGTTTTTCAAATATTTAATAGATCAAGACTTAACTTATGAAGAGTTTAAAGAATATAATAAATTTTATTGCCCTGTTTCAGGTTCTTTAATCAATCCAGGAGAAAAACCTGATTATATCTATGTTAAGGAGTTAAGAACACAAAAGAATATTTGTGGTGAGCTTTATAGATGTTGTTGGCCTTGTTCCTGTGATCTAATGAATTATACAAAAGTTAAAAAAATTAAACACAAGTTTAAAGACGGTCTTAAAAAAATTGATGTTTTACTAATTAACAATCCTTGTTCAAAAAAAGATTTTCCTGCGGAAGTAAATAGAAATTATTTTTGTAAAAATCAAAGACTAAATGATGATGAAGTATTTGTCGTCGACGGTAAGCTTGTGATAGGTCTTTTCTATGAAGCCAAAAAATGTCAAAAAGCTGATATCAAAAAGATAGAAGCCAATGAAATTACAGGTAGATTTTGTGCTTTTAAAAACGATATTCCGTTAGAAGAAATGAATATTGGCATGGGAGATATTTTTATTAGGATGGCGAGATAGTCATTTTACTTTGTTTAAAAATATAAGTCTTCCCTGTTTCTTTTATTTTATAACTATTTGTTTTCCCATTTGTCCATTTAATTTGTACTTCAAAGTCTTTCTCACCATTTCTAATTCCATAATGAGCAACAGGTTCCATTTGGCATAGATATCCTGAACCAGAGTCTATTGTTTTAGAATGTTTTCTTAAATTGGATGTCAGTGTCACTGTTGCTCCTCTAGCCGGAGCTCCATTTTTATTCAAAGCTTTAATTCTTAAATAATTCTTATCTTTTTTTACGTTTGCTTTGTAAAGTGTAAGTATTTGATTTCCTGTTTCTCCATGGGCAATCAATAATTCTAAAACTCCGTCTTTATCAATGTCCGCTACAGCAGCACCAGTTCCAAGACCATTTGCTTCAGAGTTGGAAGTGATATCTATTTCCTCTAATTTCCCGTTTTCCTTAATTTTGAATAATTTATTTGCTTCGCCGATATTATTAAGAAATATTTCATCATATCCATCATTATCAAAATCAGCTGAGATAACCGTTCGAATTTTAGATGGCCTTTTAAAATTTCTATCGGCAATGTCTTTAAAAGAGTTTTCTTTCTTTATAAAAATACGGTGCTCTCCATCCCAATTTCCACTAACAATATCTAATTGACCTCTGTACAAAATATCACTTAACGCAGTTCCTCTTCCATTTTCATAAGGGTCTAAAACATTGTAACCTGATGCCACATCATAAAAAACACCATCAACATTTTTATATAAAAAATTTACTCCTCTTTCATTAGCTGCGAAAATATCAATATTGTTTGATAATATATGTCCAGCAACGACTGCTCTTCCCCCAGTAATTTTATCCAAGCCGAACTCTGCTGCCCTATCTTTTATTTTTCCCTTAAACTTTTCATAAAATCTTGTTGGACCTCCATAATTAGCAACATAAATACCATATTTTCCATTTCCGTTTCTATCAACACAAACAACGGAACGACCAGCTGTAAAGTTTAAATCTATTTGATTCTTCTTTTGTTCAAAAAGATCAAAAAATTTTGTATTTTTTAAATCTATTAATCGGTCGGAATATTTTTTTTCACCACTATAAGTATCAGTATTTAAAAAATAAATCTCTTCGTATCCATCAGAATCAATATCGCAAGCAGCTACACCAATAGTAAAACTTCTTTTATCTGCAAACTTAGTATCATTCACAATATTTATTAGTTTATTATTTTTGTATGACAACGCTAAATTTTCACTTCCAAAACCAGCTACTATAAATTCATAAGTTCCGTCGTTATTAACATCAGCCACAGAAATACCATATCTAAGACTTTCGTAGTTGTTATCTATTAAATCTGTTATATTTTTAAAAAAATTCGCAGACGCACTTTTAATTGAAATAAAAATAAATAAAATTGAAACGAAGACAGTTTTTGATTTCATCAAATACTATTGTAGTATTTTCCAAGTACCACTTGCAGAGGCAACTATGTCGCTTGAATTAAAAATTTCACAAGAAATAAAAACCAGTGTTTTAGTTTTTTTTAATATTTTTACTTTTCCGGTAAGTTTATCACCAAGTTGGCCTACAGAGATAAATTTCATATCTAAATTAATTGTTACACATCTCTTGTCACTAGCAACTCTATGAGCAGCCGTTCCCATACCAGTATCTGCTATAGTAGAAAGAAAACCACCATGTGCAATTTTACCAGTGTTTAAATGTATATCTTTTACCTCTACTGAAAACTCATATTGAGTATCACTAATTTTTTTAAGCTCTAACCCGCCAAGATGTTTCATAAACCCTTGATTAGACTCGTCCATACTTTTTTTTATCATATAACGGAGCTAATTGTGAAAAAATAACTGCAAATAAAATGAGAATTATTCCTATAATTTTTATTTCATTTAAAAATTGACTTAAAATTATCCATCCGAAAATTGAAGCGAATACACCTTCAAGAGAAAATATAATAGCTACTGGCGCTGGAGAAAGATTCTGTTGTCCGTAAATTTGAAGAAGAAAGGCTACTCCGCTCGAGAGAATTCCTGCGTATAACATCTCTTTTCCATCTAAAACCATATTTGAAAATTTAACACTTTCAAAAACAAAAGCTGGCATCAATGCAAATATAGATGCAATTAAGCATTGAAGGCACGCAATAGTAATTGGATAATTAAATATTCTTAAAAATCTTGAAATAAAAACAATATGGAATGCCCAAAATAATGCATTAAAAACTGCAATGCTATCTCCTATTCTTACTTGAATATTATCGAACTCAGTTAAAAGTATACCTCCAAATAAACAAATAATAATAGATAACCAAACAGACTTATGAATATTTTTTGAAAAAAAATAGTAAGCAACAAATGGAACTAAAACTACATAAAAAATTGTAAATACTGCTGTATTAGCTACATCTGTATAAAGTAGAGCATACTGCTGTAAAACATTACCCATTGAAAGAAGAAACCCAATAAGCAATAGATTTAGAATGTTAACTTTTTTAAAAATTATTGAATTAACCTTTTTATATTCGAAAATATAAAAAAATGGGACTAGCGTTAAAAATCCAAGAAATAGCCTGCCAAAAGTAAAAGTAAAAGGTCCGTTATAATCCATTCCCATATCTTGAGCCACGAAAGCTGAACCCCAAATTAAAGAACAGCTGATAGCACAAATAAGAGAGAAAACTTTTTTACTCATGCCTTGTACTATTTTATAATTGATTAAACGGCAAGTTTAAAAGCAAAGTCTTTGCCAAGACATTTCCCTAGATAAACGCAGAACCTAGCACCCTCCGCACCATCAATTATTCTATGGTCGTATGAAAGTGAAATTGGTAAAATTTTTCTTGAAACAAATTTGTCTTTAACTTTTACTAACCTGTCAAAGCTTTTTCCAACTCCAAGTATCGCTACTTCAGGAGGATTTATTATTGGTGTAAAGAAAGTTCCTCCAATACCGCCCAAGCTTGATATCGTCATTGAACCACCAAAAAATTCTTTTTTATCAATTTTTAAATCTCTGCAAAGTCTACTTGTTTTTCTTAAAGCACTTCCAATTTCTTTTATGCTCATTTGATCAACATCTCTTATTTTAGGCACCATTAGACCGTGAGGAGTGTCTACTGCAAAACCAACATGAAAATATTTTTTATAAACAATTTTATCGTTAGCACTATCAATTGAAGCATTAAAATTTGGAAATTTTTTCAAGGCACTTACAAGAGCTTTTGCTATAAAAGCAAGAGGCGTCACTTTTATTTTCTCACCAGTATAATAATCATATAATGATGATCTAAATTGTTCCATTTCTGTTATATCAACTTCATCATGCTGTGTGACATGTGGAATTTCAGTCCAAGATCTTACTAAATGAGGACCAGATAATCTTTTAACTCTAGGTATATCTTTTAATTCTATTTCGCCAAATTCTTCGTGTGAATACTCTTCTTTGTGAACATTCTTCTCTAGTTTCCCACCTCTGACTGTTACTTGAGATCTTACAAAATTTTTAACATCTTCTTCAGAAACTCTGCCACCCCTTTGAGAACCAGGTATTTCAACTACATTGGCACCTAACTCTCTTGCAAATTTCCTAACCTTTGGACTAGCTGACTTACTACCTAATTGTGATTTAGGCGCTATAGGAATAATTTCTTTTGGTTTCTGAGGTTTGATCTCATTTATTTCTGTCTTTTCTACTTTTTTTTGCTCACTGACTGCTTCTTTTTTTTCCTCAGTAGCATTCTCTGCGTTCAGACTAAGAATTAAGTCTCCTTTATTAACTTTATCGCCAACTTTAACATTTATTTTTTCAATAACTCCCTCGTGTGTTGATGGCACTTCAACACTTGATTTGTCACTTTCCAATGTAATAAGAGAGTCATTTTTTTTTATTAGTTGACCTTCTTTAACCAGAACTTCAATAATCTCCACATCCTTGAAGTCACCCATATCTGGAACTAAAATTTTTGTACTAGCCATATTTATAAATTAGATGGAAAATCTCTATCTTTATCAATCTTAAACTTTTTGATTGCACTTTCAGCTTTCTTGGTCTCAATTAATTGCTCTTTCGCTAGAGCACTTAATGTGTAAGCAACTATATGTTCTTTATCGACCTCGAAAAACTTTCTTAAATTTTTTCTGGTATCACTTCTTCCATAACCATCTGTTCCTAAAGAGTAAAAAGGTTTTTCCGTGTACGGTCTTATCTGATCTGAGAATGATCTAGTGTAATCTGACGCAGCAATAACTGGTCCATCTGTTTTTTCTAAACACTTTTGAACATATGATTTTTTCTTTTTTTCATTTGGATTTAATAAGTTCCATCTCTCAGTTTCCATACCGTCTTTTCTTAATTCATTGAAGCTAGTTACACTCCATACATCAGAGTCTACACCATAATTTTTTGATAAAATTTCCGCAGCAGCAATTATTTCTCTTAAAATTGTTCCTGAACCTAAAAGCTGAACTTTAGTTTTATTATTGTTTTTACTTTCTTTAAACAAATACATTCCCTTAAGAATTCCCTCATTCGAACCCTTTGGCTTTTCTGGGTGAGAATAATTTTCGTTCATTGCAGTTATGTAATAGAAAATATTTTCCTTTTTTTCGTGCATTCTTTTCAAGCCATCTCTAAGTATAACAGCCATTTCATAAGCAAATGTAGGATCATAACTAATACAGTTTGGAATATTCGATGCTAGCAAATGACTATGACCATCTTGATGCTGAAGTCCTTCTCCAGCTAAAGTAGTTCTTCCTGCAGTAGCCCCAATCAAGAAACCTCTTGCTTGAGAGTCTCCAGCGGCCCACGCTAAATCTCCAACCCTTTGAAAACCAAACATAGAGTAAAAAATATAAATCGGTATCATCTCTAAATCGTGATTTGTGTAAGCAGTACCAGCTGCAATCCAAGATGACATTGCTCCTGACTCATTTATTCCCTCTTCTAATACTTGGCCACTTTTATCTTCCCTGTAAGAGCTTAACTGTTCTGAGTCTACAGGCTCATATTTTTGACCTTCATGAGCATATATTCCTATTTTTTGGAAAAAACCTTCCATCCCAAAAGTTCTTGCCTCATCTGGGATAATAGGAACTAATCTTGGTGATATATTTTTATCTCTTAGTAATGCAGTTAGCATTCTAACTAATGCCATCGTAGTCGACATTTCTTTATCTCCTGTAGATTTCATAAAATTATCGAATATTTCCTTAGGAGGAGCTTTTATTTGTTTTGCAAATGAAGATCTTTCTGGGATAAAACCACCAAGCTTTATTCTTTGATCTTTAAGATATTTAATTTCTTCAGAGTTTTCATCTGGTTTGTAATACTCAATATTTTTTACTTGCTTATCAGTAAGAGGTACACCAAATCTATCTCTATAATAAAGCAAATCCTCCTCATCTAATTTTTTTTGTTGGTGAGTTGTATTTATACTTTCACCAGATTTTCCCATACCGTAACCTTTTATTGTTTTTGCAAGAATAACAGTTGGAGAACCAGTATGCTGCATCGCTGAATGGTAGGCAGCATAAACTTTATGTGGATCATGACCACCTCTATTTAATCTCCATATATCTTTATCTGTCATTGTAGACACCATTTCTTTGAGTTCAGGATACTTCCCAAAAAATTTTTCTCTTACATATAAACCATCTTTAGCTTTAAAAGCTTGATACTCTCCATCGACACATTCGTTCATTCTTTTTACTAGTAGGCCAGATTTATCTTTCATTAGCAGTTTATCCCAATAAGAACCCCAGATTACTTTAATAACATTCCAACCAGTTCCTCTAAAACTTCCTTCGAGCTCTTGAATAATTTTTCCATTTCCTCTAACAGGTCCATCAAGTCTTTGAAGATTACAATTAATTACAAAGATCAAATTGTCTAATTTTTCTCTTGCAGCTAAACCGATTGCACCCATTGACTCGGGTTCATCCATTTCTCCATCTCCTAAGAATACCCAAATTTTTCTTCCCTCATCTTTAACTAAACCTCTATTAATTAAATATTTTAGAAACCGCGCTTGATAAATTGCCATGATAGGACCAAGACCCATAGAGACAGTTGGGAACTGCCAAAAGTTAGGCATCAACCAGGGGTGAGGATAAGATGATAGACCATCTTTACCAACTTCTTGTCTAAATCCATCTAATTGTTTTGCTGAGAGCCTTCCCTCTAGGAATGCTCTTGCATACATACCTGGAGCCGAGTGACCTTGAAAATAAATTAAGTCACCACCAAATTTATTATTTTTTGCTCTCCAAAAATGATTCATACCAACATCATATAACGTTGCCGCTGACGCAAAAGTTCCTATGTGCCCACCTAGTTCAGAACTTTTTTTGTTTGCTTTTACAACCATAGCAGCAGCATTCCACCTAATGATTGCTCTTAATTTTTTTTCAATATTTTGGTCCCCAGGGGATTTAGCTTCTGCCTCGGGTGGAATAGTATTTATGTATGGTGTTGTTCTTGTATCGGGCAAAACTAAACCTGATTTATAAGCTTGATCAATAACTTTATTTAATAGATAGCTTGCTCTTGGCGCTCCATCAGACTCAATCACTGAATTTAAAGACTCTATCCATTCATTTGTTTCGATCGGGTCAATGTCATCTTTTGAAGGTGGTTCTGCAAAAACCTTTTTAACTTGTTTTACAGGATTTAAGTTACCGTTTGTTTTTGGTTTTTCTTGAATTAATTCTTCTTTAACTTCTTCTTTTTTTATTTCTTGTTTTGGTGCAGACGCCGCTTGACCGTTTTCTATAGTTGCTAATAAACTTCCTTCAGATACTTTATCTCCTATTTTTACTTTTAAATCTTTTATTTGGCCAGCTGAAGGAGATGGAATTTCTACGCTGGATTTATCGCTCTCTATTGTGACGATTGGATCATTTTTATTGATCTGATCACCAGGTTTGACTAAAATTTCTATTACTTCTACGTCTTTAAAATCACCTATATCTGGGACTGAAATATTCTGAGCCATATCTCTATTATAAACTGGATGGAACATATAAAAAAGTTATTGAATAATAAACTAGAAAGAATAGCGCTTATAAGTTGAATAGTTCAACTTTTGACACATTTTTTGCCATTTTTTGTCACCTCTGAATGGTTCTATAAGTTATGAAATGGCTAATTAAATTATTGTTCAAAAAGAAAGAAATAAGAAGCAATCAAGGTCAGATTGTTCAGAAATTTCTATTAAAAAAATATCTATTAAGATAATTTCATTAGAGCTAAATTAGCTTTTATGAATAAACCGCTCTGGCAACCTTCAGAAAAATTAAAAGAAAACTCTTTATTAAAAGATTTTTGTAGATTTATTAATTTTAAATCATCTAATAACTTTAAAGAAGTTTGGCAATGGTCAATTAATAACCCAAATGAATTTTGGTCAAAGTTTTGGGATTATTCGAAAATTATTGGAGATAAAGGATCTGAAATAATTAAAAAAGATAAAATATTTAACAAAACGAAATTTTTTTCAGATTCTAAATTGAACTATACAGAAAATATTCTTAAAAAAAGATCTGATAAATTAGCAATTAATTTTCTATCCGAGAGGGGTTTTGAAGAAAATATTACTTGGAATGAATTATATGAAAAAGTTTGTAAATTTTCATCTTATCTAAAAAAACAAAATCTTCAGAAAGGAGATAGAGTTGCAGCGTATGTGCCCAACAAAATAGAGTCCATCATTTGTTTTTTAGCTTGTGCAAAAAATGGAATTATATGGTCTTCTTGTTCACCTGATTTTGGAGCTCAGGGAGTTGTAGATAGATTCAAACAGATAGAACCAAAAATTTTTATTACATGCGATTATTACTATTATAATGGAAAAAAAATAAATATTTTAGATAAAGTCGAAGAAATTCTTAAACAGATACCATCAATTGAGAAAGTAATTGCATTTAATTATAATAAAAAAGAGAGAGAAAGTTTAAAGAATTTCATTAATTTTGAAGAGACTTTAAAGAACGACTTAGACGAGGGTTTTGAAAGATTTGAATTCAATCATCCTATTTACATTCTTTTTTCAAGCGGCACTACAGGAAAACCAAAATGTATTACTCATGGATCAGGAAATGTATTAATTGAACATAATAAAGAGTTTATGCTTCATTGCGACATTAGAGAAAACGAAAACTTATTTTACTATACTACAACAGGCTGGATGATGTGGAACTGGTTAGTAGGTGGATTAGCGACTGGCTCATCAATTTTTCTTTTTGATGGAGCTCCAGTTTTTCCCAAGATAGATATTCTTCTTGAATATTGCCAAAATAAAAAGATTAATCTCTTTGGTGTAAGTGCAAAATATATAGATCATTTAAAGAACGAAAATTACAACAATAAAAATTTAGATTTAAATTCTGTAAAAATTATTACCTCAACTGGATCACCGTTAGCAGAGGAAAGCTTCAAATATGTATATAATAATATTAAGAAAGATGTCCACCTCGCGTCTATTGCAGGAGGAACAGACTTAGTTGGATGTTTAGTACTTGGAAATCTTTTTTCAGATGTTCATAAAGGTGAAATTCAAGGACAAAGTTTGGGTATCGACGTTGATGTCTTCACAGATGACGGAAAAAGTACCGTTGAAGGAGATAAAGGAGAGTTAGTTGTAAAACAACCATTTCCATCTATGCCAGTAAAATTTTGGGGAGATGATGATGGTCAAAAATATCACAATGCTTACTTTACAAGATTTAAAAATATTTGGCACCATGGAGATTTTATTGAAAGAACTGATAAGAATGGATTTATTATGCGTGGCAGATCGGACTCTACATTAAATCCAGGAGGAGTAAGAATTGGAACCTCCGAAATTTACCAGCAAGTAGAAGATATAGATTTCATTACTGAAGGATTGGTTGTCGGGCAAGACTTTAATGATGATGTGAGAATTATTTTATTTGTCACAACTAAAAACAATCAAGAAATAGACAATGACAAAATAAAATCAATCAAATCTAAAATAAGAAAAAACTGCTCTCCTAAGCACGTGCCTGCAATAATCGTTAAAGTCCCGGAGATACCAAGAACAAAAAGTGGGAAAATTGTGGAGTTAGCTGTAAGACAGATAATAAATGGTGAAAAAATCAATAATAAAGAAGCGATAGCTAATCCTGAGTCTCTTCAATTTTTTGAGAAACTGCCGCAGCTAAAATTGTAGCGCGTCAGTTTTAAGAGTTATCTTTAATTTTTAGGTAATTATTATATATTCAAGTCTTGGCTTTAGTCCCTAAGTTTTAGTCCATCTAAAGTCAAGACCTTTAAAAATAGTTTGCGCAATTTTTGTGTAACATAGAATGAAGTTCTATAAGTTTGTCAAAGCTTTTATTATAACCACCGCCAAGCACGCCACACAAAGGTATATTTTTTGAATAAAAGTTTTCAATAACCATTCGATCTCTTTTATTAATCCCTTCATCAGTAATTTTGAGTTTTCCTAGTCTATCTTCATAATGTATATCAACTCCTGCAACGTAGAAAACAAAATCATAAATATTTTTATTTAACTCCTTTAGATTTTTATTTAAAACATTAAGGTAATCTTTGTCTTCCATATTGTCTTGAAGCTCAATATCAATATCACTTTTAGATTTTTTTGCAGGGTAATTTGATGCACAATGCATACTAAAAGTTAATACATCTTTATCGTTTTGAAATATTTCTGAATTTCCATTACCTTGATGAACATCTAAATCTAATATTAGAATTTTTTTGGCATATCCTTTATTTTTCAAATAGTTTGCTGCAACAGCAGTATCATTAAAAACACAATAACCTGCTCCATAATCAAAAGTAGCATGATGACTTCCTCCAGCAGTATTGCAAGCAAGCTTTGAGTCTAGAGCAAGTTTACTAGCTAGTACTGTCCCTCCGGTAGCAACAAAAGATCTTCTCACAACGCTATCATTTATTGGAAAACCGATTTTTTTCTGAGCTTTAATACATAGTGTCTTGTTCTTAATATCATTAATATATTCTAAAGAATGAGAGGTTTTCATTGTTTCAATCGAACATTCTTTTGGAATATGAAATTTTTGAACTACTTTTGCATGCAAAAGATGATTTGCTAATGCACCAAATTTTTTTATAGGAAACTTATTATCATCATTTATTTTTGCTACATAATCAGGATGATTTACTACAGGTAATTCCATTTAAAGATGATATTTTATCTTTCAACACACATTGCAATACCCATTCCTCCACCGATACAAAGAGTCGCTAAACCTTTCTTTACATCTCTTTTAATCATCTCATGAATGAGAGTAACTAGAATTCTTGTTCCCGAGGCTCCAATTGGATGACCTAAAGCAATCGCGCCCCCATTTACATTTACTTTTTCTTCTGGGATAGAAAGGGTTTTTAAAACAGCCAAACTTTGAGCTGCAAACGCTTCATTTATTTCAAATAAATCTACATCTTTCACAGACCAGCCAGCTATATCCAAGGCTTTCTTTGAGGAAGGAATCGGACCAGTTCCCATTATCGCTGGATCAACCCCGCAACTTGCCCAAGATTTAATTGAGACAAGTTTTTCAATACCTCTTTTTTCAGCTTCTTCACTTGACATCAAGGTCACTGCTGCAGCGCCATCATTAATACCAGAGGCGTTCCCTGCTGTGACTGTACCATCTTTTTTGAAAACAGGTTTTAATCTTGACAATGCTTGTAGATTTATACCCTCTCTAGGATGTTCATCTTTATTGAAATTCACTTCTGAATTTTTTAATTTAACTTTATAATTAAAAATTTCTTTATCAAATTTTTTTTCTTTTTGTGCTTTAAGAGCCTTTTCTTGTGAATTAAGAGCAAATTTGTCTTGTTGATCTCTTGTAACTTGAAACTTTTCAGCAACATTTTCTGCGGTTATGCCCATATGATATCCGTGAAATGCATCCCACAATCCATCTTTAATCATGGTATCAATTATTTCAGCATCCCCTAATTTTTTCCCATCTCTTAGATGAATAGCATGAGGAGCTGAAGACATACTTTCCTGGCCACCAGCAA
The DNA here is from genome assembly GCA_902616145.1 of uncultured Pelagibacteraceae bacterium. Taxonomy (GTDB): domain Bacteria; phylum Pseudomonadota; class Alphaproteobacteria; order Pelagibacterales; family Pelagibacteraceae; genus Pelagilacustribacter. The sequence continues at coordinate 18,639 of CACMRM010000004.1, forward strand.
TAACTATTTTAGAGTCTCCTGATCTGATACTTTGAAAACCCGACACTATTGATCTTATCCCTGACCCACAAACTTGATTCACAATATAAGCAGGTTTTTCTTTTGGTATTCCAGATTTGATAGCCGCTTGTCTTGCTGGATTTTGCCCGACACCTCCAGTTAAAACTTGACCCATAATTACTTCGTCTATATCGCTGGATTTTAATCCTGAATTATTTATCTCATTGGATATTACAGCTGCACCCATTTCATCACTTTTTACATTTTTTAATGTTTTGCCTAAGGAACCCACAGCTGTTCTTGAACAAGAGGTAATTAAAATATCTTTCATATTAAGTAATTTATATTGTTAAAATTTATTTTCAATTGAATTTAATCGAGTTAGACCAATCAATATTGCTAATATTAAAAATAAATAGGTAGCATTTCCAGTAGTAAAAAAACTACCAGTGCTTTTTATGGGAAAAATTTCAGCTATGAATAAAAAAATAAATGGAGTAATTATGTGATTGTTTTTCATAGTTGATTTAAAAAAATATTTTTTTAAAAAACTTCTGTAAAAAAATAAAAGAAAACTTACTATAATTATCAAAAACCCGATTATTCCTGTTTCCGTCAAAATCTCCAAATAATAATTATGTGGGTGCATATTGCACTTATATTTCTTATAAGTTTCCGATGTATCTGGCGCTCGATAGTGACAGTAGTATCTAAAATTTTTTATTCCACCGCCTATATATTTATTTAGTAACCAGGTATCATAAAATGTATTAAATTCTTTAAAATATGCTGACTTATTGTAATCAAATTTTTCCTCTGTAAATACTGTTTTAATTTCGGTAACTTGCATATAAAAATTTTTAAAATTATTTTTGACTTTTGAATTGAAATTAAAAATAATTAAGAACGCAGTAACTATGATAAAACAAAAATGTAGGAAATATTTTCTTACTTGTTTCTGGAAAACTAAAGTTAGAAATAAAGTAAATATAAACATTATCAAAGGCATTCTGTTACCGGAAAACATAATTCCTGTAAAAAATATTAAAAATAATATTGGGATAAGAACCTTGCTATAGTTTCTAAATTTTAAAAAAAATAATGGAACTATAAAAAAGGAAAAAAGTGAAAAACGCTGAATAAAACCTCCAGCTATTAATTCGTCTCCAAAAGGTCCACCTAGTTTTCTTCCCATCCCTTCAGTTCCATAACCAAAAATATCTTTACCAAATATTGATTGATAAAAAATATCAAAGCATACAAATATTGAAGCTAAAGACGAGGAAATGAAAAAATATTTTAAATTTAAAAATTTTTTCTCTACACAAAATCTTAAAACAAGATAAAAAATTAGATATTTAAAAAAAAGTATAGACTTTATAGTTGTAGAAAAATCTGCTCTCCAAGATTTCTCTAAATAGAAAAATATATCGTTATAAACGCCTGTAAACAGAACAATAAAAAAAAATGTACTAATTATTTTATCAATGAGATCTAATCGAAAAGAAAAAATTTCTTTTTTGTATGAAAAAAAAGCGGAGATTATGAACAAAACCAAATTAATATTAATAATCATATTTCCAGCAATAAAACTTAGAGGCATAATAGCAAGTAATACACTGGGGTATTTAGTATCTTGGTTAGTTTGCAAAGAAAATAAGCTCATACTTTTTTTGAAATTATGTTATTTATTTATAGCATGGATCTATTTCAAAAAATAAAATTTAATGTAATTAATATAAAAAGCGCCTGTAGCTCAACTGGATAGAGCGCTTGGCTACGGACCAGGAGGTTCTGGGTTCAAATCCTAGCAGGCGCACCACATATGAAAAAATTTTCAAAAACCCAATTGATTTATCTCATCTTAACGTTGAGTTTTTTAGTTAAATTTATAGCAGTATTTTTTTACGCAGATAAAGAATTAGTAAATGAATGGGGTTTTATTTTTCATAACTATAAGGCATCAGGCGTAATTGGTTATTATGTAGCTTTAGATGAATATAATGCTATTCCAAAATTTGCAGAAATAGGAGAAAAAGTACTGCCTTCAGTTTTTATGCCTCCGTTGTATTTCTTTTTTATATATATCATCAATTTCTTTAGTCCCGTCTCATTTGGAATAGTCAACTCATTAATTTTTATTCAAATTTTAATAAGCATTGGGTCTATTTATATTTTTTATAAAATAACTGAAGAACTTGAAAAAAATAATTTTCAAATTTTAGTTACTTTTTTATTTGCATTTTTTCCTCTTAATATTTACGCCTGTCTCCAAGTGTCCTCTATTACGTTGCAAATTTTTTTAATGCTCTATTATTTTTTATTTATTATTTTGTACTTAAAACGAAATAAAATAAAATATCTTATTTTTTTCTCAATCATTTCAGGTTTTCTTATTTTGATAAGAGGAGAATTCTTTCTATTTTACATATTTACTTTATTTTTTTTCTTTTTAATAAAAAGTCGAAATTTTAAAAGTTGTTTGGTTTCAATTATTATAACTTTAATTGTTATCTCTCCTTACCTGTACAGAAACTATGAGGTCTTCAATTCAGTTACTATTACAAAATCTTTTGGATATAATCTTTTAAAAGGCAATAATCCAACTTTTACTATAGAGGGAAATCCAAAATTTATAGAAAAATATAATGTTAAAAATTATAAGATTAAAACAGAAAATAACTTTGAAATTATCTTAGATAATGAATATAAAAATGAAGCAATAAAAATTATTAAAAGCGATCCATTTGAATATTTTAAATTTTACCTTTTAAAAATACTCTCTTTTATGTTTTTTGATATGACTTCGACCTATCCCCACTATTATAATTTTTTTCATATTTTTCCTAAAATTATTGTATCCATTACTGGTTTTATCGGTGCCTTACTAGCTTTTAGACGGGCAGATTTTTTTCAATATTTATCACTCTTTTATTTTTTAAATATTTTTTTATTCTCAATTTTTTTTATTTTACCAAGATACAGTTTGATGCTTTTACCAATAAATTTGATTCTAACAATTTTTGTTATTCAAAAATTAAGAGGAAAATTCCTCAATAAGTTCAGATAAGATTTTTTTTGTAGAGTATTTTTGCTGCCAATTTGGATATTTTTTTTTAAATTTTTTCATGTCTGATACATACCAAATATGATCTCCAATTCTATTGGTTTTAATTATATTTTTTTTTATTTTAATTTTTGCAATATCCTCGACTATTTGTAAGGCTTCTAAAATTGAACAATTTGAAAATCTGCCGCCACCAGTATTATAAACTTCTCCGCATGAAGGTTTTTGGAAAAATTGCCAAAAGCAACTTACTAAGTCGCTGCTATGAATGTTGTCTCTTACTTGCTTGCCTTTGTATCCAATTAAATTGTATTTTTTAGATTTGAGAGAGGCCTTTACTAGATATGACAAAAAACCATGTAATTTCGCTCCAGAATGATTAGGGCCAGTTATACATCCGGCCCTAAAACAAGAAGTTTTAAGTCCAACATTTCTTCCATATTCTTGTACAATTAAATCAGCATACGACTTTGATACTCCAAAAAAACTATGTGTGCAATTATCTACAGACATAGACTCATCTATACCCCTGGTAAATTTATGTCCTTTTCGAATCTCCCATCTAGTTTTTTTTTCAATTAAAGGAAGACGATTTGGATTATCACCATAAACTTTGTTTGTTGACATAAATATGAAGGGTGCTTCGGGAGTATAAATTTTGGTAAGTTCTAAAAGATTTAGGGTTCCCCGCGCATTAATCTCAAAATCTACAAATGCTTTATTTTTTGCCCAATCATGAGAGGGTTGTGCAGCGCAATGTATAATAATTTTTATATTTTTTTTATATTTTAAAAATATTTTCTTAAGCGATTCATAATTTCTTATATCAGTACTATAGTGGCTATATTTTTTAAGAGATTTATTAAGTTTTCTTTTAACCCAAGAAATATCACCATCTTTTCCAAAAAAAAATTTTCTGGCGTTATTATCGATTCCTACTATATCAAAACCTTTTTTAGAAAAAAAAATAGCTGACTCAGATCCAACTAAACCACATGATCCTGTTATCAATGCTATACTCATTTGAAATATTTTAATATCATCTTATTTTGAAGCAACCAATCATAAATATCTCTAATAATCTGATTTATGCCTTTAGAAGGTTTCCAATTATAAAATTTTCTTAATTTTCTATTATTGGTTACGAAATATGGGATATCATAAATTGAGGTTTTTAATATACGATTAAATTTGATTTTATTTCCAGATATTTTTTGACACTTCAAGGTTAAACTTCGCAAAGAAATAGTATTTCTTTTCTCACCTCCAATATTAAATGTTTGATTAAATATTTTGTTCAATCTTTTGACTTGATGAAATATGATATTACAAACATCTGTTATATGTATCACATCTCTAACTTGGAAGCCATTTCCTCCAAAACCAATATATGATAATTTTTTTTTCAAAATATGTCTTGCAACCCATAATGACACAAATCCTTGATCTTGTTTACCGAACTGCCACGGCCCTGCAATCACACCAAATCTATTTATAATATATTTTAAATTTTTCTTAAAAAACATTTCCTTTATTAACTTTTCAGAAGCCAACTTAGTGAAGCCGTACAGTGAACTTGGTAAAGATGTTTCGAAATCTTCATTAATTGTTTTTTTTATCTTTAAAGGTTTATTAATTTTATGATTTTTTAATAATCCTCTAAGCTTACTGATAGAGTATACTCTGCTTGAAGATAAAAAAATTATATTTGATTGGTCTTTTATACATTTCTTAAGAATATTAAAAGTTCCAATTAAATTTGTATTAAAAACTCTATCTGGATCTTTCGATGATGCTTCAATAGCAGGTTCAGCACAACAATCAATTACAAGGTTTACTTTTGGCAAGGCTTTAAATTTATTTCTATCTTCGATATTGAATTTAAAATTCTTAATCTTATACTTTGCCAACCTTTTCTTATTAATAGTTGACCCTCTGCGCATAAGATTGTCCACGCTATATATTTTTGCTTTTTTCATTTTTTTCTTAAAAAATATAGCTATATTTGAACCTACAAATCCGCAACCACCTGTAATTAGTATTTTCATTATAAAATAAATATCTTACTAATAGAAAAAAATAAACAATTTATGCTTTCTATAATAGTGCCAGTTAGAAACGAGATGGATAATGTAAGAGAAATATTTGATTATTTCTCTGGAAATTTAAAAGAATTAAATTTTGAGGTAATAATTATTAATGATTTCAGTGAAGATAATACTTTCGAAGAAGCAAAGTCTTTATCTAATAATTATGAAAATTTTAAAATTCTAAATAATCAAAAAAAGGGCTTGGGAGGAGCAATTAATTTAGGAATAGAAAAAGCGTCAGGAGAAAATGTTGTCATTATGATGGCTGATCAATCTGATAGCATAAAAGATCTTATTAGATACAATGATCTAATGGCTTCAGAAAATTATGACGCTATCCTAGGATCAAGATTTCTTGGAAACTCTAAAGTTGAAGGATATCCAATTCAAAAACTTATACTTAACAGAATTTTTAATTTATTTGTAAAATTTATTTTTTGGAATAGTTATAATGATTATACTAATGCTTTTAAGATTTATAAGAAAAAGGCATTGAGAGAAATTATGCCATTAATTTCTGAGAGCTTTAATATTTTTTTAGAGATACCATTAAAAATTATTTCAAGAAATTATAAATACAAAGTAATTTCAATAGATTGGATCGGAAGGAAAAAAGGAAAATCTAAATTTAAAATAAATGAATTAGGCTCAAAATATTTATTTACTTTAATTTATTGCTTTATAGAAAAAAATCTATTAAACATAAAAAAATGAGGTAAAATAATGTCGCTTCAAAAAGCAGTAGTCGTTTTTTTTTCAATCGTTTTTATAATTTTATTGAGTCTCTCATTTATATTATGAATACGTAATAGAAAGCAATATTATACCTAGAACTAATCTATATCCTACAAAAATATTCAAGTTAAATCTTCTTACGTACTGAAGAAAAAATTTTATTGTAAATATTGAAAATATAAACGCTAAAAATATTGAAAAAAAATCTAGAATCGAAACTGAGAGATCACCAGATGTTAAGAGATTATTTAAACCATATATCGTAATTACACCTAAAACAGGAATAGACAACAAGAAAGAAATTTTTGAAGCATCATATCTATTAAAGTTTTGAAATCTACTAGCTGTTATTGTTATACCCATTCTGCTTACGCCCGGTATTAAAGACAAAATTTGAAATAATCCAATAAATAATGCAGATTTATAATTTAAATCTCTTTTAATACTTTTGTTAATTTTAAATTTATCGCTAATAAAAAGTAGAATTCCAAAAATAATTGTTGCCCAACCGATTACTTCTATATTTCTCAATGACTCGATTAAATTTGTTTTTAATAAAAAATAGCCACTTCCCATCACTGGGATTGAAGCAATCAAAATTTTTAAAAATAGTTTCTTATTTTTAACAAAATTTATTATATCTTTTTTAAAGTATACTAATACTGCAATGAATGATCCAATGTGTAAGCTTAAATCTATAGAAAGACTTTGTTCAGAAAAATCAATAAATTTTGAAAAGATAATTAGGTGCGAAGATGAGCTAACTGGCAAAAATTCTGTGATACCTTGAATTAAAGACAAAATGAATATTTCAATCATTCTTAAAAATTTAAAATTGAAGGTTGTTTTTTTAATGACATTTCTTAATGCATAGCAGGTATGCAAATAATAGCAGCAAAAATACTGGATTTTTAGATTTTAGGTAATTATTATTGACCTTAAAAATATATAAATATCAATGATTATTTATTAATAAGACCAACTCATGAGTAGAAAAATGTTAAAGTTTATAAATTTGAAACAGGAAACACCTGTGAAAAGAAGTACTTCCCAGCGTAAACATGACTTCAATGAAATTTACGACGAATTTATAACTGATAAAGCAAAAGAGCAGTCTAGTAGATGTTCTCAGTGTGGAGTCCCATTTTGCCAAATACACTGTCCTTTAAGCAATAATATACCTGATTGGCTTAAACTTACAGCAGAGGGAAGATTGAAAGAGGCTTATGAAATATCACAAAGCACAAACAACATGCCTGAAGTTTGTGGAAGAATTTGCCCACAAGATAGGCTTTGCGAGGGAAACTGCGTTATAGAACAATCAGGACATGGCACAGTTACAATAGGATCAGTAGAAAAATATATAAATGATACTGCTTGGGAACAGGGTTGGGTCAAACCAGTAAAAGCAAAAAAAGAATTAAAACAATCTGTAGGAATAATTGGAGCAGGACCGGCAGGAATGGCTTGTGCAGAAGAATTGAGAAAATCAGGATATCAAGTAACAATATATGACAGGTATGACAGACCAGGCGGTCTTTTAATTTATGGAATTCCAAACTTCAAGCTTGAAAAATTTGTTGTTGAGAGAAGAACAAATCTTTTAAAAGAAAGTGGAATAAAATTTGTCCAAAATTTTGAGGTAGGGAAAGATAAAACTCTTTATCAGCTTAAAGAAAAACATGACGCAATTTTGATAGCCACCGGTGTATATAAAGCTAGAGAAATTAATGTACCAGGTCACGATTTACAAAATATTTTTCCAGCAATGGACTTTCTTACAGCTTCAAACAGAAAAGGCCTTGGAGATAAAGTAAAATTATTTGACGACGGAACACTTAACGCTGACGGAAAAGATGTCGTAGTAATTGGAGGTGGAGATACTGCAATGGATTGTGTAAGAACCTCTGTAAGACAAAAGGCAAAATCAGTCAAATGTTTATATCGAAGAGATAGAGAAAATATGCCTGGTTCAGCTAGAGAAGTCGGAAATGCTATTGAAGAGGGAGTGGAATTTATTTGGTTAACAAGTCCAAAAAGTTTTATAGGCAGCTCAATAGTTGAAGCAGTTGAGGTTAATAAAATGAAACTTGGTGAACCAGACTCATCAGGAAGAAGAAGACCAGAAATTGAAAAAGGTTCAGAATATAAAATAAAAGCAGATTTAGTAATTAAATCATTAGGTTTTGATCCTGAAAATCTTCCAAAATTATTTAACGCAAAAGAATTAGCTATTTCAGAGTGGGGGACAATTAAGATTAATCTTAAAACTATGCAAACTAATTTGGATGGTGTCTTTGCTGCAGGCGACATCGTAAGAGGAGCGTCACTTGTCGTTTGGGCTATAAGAGATGGAAGAGATGCTGCTTCACAAATCGAAAAGTATTTGCAATCCAAAATCAGGAAAAATAAATCTGAGAGAGCTGCATAAATGGGCGATTATAAAAAAAATAAAATTCTTTTGGAAAATACTCATAATTATAAAACCGAAATGGAGCATGATGCCTGTGGAGTTGGTCTTATTGCCTCCACAAATGGAAAAAAATCTAGAAAGGTCGTCGAATATGGCATAGAAGCACTCAAAGCAATTTGGCACCGAGGCGCAGTTGATGCTGACGGGAAATCTGGAGACGGAGCAGGAATTCAAATCGAGATAGCTCCAGATTTTTTTAAAGAAAAGATATTAGCTACGGGGCATACAGTTGACGACAACAAAAGAATTTGTGTTGGAATGGTTTTTTTACCTAGAACCGATTATTCTGAACAAGAAAAATGTAGAGAAATCATCGAGTCTGCATTGTTAGAGGGAAACTATTATATTTATGGCTGGAGACAGGTTCCAATAAACCCAAATGTCTTAGGAAAAACAGCAGATCAAAATAGACCAGAAATTGCTCAAGTTATGTTTAAAAAAAACGAGAACTTAGAGACTAATGATTTAGAGAGGGATCTTTTCGAAACAAGAAAGAAAATAGAAAAAATAGCCAGAGATAGTCAATTAAAAGGCCTGTATATTTGTTCTTTTAGTTCAAGGTCTATAGTTTACAAAGGGATGTTTTTAGCTGAAATGCTTTCAGAATTTTACCCTGATCTTAACAATGAAAAATTAACTTCAAGATTTGCTGTATTTCATCAGAGGTATTCAACAAACACTTTTCCAAGCTGGGATTTGGCACAGCCATTTAGAACATTAGCTCATAATGGAGAGATTAATACCCTAAAAGGAAATATTAACTGGATGAAAATTCATGAGCAAGATATGTCCAGCTCTCTTTTTAAAAATGTTAAAGATTTAAAACCTGTAATCAGAAGTTCCTCAGACTCTGGAGCTTTAGATAACGTTTTTGAATTATTAGTTCATTCAGGAAAATTAGCTCCATTAATAAAATTAATGATGATACCTGACGCATGGTCAAAAAGAAGTAAAACTGTCCCAAAAAATCATCAGGATTTATTTAATTTTTTAAATAGCACTATCGAACCTTGGGATGGGCCAGCAGCTATTTGCGCTACAGACGCAAAATGGGTTTTAGCATCCTGTGACAGAAATGGATTAAGACCTCTCAGATACTCAATTACTTCAGATAATTTGTTTTTTGCAGGATCTGAGACAGGCATGATTAAAATACCGGAGAGCAATGTTATTGAAAAAGGTAAATTGGGACCGGGACAGATCATCGCTATAGATTTGAAAAAAGGAAAATTATTCAAGGACAAAGAAATAAAAGATCTCTTAGCTAAGGACTATAAAAAATACAATAAGCAAATAATTGATCTTGAAAAGAAGATAATAGATGAAAAAGAAACACCTACGTTTACTAACGAAGAATTAAGAAAGAGACAATACTTATCTGGATTGAGTGTTGAAGATTTAGAATTAATTCTTCATCCAATGGCAGAGGAAGGTAAAGAAGCCTCTGGATCAATGGGAGATGACACGCCTGTTGCTGTATTATCCAGTCACTTTAGACCAGTTTCGCATTATTTCAGACAAAATTTTAGTCAAGTAACAAATCCTCCTATTGACTCCTTAAGAGAAAATAAAGTTATGAGCTTGAAAACTAGATTTGGAAATTTAGGAAATATTCTAGATTTTGATAACTTAACAGAAGAAAATATTTATGTTTTAGAAAGTCCGATATTGACTAATTCACAATTTAAAAAATTTAAGAAATTCTTTTCAAAGAAAACTAAACAAATAGATTGTACATTTGATATTTCTTCGTCATTAAAAGATAGAATAGAAAAAATCAGAGAGGAAGCGGAAACCTCAGTAAGAGAAGGAAGTACTTGTCTTATTTTATCTGATAAGAAAATCGACAGTAAAAACGCCTCAATCCCGAGTATTCTCGTTGTGGGTGCTGTTCATTCTCACTTAGTAAAACAAGGCTTGAGAGGTTATTGTTCGCTTAATGTCGAATGTTCGGATGCTTTAGATACCCACTCATTTGCTGTTTTAATTGGTGTTGGTGCTACTACGGTAAACCCTTATCTTGCTATAGATAGTATTTATCAAAGATTTGAAAAAAAATTGTTTGGTAAATCTGATTTTCAAACTTGTGTGACAAGATTTAAAAAATCTATTGATGCAGGATTATTAAAAATAATGTCTAAAATGGGAATTTCTGTAATTAGTTCTTATAGAGGGGGGTGTAATTTTGAAGCTGTTGGTCTTAGTAGGGCAATAGTGTCTGATTATTTTCCAGGCATGTCATCAAGAATATCAGGGATAGGAGTAATCGGAATCGAAAAAAAAATTAAGGAACTACATACTAAGTTTAATGCTAAGAATGTTTATACTTTACCAATTGGAGGTCTTTATAGGTATAGAAAAAGTGGCGAAGATCACCAATATCAAGGCAAATTAATACATTTATTACAAAGCTCAGTAGGTAGTGGATCTTATGATCAATATAAAAAATATTCTGCAGGAATACACAACTTACCTCCAATTAACATTAGAGATTTACTAGAATTTAAAAACTTAAAAAAACCTATTGATATAAAAGAGGTTGAGCCAATCGAAGAAATTTTAAAAAGATTTGGAAGCGGAAGTATGTCTCACGGAGCATTATCAGCCGAAGCTCATGAAACTCTTGCCACAGGAATGAACAGAATCAAAGGAGCTTCATGTAGTGGTGAGGGAGGAGAAGATGCAAAAAGATTTAAAGTTCTTCCTAATGGCGATAGCGCCAACTCAAGAGTCAAACAAATCGCTTCAGCAAGATTTGGCGTAACTGTAGATTATTTAAATAATGCCAACGAAATAGAAATTAAAATAGCACAAGGGGCAAAACCTGGTGAAGGCGGTCAGTTACCAGGTTTTAAAGTAACTGATGAAATAGCAAGGCTTAGACACTCTACACCTGGGGTGTCTTTAATTTCTCCACCTCCTCATCATGACATTTACTCTATCGAAGACTTAGCGCAATTAATTTATGATTTAAAACAAATTAATCCAAAAGCAAGAGTTGGAGTAAAACTTGTTGCTTCAACAGGTATTGGAACTATTGCAGCAGGTGTTGCGAAAGCAAAAGCAGATATAATTTTAATATCTGGTCATTCAGGAGGTACTGGTGCTAGCCCTCAAACTAGTATTAAATACGCAGGTATTCCCTGGGAAATGGGTTTGACAGAGGCAAATCAAGTTTTAACGCTTAATAATTTAAGACACAACGTAACTTTGCGAACAGACGGCGGTTTAAAGACTGGTCGAGATGTTGTTATAGCAGCAATGATGGGAGCTGAGGAGTATGGAATGGGAACATCATCTTTAGTTGCAATGGGATGTATAATGGTGAGACAATGCCATTCTAACACCTGCCCAGTCGGTGTTTGCAGTCAGGACAAATCTTTAAGAGAAAAATTTACAGGCACACCCGAAAAAGTTGTAAATTTATTCACTTTTGTTGCCACCGAAGTCAGAGAAATATTAGCATCTTTAGGCTTTAAATCTATTAACGAAATTATTGGCAGAACTGATTTATTATCTCAAGTCAATAAAGGAGCATCGAATTTAGATGATCTTGATTTAAACCCTTTACTTGTTCAGACTGATCCAGGGGAAAACTTACGATACTGTAAAGAAAATCATATAAACAAAGTTCCTGAAACATTAGATGAAAAAATTTGGTCGGATATAAAAGATAAAATTGATAGTACAGGAAAAAATCATTTTGAATATGATATTGAAAATACTTTCAGGTCGGTAGGAACCAGATTATCACACTACGTATATAAAAAATTCGGAAATGAAAAACTAAAAGATGATACAATTAATATTAGTTTAAAAGGTTCGGCTGGCCAATCACTTGGAGCCTTCTTAGCAAAAGGAATAAGTTTAACAGTAATGGGAGACTGCAACGATTATGTTGGTAAAGGTCTTTCTGGAGGTAGAATTGTTATTAAACCTTCACCTGAAAGTAAATTAATTTCTAATCAAAATACTATAATAGGAAATACTGTATTATACGGTGCAACTTCGGGAACTTTATATGCCTCAGGCCAAGCAGGAGAAAGATTTGCAGTAAGAAACTCAGGCAGCTCTTCAGTTGTGGAAGGTTGTGGTGCACACGGGTGTGAATATATGACTGGCGGTACAGCTATAATTTTAGGTGAAGTTGGAGATAACTTTGGCGCGGGTATGACAGGGGGAATGGCATTTGTTTACGATGAAAAAAATAACTTTGAAAATTTTGCAAATCCAGCTTCGATTATTTGGCAGTCTGTTGAGACAGATTATTGGAAAAAATTTTTACGGGATAACATTGAAAAGTTTTACTCAAAAACAGACTCTCAGATAGCAGGTAAAATTCTAAATAACTATCAAACAGAAATTAAAAAATTTAAACAGATTTGCCCTATCGAAATGCTTGATAAATTAAAAAATCCAATTACTTTAAGCTTTCACAAAAAAATAAGTTAAATTTTGAAATACAAATTACTATCAGTACTCGTAATATTAGTTTCTTTAATTTTTTCTTCAATAGTATGGGAAATCATCAACCTCCCAAAAATGACGACCACTTCAAATAGCTTATTCGATAACCTTGAAATTTTGAATAACCCTATTAACGATCCATTAAGGTTTATTTTCTTTATAACAATACCACTATTGTCAATTGTCTTTTTAATTCAAAAAAAAGATAAAACTTTTTATAAGAATATTTCGGAGCTTATTTATTTTAACAATGAACCAAATGTAAAAATAAATAAAGAAAATAATTTTCAGCTAAATTTTTTTACATACTTTATTTTTTTTGTACTAATAGTAGAATTTTTATTCATTGATTTTTCAAAATTTAATTACCCTGTAGATTTTTTTCATGAAGGTATGTGGCTATCTGCATCTCAAAATTTAAAATTGACAGGCGATTATTGGACCTCATCTTTTATAATACGTGGTTTATTTGCAGATTTTTACCCATTTTTACTCTGGGAGATTTTAGACAAAGAGACTGTTGGAGTTACACGACTTTTTCAATTGATAGTTTTTTTATTAAACAAAATATTAATTTTATTAATAATAAGAAAATTAACCATTTTTTCTAATCTTAGCGGTAATATTCAAATTTTGTTTTTTTTATCTGTAATCACTTTATCTTTATCTCTGCAAGGTTATGTAAATCCTATCTTTTTGGTAAGAAGTTTTTTATTTTTACTTTTTATTTTAATTTTTTTTAATTTTTTACAAAATAATAATTTTAAATTTTTTTATTTAATTATCTTGGGCCTTTTTTCAAGTATTGGTTTTTTTTGGTACATCGATATAGGTGTTTATATTAATCTATTATTAATCCTCACTCTTTTTCTGTTTTTAATAAAATTAAAAATTAAAAGTTTTTTAATTCTTTTTCTATCAATATTTATCGGATGGTTGATGTTTTTTTTAATATTGCCTAATAATGAATTTAATGAGTTTATAAAAAATACATCTACAATTTTAAGCACTTTAGGTTGGTTCCATGGTTTAGATTTTCCAAATCCATTTTTTGAACTACACGGGAGAGCTATAAAATCAATATTGTTTTTTTTAGTGTCAGGTTACTTATTGATTTTGTTAATTAACAATCAATCTGAAAAAAATAAATTATTCTACCAATCCATGCTATTTATGTATTTTGCATCTATAATCTATTTTAATTATGCACTGGGTAGATCAGATGGAGGCCATATAAGAGCAGGCTCTGGAGCAATTCAAATTGTTTTTTTTGCAATTGGAATATTTTTCTTTTTAAATTTAATAAGTAATTTTCTACACTCACGAAGAAGTCTAATTAACAAATTTAATATTTTTTTGGTCATTTTTTTTTCTACAGTTACATTGTTTCTTGAAAAAAAATATGAAAATAAAAGTTTTAATAATTTGTTTAATGCACACACCTCTATAAGCAAACTTATAAATTATGATGATTCAAAATATTTAGATAAAAATTATAGTGAATTTTTAAAATATTATAATGAGTTAATTTATCAGGAAAAATGTGCTGCAGTTTTTACTAATGAAGTTGCTATATTTTATTTCATTAAAAAACAAAGCTGTTCAAAGTATTATTTCATGTGGTCATCATCTCCAATCGCAATTCAGCAAGAACTTATTAAAGATTTTGAGGAAAAAACACCTAATTATATAGTTTATAAATCAGATATCGATAACTTTTTTACCTCGGACGTTGTTCTTACTAGAGTTAAAAACTATATTGACTTTAATTATAAATTTCACGAAAAAATTAATTATTGGGAGATATACAAAAAAAAATGAAATCACAAAAATTAAAATTATTTTGCTTTGGATTTGGGCAGGTTGCAGAAAATTTTGTAAAAACTATCTTATCAGAAGGGCTAGACCTGGAATTTAATGTTACATCTAGAAAAGACTCTCATAGCATTAAATTAAAAAATTTAAATTATAATTCATATTTTTTAGAAAGCTATAAATTTGATAAAGCTTTATTAAAAAAACTGGAGACTGCTGATCATGTTTTAATTTCTATTCCACCAATAAATAATGAAGATATAGTAATTAAAAATTTTTCAGCACATCTAAATAAATGTAAATGGGTCACTTACCTATCAGCCACAAGTGTCTATGGAAATCATAATGGAGAATGGGTATCTGAAATAAGCAAAACTAAGCCATCTTCTTCCAATGGCATAGCTAGATTAAACGCAGAAAACTTATGGAAGAATCTTGCTAAAAAAAATGATCTTCCCTTACAAATTTTTAGATTAGCAGGAATATATTCAAATAAATTCAATATTTTGAAAAGATTACAAACCAATAAGTTACAAATAGTAGATAAAAAAAATCATTTTTTTTCAAGAATTCATGTGGAGGATGTAGCAAAAATTTTATTTAAGTCTCTAGATAGTTTTAGGCGTAACGAAATTTATAATATTTGTGATGACAAACCTTCATCGCAGAGAGAGGTAGCAGCCTATGGCGCAAAGTTATTAAAACTAGAGCAACCAAATCCAGTGAAACTTGAGGAAATCAAAAGTGAAATGCTACAGAACTTTTACAAGGACTCAAAAAAAGTAGATAACAAAAAAATGAAAAATTTTTTCAAATACAATTTGAGATTTCCAACATACGAAGAGGGATTAAATTACATTTTCAATAATAATCTTTAATTCTTTTAATATTTTTCCTAAATGTTTTTGATTAGACAAGCTATGGTCTCCATTTTTTATAATTACAAGTTTCTTTTTGGCTTTATTAAACATTCTTAAAACGTACTTGGAGTATATAGTTGGAACAATTTCATCTTTTTTTCCATGTATCATTGTTACATTAATATTTGTGCTAATTTTTTTATTTAAAACTTTATTTTTTTTACCATCTCTAATTAATTGTAAAGTAATTGGATATTCATAACCCCCATTTTTTATTAAAGTTTTTCCAGTTTTAATTAATTCACGCTTTGTTTTAATTGGAAATTTATTCCACATTAATCTTGTCAGAAACTCTGGAGCCGAACCTATTCCAATGAGTCCTTTTATTTGAGATTTAAAATATTTAAATTGATTTAACGCAATCCAGGCACCCATACTTGAGCCAATTAAAATAAAATTATTTTTCTTAATAATCCTTTTTATTACAATCTTTGCATCCTTTGACCAAACGCTTATATTTCCTTTAGTAAAAATCCCCGAAGATTTTCCATGCCCAGAGTATTCTAAACTTAAAAAACCTAACTTGTTCCTTTTCGCAAATTTTAAAAAAGTTTGAGGTTTTTCGCCTTCTATATCCGACATAAACCCAGGAAGAAAAATTATAAATAGCTTCTTTTTAAAATAATTGTCTATATATCTGAGCTTTTTAGTACTAGAAATTTTTATATACTTAAATTTTTTCATATAACGATTAAACTATTGTTATTATATATAAATATTATGATGACTACTAAAATAAATGTTTTGCAAGTTATTCCTAAACTTGGTTATGGAGGAGCTGAAACAGGATGTTATGATATTGCTCACTTTCTGGCTGAAAAAGATTGCGGCTCTTTTATCGCTACATCTGGTGGAGAATTATTAAAATTTGTTAAAAAAAATAAAGTTGGAGTATTTAAACTTCCAGTGCACTCAAAAAATCCTATTTTGATTTTATTTAATTCAATAATTTTATCATTTTTTATTATT
Organism: uncultured Pelagibacteraceae bacterium; assembly: GCA_902616145.1. Classification (GTDB taxonomy): domain Bacteria; phylum Pseudomonadota; class Alphaproteobacteria; order Pelagibacterales; family Pelagibacteraceae; genus Pelagilacustribacter. The sequence continues at coordinate 35,175 of CACMRM010000004.1, forward strand.
TTAAAAAAAATAAATATAGTTCATGCAAGAAGTAGAGCACCTGCCTGGTCTTGCTATTTAGCCTGTATTTTTACCAACACAGTTTTTGTGACTACATTTCATGGAACTTATAATTACAAAAGTAGTTTAAAAAAATTTTACAATAGTATTATGTTAAGATCTAAATTAACTATTGCTGGTTCTAATTTTATTTTTGAACATATAAACGAAAATTACAGCGAGTACTTGAATAAAAGAAAAAAACTTAGAGTAATTTTTAGAGGAATAAATGTAGACTACTTTAGTCAAAAAAATATATCAATTTTAAAACAAGAAAAATTAAAGAGGAAATGGAGTCTCGAGGCTAATAAATTTACAATATTAATGCCTGGAAGACTTACCTCTTGGAAAGGGCAAGAAAAATTTATCGAGTCACTTAATATTTTGATAGAAGATTATAATATAACAAATTTTCAGGCTATTTTGCTAGGCTCGGATCAAGGAAGAAAAGTTTATTCTAAAAAACTTTATAGTTTAGTTGAGAGATATACTTTAACAAAAAAAGTGAAATTTATAAATCATTGTGAGGAGATGCCCTTAGCATATTCACTAGCAGATGTAGTAGTCTCAGCATCTATCGAACCAGAGGCGTTTGGTCGAGTTGCAGTCGAGTCTCAATCAATGGGCAAACCAATAATTGCAAGCAATATAGGTGGCTCAAAAGAAACAGTTTTAAATAAAAAATCTGGTTTTTTGTATAAACATGACGATCCGAGAGAACTTGCGAAAAATCTAAATACTGTTATTCAGTTAAATCAAGAAGAGTTGAAATCTATGGGAAACGAGGGTAGAAAAAATATTACGAAAAAATTTGATGTTGAAGTAATGTGTGAGTCAAATTTAAGAGAATATAAAAAATTATTAAAAAATTAATGCCACAAGTAGAATTATTAGACGGAAAAAAGATACCTTTTTCAAAATCAATAAGTGGATTTGAATTAACAAAAAAAATTAGCAAATCTCTTGAGAAATCTGCCTTGGTCATGGAAGTAGATGGAGCACTTAAAGATTTAAGTCACGAAATCACTAAGGACTCAAAAGTTAGAATAATTACCTCTAAAGATAAAGAAGGTCTAGAAGTTATACGTCACGATGCAGCCCATATAATGGCTATGGCTGTACAAGAGCTTTATCCTGGCACGCAAGTGACTATTGGACCTGTGATTGAAAATGGATTTTATTATGACTTTGCCAGGAAAGAGCCTTTCACAAGCGAAGATTTAAATAAAATAGAAAAAAAAATGTCTGAAATAATTGACAGGGATGTGAAAACAAAAAGAGAGGTATGGAAAAGGGATAAGGCTATTTCTCACTTTAAAAAAATTGGTGAAGAATACAAAGCAGAAATAATAGAGAGTATACCAAAAAATGAGGAATTATCTATTTATCATCATGGGGACTCTTGGCATGATTTATGTAGAGGACCACATCTAGCCTCTTCTGGAAAAATTGGAAAGGCTTTTAAATTAACTAAAGTTTCAGGTGCCTATTGGCGAGGTGACTCTAATAATGAAATGTTGCAGAGAATTTATGGCACTTGTTGGAGCTCTAAAAAAGAGCTAGACGATTATCTCCATCGATTAGAAGAGGCTGAAAGACGAGATCACAGAAAACTAGGCAGAGAAATGGATCTTTTTCACTTTAGAGAAGAAAGTCCCGGGTCTGTTTTTTGGCATGAGAAAGGCTGGTTATTATTTCAAAGATTAGTTGAATTTATGAGAATGAAACAAAGGTTGGCGGGCTATAAAGAAATTAATACACCCGAGCTTTTAGATAAAACTCTATGGGAAAAATCTGGGCATTGGGAAAAGTTTGGCGAGCATATGTTTACATCAGAAACACCCGATGAAAAAACCTTTGCCGTGAAGCCTATGAACTGTCCTGGTTGTGTTCAAGTTTTTAATCAAGGTTTAAAAAGCTATAGAGATTTACCTTTAAAGCTATCCGAATTTGGAAAAGTGCATAGATACGAACCCTCAGGTGCCTTGCATGGACTTTTAAGAGTAAGGGCGTTTACACAAGATGATGCTCACATATTTTGCACTGAAGATCAAATTACAGAGGAGTCTCTGTCAGTTACAAAATTAATCTTAGAAATATATAAAGACCTGGGTTTTGATAATGTAATATTAAAATATTCTGACAGACCTGAACAAAGAGTCGGAGAAGATCATATTTGGGATAAATCAGAAGCTGCTCTTTTAACCGCAATTAAAAAATCAAAATTGGAATATTCGATTAATAAAGGTGAGGGCGCGTTTTATGGACCTAAAATTGAATTTGTTCTAAGAGATGCAATTGGACGAGATTGGCAATGTGGAACTTTACAAGTTGACCTTAATTTACCAGGTAGACTTGGAGCAACTTATGTAGCCAAAGATGGCACTAAAAAAATTCCAGTGATGCTTCATAGAGCTTTATTTGGTTCTTTAGAGAGATTTATTGGAATTCTAATTGAAAATTATGCAGGCAAGTTACCTTTTTGGTTGTCCCCAGCACAAGCAGTAGTATGTTCAATCACGGAAGAGAACAATAATTATGTTAAAAAGATATTTGAAGATTTGTTTAAAGAAGGTATAAAATGCGAAATGGATTTGAGAAATGAAAAAATAAATTATAAAATTAGGGAGCATTCACTTGCAAAGATCCCTTACATAATCGTTTGTGGAAAAAAAGAAGTTTCAGAAAATACAGTTACAGTCAGAAAACTTGGATCCGATAAACAAGAGACTTTGAAAAAAGAAGATCTTATCAAAAATATGCTAGCCCTAAATAAGTTGCCTTTAAATTAAGTGTCAAACTCCAAACCAAATTATTTTCAAAGAAGGACTAAGCCGCAAGGTCCTAGAGCAAACGAGAGGATTAGAGCTTTGGACGTACAAGTTATTGCAAGCGATGGGGGTAATCTAGGAGCTATGCCCTTAAAAAAAGCAATTGAATTAGCAAAACAAGAAGATTTGGATTTAATTGAAATATCACCAAACGCAAGTCCGCCAGTTTGTAAAATCATGGATATGGGAAAATACAAATATGATTTGCAAAAAAAAGCTAATCAAGCAAAGAAAAAACAAAAAATTGTTTCATTAAAAGAAATTAAATTGAGGCCCGGAACAGAAACACATGATTATAATTTTAAAATTAAAAATGCAAAAAAATTTATTAGCAAGGGAGACAAAGTAAAGTTTACAGTAAAATTTAAAGGTCGAGAAATGCAACATACAGAATTAGGCAAAGAATTAATGAATAAAATAATTGATGAGACAAAAGATATAGCCAAAGTCGAAAGCCAACCAAAATTTGAGGGCAAACAAATGGTTATGATTATTCAACCCATTTAAATCAATCATAATAGTTACTTGCTAAGATTAATTATTGCCTATATAAGTCCGAAATATTTATGCCAAAACTTAAAACTAAAAGCTCAGCAAAAAAAAGATTTAGGTTTACAGCCTCAGGTAAGATAAAAATGCCTCAAGCTGGAAAGCGTCATGGTATGATTAAGAGGACCAATTCTCAAATCAGAAAACAAAGAGGCACTACTATTATGACAAAGCAAGACTCTAAAATTGTTAAATCGTACATGCCATATAACTTAAGAGGATAATATGGCGAGAACGAAAAGAGGAGTTGTTACTAGAGCTAAACATAAAAAAGTTTTAAAGACAGTTAAAGGTCAGTACGGAAGAAGAAAAAACACTATTCGAATAGCCCGACAAGCAATGGAAAAAGCTATGCAATATGCTTATCGAGATAGAAAAGCAAAAAAAAGAGAATTTAGATCTTTGTGGATCCAAAGAATTAATGCTGGAGTAAGAGCTGAGGGGCTAACATACGCAAAATTTATAAATGGTTTAGCTAAATCTAAAATAAAATTGGACAGAAAAGTTTTAGCTGAATTAGCGTATAATAATCCAGAGGTGTTTAAATCAGTAGTAAAAAAGGTTCAATCTTCCCTTAATTAAAAAAAAAGGGTCTTTGATTTAACGCAAACTTTAATATAAAAAATCAATTACCTAATGAGTGATTTGCATAAAATAAATTCTATTTTTAACGCTAAAATTGACTCTGTTAAAAACAAGGAAGATTTACAGAATATCAAAACAGAGTTTTTTGGAAAAAATGGACAAATCACAAAGCAGTTCAAAACACTAGCCGCGCTGGAACCTGACAAGAGAAAAGATTTTGCTTCAAATTTAAATAAAGTTAAAGAAGATTTATTTAATCAGATTGAACAAAAAAGTTTTGAAATAGAGAATGCAGAAATAAGCGATAAATTAAAAAATGAAAAAGTTGATGTAACTTTACCGATCCGACCATATCAACAAGGAAAAATACATCCGGTGTCTCAAGTCATAGATGAAATTTCCTCTATTTTTTCTGAAATTGGTTTTTCTGTTGCTGAGGGTCCGGATGTTGAAACTGAGTATAATAATTTTACAGCTCTAAATACACCAGAAGAGCATCCAGCAAGGGATATGCATGACACATTTTATTTAGACAAAAATAAAAAAATTCTTTTGAGAACACACACTTCTCCAGTGCAAATTAGAGCAATGCTTAATGGAAAACCACCATTTAAAATAATTGTTCCTGGCAGAACTTATAGATGCGATAGTGATCAAACTCATGCTCCAATGTTTCATCAACTAGAAGGGCTTCACATTGATAAAAATATTACTATGGGTCATCTAAAGGGATGTTTAGATTATTTTATTAAAGAATTTTTTGAAGTTAAAAATGTTAAAATGAGATTTAGACCCAGTCATTTCCCATTTACAGAACCATCTGCTGAAGTAGATATTGGATATAGAATTGAGAATGAAAAAATCGTTATTGGTGAAGGCAATAAATGGTTAGAAATATTAGGTTGCGGAATGGTTCATCCTAACGTCCTAAAAAATGCAAAAGTTGATCCAAAAAAATATCAAGGATTTGCATTTGGGATGGGTATTGATCGTTTGGCCATGTTAAAATATGGAATTAATGATTTAAGAGCTTTTTTTGAAACAGATTATAGATGGTTAAGTCATTTTGGATTTGATCCTTTAGATGTGCCAACAAATTATAGAGGATTAAGCAAATGATTATTACTCTTCAATGGTTAAAAGAGCATTTAAAAACTAATGCAAACGAAAACGAAATTATAAATAAACTTACTAATATCGGCTTAGAGGTTGAAAGTGTAAAAGAGAACTCTGGAGAGCTAAGTGAATTTAAAATAGCTAAAATTATCAAAGCTGAGAAACATCCTAACGCAGATAAATTGAAAGTTTGCGATGTTAACATTGGTGAAAAAGAAACTTTAAAAGTTGTATGTGGAGCACCTAATGCAAGAGATGGGCTTATAACCATTTACGCACCGCCAGGCGCTATAATACCTAAAACAAAGTTTCAGCTAAAAATTGTTAAAATAAGAGGAGTCGAGTCTCATGGCATGTTGTGTTCTGAGAGTGAACTAAATTTATCTGATGAGAGTGACGGAATAATAGAATTAAATGCTAAGGAAAAAGAAATAGGAAAAAGTTATTTTAAAAGTAAGTCAGAAAAAGCAATCGATATTGCAATTACACCAAACAGACCAGACTGTTTAGGTATAAGAGGTATTGCAAGAGATTTATCTTCTACTGGAATAGGCAAATTAATAACTCCAAAAAGAAAAAAGATAAAACAAAGTTCTAAGCATCAAGTTAAGATCTCAATAACTAAAGATAAGCATCAAGGGTGTCTTACATTTGGAAGTTGTTATATTGAAAATATAGTTAATAAAGAGAGTCCAGAATGGTTGCAAAACAAACTTCATGCTCTTGGTTTAAAACCAATTTCTGCTGTTGTCGATATCACTAATTATGTGATGTTTGATTTGAACCGTCCATTACATGCTTACGATGCAGATAAAATTGATAGAGAGATAATTGTAAGAGACTCAAAAGAAGGTGAAGAGTTTGAGGCTTTAGATAATAAGAAATACAAACTTAAAAAAGGTATGTGTGTTATTACCGATAAGTCTAGCGTTCTGGGCCTTGGTGGAATCATAGGGGGAACAAAGACATCGACAGAATTTGATACCAAAAATATTTTACTTGAATCTGCATATTTTCTACCATCTTCCATAAGAAAAACATCTCGAGAATTAGGAATTAATACTGATGCAAAATATAGATTTGAAAGAGGCATCGATCCTAACTCTGCAATAGAGGGTCTTCAAGTCGCCACTGAAATGATATTAAAGATTTGTGGTGGGCAAGCAAGTAAGTTTACGATCACAGGAAAAAATTCTCAAAAAAATAAGACTATAAAATTTGATATCGATAATTTTGAAAATTTGATTGGTATACCAATATCTCTTAATGAGGCACAAAAAATTCTGATCTCATTAGGTTTCACTTGCAAAAAAGGAAAAAAAGATCTTAAAGTAGAAATCCCTTCATGGAGACCAGATATTAATCAAGATGTAGACATAATTGAGGAACTTATTAGAATTAAAGGTTTTAAAAATATAAAATTAGTCACCCCTGAGAGAATTAGAGAAAGTGAAACTTTAAACTTTAAACAAAAGCTATTTCATTTGTCACAAAGATCTCTTGCATCAAAAGGATTTCTCGAGTCAGTCACATGGTCATTTACTGATTCTAAAATTGATAGTCAATTTTCAAAAGGTGAAAAAGGAATCCCAATTTTTAATCCAATTTCCTCCGATCTTGACGTTTTGAGAAGATCAATTTTTTCAAATCTCTCACTTTATCTTAAAAAAAATCAAGATAGAGGCTATGAAGACTTATCTCTATTTGAAATAGGACCCGTATTTTTTGGAAAAAATCCTGGAGAACAACAAATTGTAGTTGGCGCTTTAAAGTCTGGGAAAGTAAATAGAAAAAGCTGGATTGAAAAGGAGAGAAATATAGATGTGTTTGATATAAAAAGTGACGTGGTCAAAACTTTAATCGAACTTGGTTTATCCGAGAAAGATCTTTTTATAAGTGATAATACAAAACAGTGTTATCATCCAGGAAGATCTGGTTCCATAAGTTTAAAATCAGAAAAAGGACCTCACCTCGCTTACTTTGGAGAATTACATCCTGCAATAATTAAAAAATTAGATTTTAAAGAGCCAAATATTTATGGATTAGAAATATTTTTAAAAAATATACCCGAACCTAATCAAAAGATAAGACAAACAAAAAAAAGTTTTCAACCCTCAGATTTTCAAAAATCCCAAAGAGATTTTGCCTTTGTAATTGACAAAATTTTTAGGATAGGGCTACTAGAAAAAATTATTAAAGAAATTGATGAGTCGCTTGTTCAAAACGTAACAACTTTTGATGTTTACGAGGGAGAAAATATTCCTAAAGATAAAAAATCAGTAGCAATCAATGTTACTTTACAGTCTCTAAATAAAACTTTGAGTGAAAAGGATATAGATCAGATTAGTAAAAAAATTATTGAAGTAGTTAAAGAAAAAACAGGCGCTACAATTAGGTCCTAATGTCAGATATAAAAAGAATACGTAATTTTTCTATAATTGCGCATATTGATCACGGTAAATCTACCATCGCAGATAGAATAATTCATAAGTGTGGTGGGTTGACAGATCGTGAGATGAAACAACAAGTCTTAGACTCAATGGACATAGAAAGAGAGCGAGGCATTACAATTAAAGCTCAAACAGTAAAACTAGATTACAAAGCAAAAGATGGCCAAATTTATAAATTGAATATAATAGATACTCCAGGACACGTTGATTTTGGTTATGAGGTTAGTAGATCATTATCTGCATGTGAAGGCTCACTTTTAATAGTCGATAGCACCCAGGGTGTAGAAGCTCAAACTCTAGCTAATGTATATCAAGCGCTTGAAATAAATCATGAAGTAATACCTGTATTAAATAAAATAGATTTACCTGCATCCGATTTAGAAAAAACAAAAAAGGAAATAGAAGACGTTGTCGGTATCGAAACAACAAATGCGATTCCTTGTTCAGGAAAAACTGGTGAGGGTATTGATGATATTTTAGAGGCAATAATAAACAAGTTACCAGCCCCGATAGGTACTTCAGACGATAAATTAAAATGTTTACTGGTAGATAGCTGGTATGACAGTTATCTAGGTGTAGTAATTCTGGTTCGAGTAATTAATGGTAAATTAAAAAAAGGCATGAAAATAAAACTAATGTCTAATAATCAAGAACATTTAATCGAAAGAGTTGGAGTTTTTACCCCTAAACCTGATGAAATTGATGATTTAAATTCAGGTGAAATTGGATTTATAATTACTGGTATTAAGTCTCTTTCAGAAACAAAAGTTGGTGATACGATATGTGATGCTAACAACCCAATCAATGATCCTTTACCTGGATTTAAGCCGAGTAAACCAGTTGTTTTTTGCGGTTTATTTCCAGTAGATAGTTCTGAATATCAAAAGTTAAAAGACGGATTAGCAAAATTAAAATTGAATGATGCAAGTTTTTCATATGAAGCTGAGTCTTCAAGCGCATTAGGCCTTGGATTCAGATGCGGGTTCTTAGGACTTTTGCACCTTGAGATAATAACGGAAAGACTAGAGAGAGAATTTGATGTAAGTTTAATAACAACCACTCCAGGGGTTATCTATAAAGTTCATACTACTACGAGTAAAATTTTAGATCTACAGAATCCGACTAATATGCCAGACCCTTCACAGATAGAAAAAATTGAAGAGCCTTGGATTAAATCCACTATCATCACTCCAGATGAATATTTAGGCTCAATCATAAAGATATGCCAAGACAAAAGAGGAATTCAAACTAATTTATCCTACTCAGGGAATAGAGCAGTATTATCTTACGATTTACCACTAAATGAAGTGGTATTTGATTTTAATGATAGACTTAAGTCAGTCTCAAGCGGTTACGCAAGTTTTGACTATGAAATTTCTGAATACAGAGAGGGTAGTCTTGTTAAATTAGGAATTTTAGTAAACTCAGAGCCAGTTGACGCTTTAGCAATGATAATTCATAAAGATTTTGCTCAAAAAACTGGTAGACAGGTTTGTGAAAAGTTAAAAGATTTAATTCCAAGGCACAATTTCATGATACCAGTCCAAGCCGCAATAGGTGGAAAAATTGTTGCTCGAGAGTCTATAAAAGGTTTTAAAAAAGATGTATTGACTAAAATTCATGGTGGAGGAGCAACAGATCGTAAAAGAAAACTTCTGGAGAAACAAAAAAAAGGTAAAGCAAGATCAAAGCAATTTGGAAAAGTTGAAATACCCCAGGAAGCTTTTATTGGAGTCCTTAAAATAAATAAAGAGACTTAATGAAAAAAAAACTATTTATCTTTTCAAATGAAAAAATTTATTTTTCTAGTAATAAATTTTTTTGTGATAACATTGATTTAAAATCTACGCCGGAGGGTTTGAACAAAAAATATGAAATCTATCTGCTCGGTAGAAAGTCCAATAAAAAAAGGTCTCATCAAATCAAACTAAAAAATATAAAAATTTTTTCAAATATATTTTCTTATTTATCCGAGGTAATAAAAACATCTAAGGATAAACATGATTCAAAATACTTAATAATCTCTATTACTCCATATACTTTTCTAGTTTCTCTATTTTTGAAATTCAAAGGTCAAACCCCAGTAGTTTATTTAAGAAGTGACGGTTATGGTGAGTATAAAGCTATTCTCGGAAGATTAGGGACTTTTGTTTATCATTTTATGTTTACAATAGTTTGCTCTATATCTAATTTGATAAGTTGCAGGGATTATATATTAAGGGGCAAAAAGGGAAAAATTGTTTTTCCGTCACAAATAGATACTACTTGGCTGAGAAAACCAAAAAGTTTAGATATTAAAAATTTAAAGTTACTTTATGTGGGAAGAATAAGAGTAGAAAAAGGTATTTTTTCTCTGGTGGAATTGATTAAAAATAAGCATGACATTACATTGACGATAGTAGGTGGGGAAAAGCATACGTCGTACAATATAAGTCAGAGCAACGTAAAAATACATCTTACTCAAAACAATAAAACTAAACTTATAAAATTTTATGATGATCATAATATATTTATTCTTCCCTCTTATACTGAAGGTCACCCTATGGTTTTATTAGAAGCATTAGCTAGACGAAGACCTGTAGTAGTTTTTGATGAAATAAAACATGTTGTTGGTGATAAAAAAGGAATTTTTATAACTAAAAGAAACTTCTCAAATTTATTAGAAACATTGAAACATATTAAAAAAAATTATAAAAAAATTCAAATTGAAATGAGAAAAAATAAATTACCAACTTATAAAGATTTTATAGAAAAATTTGCTAAATCAATCTAAGTAACATTAACGTTTTACTAATTTATCAACTAAAAATAGGTAAAGTTTATATGGTAAAATTCTTAAAAATTTTAAGGTAAAAGTAAGACTTTTCGGAAAGTGTATCTCAAACGAGTTACCTTTAACCAAACCATTAAAAATTTTTTCTGCTGCATATTCAGGGGTTTTTAAGAAGGGCATTGGAAATGCATTTTTATCAGTTAAAGGGGTTTTTATAAAACCAGGTGATATAACTGAAATTCTTACTCCAAATTTTTTAAAATCAAAATAAATACTTTCACTAAAATTTGTTAATGCAGCTTTTGAAGGTCCGTATCCACTTGAATTAGGAAGTCCTCTATAACCTGCTATGGAGGAAACAATTGAAATATGACCAGATTTTTTATTTTTGAAGTAATCTTCTACAACTTTTACACAATCAATAACGCCTAAAAAATTTACATTTATTACATTTTTTATTTTATCAGGATCAATACTTTGCTCATCTTTTGGTTCGTATGTTCCACTTGAAAATAAACATATATCCAAATCACCAAATTCATTTAAAATATTTTTAAATACACTTCTTATCTGAGTTTGATTGGTTACATCTAAAGGGAATGATTTTATATTTTGATTTTTAGCTAACTCATCTAATAATTTTTCCCTTCTAGCAGATATAGCAACTCTCCAACCTTCGCTGGCAAATTTTAAAGCGACAGCTTTACCTATTCCGCTAGAAGCACCAGTAATCCAAATTTTTTTCTGATTTTTTTCCATAATTTAATTATATATTATTATTCAAGAATCTGTATAGGAGAGGTGGCCGAGCGGTTTAAGGCGCACGCTTGGAAAGCGTGTAAACGGGAAACCGTTTCGAGGGTTCGAATCCCTCTCTCTCCGCCATTCGTTATCCACATGCAACTATAAAGAGTCTTAAGAAAAAAACACGAATCATTTAAACTACATATAAGGGCAGTGGAGGGAGACTGAAGCTGCCTTTGCTTTTACAGCCTTTTAATTCCTATTACTTTTAATTTTGCAGTCTCCTCAATTCTATTGATTGTTTGGTTGATTCCCATAACAACTGTTTTTTTCATTGGACCATAGGCGTGTATAAGTTTTTTATTAGAAAGAGCTAATGCTACGTGACCTTTCCAATAAATTATATCGTTTTTCCTTATTTTTTTTAATTTGATATTCTTTTTAAAAAATTTAACTTGGTCTTTCGCGTCTCTTGGGCAAAATTTATTATTAAAATTCAAAAAAATTTGTATTAATGCTGAACAATCAATTCCTTTGAAAGATTTTCCACCCCACTTATATTTAATATTTTTAAATATAAATATTCTACTAAAAGGGTTTTTTTCTTTATAACTAACAGGCTTCACATCATTTTTGTTTATCCATCCCCTCGAGAATCTAAAGAAATTTTTTTTTTTATCTATAACCTTTATTTTTGATCCAAATGATATTTCATATACTACTTTTCTTTTGTTAGGAAACTTGTATACCTTTGATTTTAAAGTATTAATTTTATGAGTTGGTTTTAAAAAACTTGGAAAATCCTTATTTTTAATAAAGCCTTTATAACCATCTTCTTTTATTTTGATTTTAAGCCATTTTTTACTTCTTTTTGATATCGAAAAAGAATCTCCAAATATCATTTGAGTAACAATTTCAGATTTGATTGAAGGCTTTTTATAAAGATTTAAAATTGAAAAATTATTTGTTAAATATTTTGTCATTTTTTTTGCTATTCTTTTACCGGTGCGATTTTACCAATCCAAAAAATTAATAACAATACAGGAATACCAATTATTGCTGTAAAAATATAAAAATTCGCATAACCAATTCCGTCAACAATCGCCCCTGAATACCCAGCTAGTACTTTTGGTAATAATAACATTAAAGAGCTAAAAAGAGCATACTGGGTTGCAGTAAATTTGATTGATGTTAATGCTGACAAATATACTACAAACGCAGCACCAGCAAATCCACTTGAAATATTGTCTGCTGTAATTACAATTATTAAGATTTTAATATTTGGGTCAGATATAGCCAGCCAAGCAAATAGTAAATTACTTGCAGCCGCAATTAAAGCTCCAAAAAATAAGGCCTTTAAAGTTCCAATTTTTATTGCAGAATAACCGCCAATTATTCCCCCAATTATTGTTGCAAAAACACCAAAAAATTTTGAGTAAGTAGCTATTTCTTTTACGTTATAACCTCTATCTAAATAAAAAACGTTAGCCACTACTCCCATTACTATGTCTGCTATTCTATATAAGCCAATTAACAATAATATTAAAACTGCGGTTTTTCCGTACCTTTCTATAAAATTTGTAATAGGATTAATATACGCAATAGATGCTGCATTTTTTTTAATAAAATTTATTTTACTCAAAAGATACACTAAAAATCCGGAACTTAAAAAACAGAGACTTATTCGTATTACTGCATAAAAAAATTTTATTAAAGGGTCATTATTATTGAAAGTATTTTCTAAAAGAGAGTAGGTAAAAATAAACATTGAAATTGCTAAAAAAAATGAAATAAGAAATCTAAGTTGATCGTTAAGACTTAATAAAGAAATTTTTCTATTTACATTTGGTTCAGGAGAGTAAAGAGTAGTTAAAACTCCAATTAACATTAAAAAAGCCATGATTAAATACACTTTCTTCCAAACATTTACATCGTAAACTTCTACCCCAAAAAAAGAGGCTAAGTATAGGCTTCCAGCTCCTGCGATTAACATTGCGATCCTATATCCAGCGATATACATAGAAGATAATGCCCCTTGCATCTTTTGAGGAGCAGACTCTATTCTGTAAGCATCAATTATAATGTCTTGAGAGGCGCTAGAAAAAGCTATTAAGACTGATCCAATTGCGGTAAATATTAATGTTTTACTTGGATCCGTAAAGGATATGAAAATTAAGCTTAAAATTATCATTAGTTGAGAAATCAAAAGCCAACTTTTCCTATGCCCTAAGTTTTTTATTGGAATTCTTAAATTATCAATTATTGGAGACCAAATAAATTTAAATGAGTAAGCTAAAGCCGCCCAACTAAACATTGTAATGGTACTTCTACTTACACCTGCTTTTACCAACCAAACAGATAGAGTTGAAAATACAAGAAGAATTGGCAGCCCGGAAGAGAAACCAAATAAAAGCATTCTTAATGATTTAATATTTAGAAAAATTTTCATAAAATTATTAATTTCTCCAAAAAGATGGAAAGAATAAAACTAACACTGCAAAAAGTTCTAATCTTCCGAGCAGCATTCCAAATGATAATACCCATTTAGAAATATTCGGGATATCTTTATAATTTCCATTTGGGCCAATCATATCACCGAGTCCTGGCCCTACATTAGAAATAGCACTTGCTGCGCCAGAGATTGATGTAATAAAATCAAGTCCACTAATAGATAGAAGCATAGAAATTATTAAAAAAATAAATAAAAAAGTAAAAATAAAAATTAATACAGAATTTATAAATTCATCAGAAATTTTTTGATTATTATATTTAGTTACTATAACACTATTTGGTGAGATTAATTTTTTGACTTGATTTTTTAAAAATATAAGTAACATTTGTAACCTAAATATTTTAATTCCACATGCTGTTGAACCTGCACAGCCACCTACAAACATTAATAATAAAAAAAATATTAAAGAAAATTTTCCCCATAATCCAAAGTCATCTGTTACGTAACCAGTACCTGATAAAATCGAAATGACATTAAAAGAGGAAATTCTTACTTTATCAAAAAAATTACTTTCATAATTTATAAAAAATAAATATATAAACATTATTAAAATTGAAAATAATAACAAATAAATTAACCCCTTTATTTGAACGTCCTCAAAAAAAACTTTTCTATTTCCTCGAATGAATTTAAGGTATGAAATAAAAGGGATACTTCCCAGAATGATAAATATACTTGCTACTATCTCTATATTAGAATTTTTAAAAAAACCAATAGAGTCATTGTGAGTAGAAAAGCCACCAGTAGCAATTGTAGTCATCGCATGGCTAACACTATCGAATACTGTCATTCCAAATATCCAATAAAAAAATCCACATAAAAGAGTTAATATAATGTAAGTTAAAATTATTATTGCCGCAACTTCGATTGTACGAGGTAAAATTTTTTCAGTGCTATCTGGTCCCTCCATTTTGAATAACTGCATTCCTCCGACTTTTAATAAAGGAAGTATTGTTATTGCCATTACAACTATACCTATACCACCTAACCACTGCATTATTGCTCTCCATAATAAAATACTTTTTGGACTGTTATCTAGATCTGCAATAATTGTGGCGCCTGTTGTAGTTATTCCTGACATGCTCTCAAAAAAAGCTTCACTAAAACTAAAATTTTGGTTAGACAATAAAAAAGGTAAACTGCCAAAAATTGCCACCATAATCCACGCTAAAGAAGAAAAAAGAAATGTCTGTCTTAAATTTAGTTTATACTCTCTTTCAAGATTGGACAGCACAAACAATATTCCTATGAAAACAGTAATAAACGAGGCAGATATAAAACTATGACTTTCTTCTTGAAAAATTATTTGTAAAGCATACGGAGCCGTCATTGAAACTCCTAAAACAATTAATAATATGCCAATAAGAAAAAAAACTGTTTTGTTTGTGGACATTAAAATTGAGATTATTTAAATAGTTCTAAAATTCAACTTAATATCTTGTAATTATAACTGTATTTTGCGTATAAAATTTAATAAACCTAGGTAATGCTTGATAACAACTTGATCCAATCTACCTCATCATGGCCATTTGTAGAGGTTAGGAAATTATTAAAGGACAGAAAAGATTTAATTAAGAAAAAAAATAAAATTACTTTTCAAACAGGTTATGGTCCAAGTGGATTACCACATATTGGGACTTTTGGAGAGGTAGCTAGAACCACAATGATGATAAATGCTCTTAACCATATCCAAAAAATTGATCATGAATTAATAACATTTTCTGATGATATGGATGGCTTAAGAAAAGTTCCAGACAACATTCCTAATGATGTTTTATTGAAAAATAATTTAGGAAAACCCCTTACTTCGATACCAGATCCCTTTAACAAGTTTAATAGTTTTGGCGAGCACAATAACGAAATGCTCAAAAAATTTTTAAAAAAATTTAATTTTAAGTTTACCTTTAAAAGCTCAACAGAGAATTATAAAAAAGGTATTTTTAATAATTCATTAATGCGAGTTTTAGAAAAGTATGAAGAAATAATGAATATTATCTTACCTACTTTAAGACAAGAAAGACGAAAAACCTACAGTCCATTTTTACCAGTATGTCCAAATACTGGTAAAGTGCTCGAAGTTCCACTAGTGAGTATGGATCAAAAATCTGGAAAAGTTGTGTTCGATAATGATGGCACAAAACTAGAAACAAATATTTTAAACGGAAACTGTAAATTACAATGGAAAGTTGATTGGGCAATGCGTTGGTTTACTTTTGATGTTGATTTTGAAATGTACGGAAAAGATTTGACTGAAAGCGCAATATTATCCAATAAAATTTGTCGTACACTTGGAAAAAGTCCTCCCAACGGATTTGCTTATGAACTTTTTTTAGATGAAAAAGGAGAAAAAATTTCTAAATCTAAAGGAAACGGAATTTCAATTGAACAATGGTTAAGATATGCTTCACCAGAAAGCTTATCACTATATATGTATCCTAACCCTAAGAGAGCGAAAAAACTTTATTCAGAAGTAGTTCCAAAAACTGTCGATGATTACCTATCATTAATTGAAAAGTTTCCTAAACAAAAAATAGAAGATCAAATACAAAATCCAGTTTGGCATGTACACAATGGAAAGCCACCAAAAGAAAAAATTGTGATGCCATTTTCTATGTTATTAAACTTAGTTGGATCTAGTAATGCGGTTAAAAAAGATATACTTTGGAAATTTATCAATCGTTTTCACAAAGAGATCAAACCTAGTGAATATAAGATACTTGACGGTCTTACGATTTATGCAATTAACTATTTCAAAGATAAAGTTGAACCAAATAAAAAATTTAAAAAACCCAATCTTGAAGAAAAAAAAGCACTAAAAAATTTAGTAAAAAAATTAAGTGAAATTAATCAAACGTTATCTCCGGAGGAAATACAAACTCATGTTTAT
The DNA here is from genome assembly GCA_902616145.1 of uncultured Pelagibacteraceae bacterium. Taxonomy (GTDB): domain Bacteria; phylum Pseudomonadota; class Alphaproteobacteria; order Pelagibacterales; family Pelagibacteraceae; genus Pelagilacustribacter. Next base: position 51,661 of record CACMRM010000004.1, read on the forward strand.
ACCGTCGGAAAAGAAAATGGATACGAAAAAAATCTACGAGATTGGTTTAAGCTTATTTACGAAGTAGTATTTGGAGTTGAGAATGGACCTAGAATGGGTTTTTTTATAAGTTTCTTTGGACTTAATGAAACAATTGAATTAATAAATAATAAAATAAAATAATGTTTTCAATTTTAAAGCCAATAATTTTTTCTTTAGATCCTGAAACTGCACATGATTTTGCAATTAATTCTTTGAAGTTTAACGTTTTACCTAAAAATATTTTTAAAGTAGAAAATGAGGAAATGTTAGAAACTAGTTTATTTAATGAGAGAATACCTAACCCGATTGGTTTAGCCGCTGGGTTTGACAAAAGCGCTGAAGTTTACAACTCTTTATTTAAGCTTGGTTATGGTTTTGTGGAAGTTGGTACAGTGACTCCAAAAAGACAACTTGGCAATTCAAAACCTCGAGTATTTAGATTGGAAAAGGATCTTGCTCTAATAAATCGCCTTGGCTTTAATAATCATGGATCTGAAATTGTCTCTATGAGAATCTCAAATAATCTTCCAAGTGGTTTTTTAGGTATAAATATTGGCCCTAATAAAGACACTAAAAACAAAAAAGAAGATTATTATATATGTTTGTCTAAACTTTCATCTTTTGCCGGTTACATTACCATAAACATATCTTCACCGAACACTGAAGGTTTAAGAAATTTCCATGATCAAAAAGAACTTGAAAAATTACTTATCGGAGTTAATAAAATTAAAAAAGAGGAAAACATAAAACGACCAATAGCAATAAAAATATCTCCAGATATTGACGAAAATGAAATTAGCAAAATTATTGAATTAATTTTTAAACATAAAATTGATGGGATTATAGTGTCTAATACAACAGATAGTAACCGAGAAAATTTAATTGATATTCAAAAAAAAGAAAAAGGGGGATTATCTGGTCAACCATTGAAAAATTTATCTACGGATTTAATTAGAAAATTTTTTAAAGAAACACGAGGTAGAATACAAATCATTGGAGTTGGAGGTGTAGACTCAGGTCAGTCCGCTTTTGAAAAAATAGTTGCAGGAGCTGATGTAGTTCAACTATATACCGGCATGGTATACAAAGGTCCTGGAGTAGTAAAAGAAATGAAAAAAGAGTTAATTTCAATTTTAAAAAAAGAAAATATCAAAAATATTGGTGATGCTGTTGGAATTAATGCTTGACCCGAATGATCCCTACACTTATATAACTGTAAGATAAATTATGACTAAAAGATGTGAATTGACTGGAATTTTACCTTTAAAAGGAAACAACGTAAGTCATGCTAAAAATAAAACAAAAAGAAGGTTTTTACCAAACTTAAAAAAGGTAACCTTTAGAAGTGATATTTTAAAAAAAGATATCAAATTAAAAGTAGCTAATGCAGCTTTAAGAACTGTAGACTTCAAAGGCGGTTTAGACAAATTTCTTTTGACAGCTAAAAATTCAAAATTATCAAAAAAAGTAAAAAAATTAAAAGCTTCTATTTCAAATAAATCCTAAAATGAACTTATATTATAAACTATCTATAATGATGGGATTTATAGTCTTAGTTTCAAATTACTTAGTTCAATTTCCTATTCAATTTTTGGGTTTAAGTGAAATTCTTACATACGGAGCATTTAGTTACCCAATTACTTTCTTGATAACTGATCTAGCAAACAGAGCTTACGGAAAAACGGTTGCAATAAAAGTTGTTTATACAGGTTTTATCATTGGTATCCTACTTACTTTGTTTGTATCAACAAACTTTTCAGATATTATTTCAATAAGAATAGCCATAGGGTCAGGAATTGCTTTTTTTGTTGCGCAAAACTTGGATGTTCAAATATTTGACCGATTAAGAAAAAAAGTTTGGTTCGTCGCGCCAATTATTTCATCAATATTTGGCTCCATAACTGATACATTCTTATTTTTTTCAATAGCTTTTTATTCAACTGGAATTCCATGGGTCACTCTTGCTATTGGTGACTTAGCGGTAAAATTTCTGATTGCAATCTTAATGCTAGTACCTTTTAGATTGTTATTAACTAAAATTAAAGATTACACCGAAAGTTCGGGCTATAAAGCTAATCTCTAGTGAACAGTTTTTTTACTTTTCTCTACAAATAAATCCGTCAATTGATTAATCATCACATCTCCCAAGTCTTGGACGTCAGTAATTTTTATAGCTCTATTATAATAACGGGTAACATCGTGACCGATACCAATAGCTAAAAGTTCAATATTTGATTTATTTTCGATAAACTTTACTGTTTGTTTTAAATTTGTTTCAAGATAATCACTTGTATTAGTTGATAGAGTGGAGTCATCAACAGGTGCCCCATCTGATATCACCATAAGGATTTTTCTTTCCTCTTTCCTTTTGTTCATTTTGTTAAAAGCCCATTTGAGAGCCTCGCCATCAATATTTTCTTTTAACAATCCTTCTTTAAGCATCAAACCCATATTATTTTTTGCTTGTCTCCAAGGTGTATCAGCTGATTTATAAATTATATGCCTCAAATCATTTAGTCTCCCAGGGAAATTTGGTTTTTCATTTTTCATCCATTTTTCTCTACAAGATCCACCTTTCCAATGTTTAGTGGTGAAACCTAATATTTCAACTTTAACCATGCACCTCTCCAGTGTCCTTGATAAAATGTCTGCACAAATAGCTGCTACAGATATAGGCTTGCCTCTCATCGATCCAGAATTGTCGATAAGTATTGTTACTAAAGTATCTTTAAATTCTATTTCTTTTTCTTTTTTGAAAGATAGAGAATTAAAAGGATCCATAATAATTCTTGGCAGCTTTGAAGTATCTAGCAAACCTTCCTCCAAATCAAAATTCCAAGATCTATTTTGTTTTGCCAATAATTTTCTTTGTAATTTATTTGCCAACTTTGAAATAAAATTTTTTAGCTGTAATAATTGCTGATCTAAATTTTTTCTTAATCTTAATAGTTCATCAGTATTTTCTAATTCCTCAGCTTTTATTATTTCGTCAAATTCCTCGGTAAAAATCTTATATTTAAGATCAGTAATATTTTTTTTTCCTATTTTCCTTAAGTCAGGTCTTGAATTGTCCTCGATTTCTATTTCTTCATCAGTTTTATCAGATTCTATTGCCTCATTTTCTAAATCAGGAACGCCACTTTCAATTGACATTTCTTCTTGCTTACTTTCTTTTTCTTTAGATTTACGCTCTTGATTTTGTTGTTTGGAGTTTTTATCCTCATTTTTATCGCTTTCTCTTTTTTCTTCTTCAATATTTTCATCCAAATTCATGCTAGATATTAATTGTGATATTAGTGAATTAAATTGATCCTGATCTAAAGTAAGATTTTTTAGCTCGTTAATTCTACTTTGAAATTGATTGCTTAAATCTTTTTTGTAAGATTTAAATTTCTTTTCAGTTTTTAAATCATTTTTGAAATCTAAAAATTTAGTTCTCAAATAATATTCAAAAGACTCAATTATTTTGTTTTCACTAGTTTTTAAATCTAAACCAGATATTCTTTTTTGATAATATCTTTCTATGTTATTTTTAACACCTTTAAAATAACTTGTTCCAATTTTTTCACACCTTATTTTTTCTGAAATCTGATAGAGTTTTTTTGATATATTTCCATGTGGCTCATATTTTTTGAAGGTTTTTTTGTCTGAAAACCTAAAATTGAGAGATTTTGAGTCCGCTGAAGCTCTTATTTCCTCATAATTAATTTTATTATTAAAATTTGTAAGATTAGGCAATTTGATAGAATTTTTATTTTCTTTTAAAATCTCGTTTCCAAAAGAAATTTCTATATTATGGGAATTAGACAATGATCTTACAGTTGAACTAATTGCAAGTTTAAAATCTTCTAAGTTTCCTTTTTTATTTTGCACTTTAAATAGACACGTTTATAGAAGACTCAGGAAGATCTTCACCGAAACATCTTTGATAATATTCGGAAATTATTTTTTTTTCTAAATCATCGCATTTATTAAGAAAAGTAATTCTGAAAGCGTATCCCTTATCTTTAAATATCTCAGTGTTCTCAGCCCAATGTAGTACAGTTCTTGGACTCATGACAGTAGATATGTCGCCATTAATAAATCCTTTTCTTGTTAAGTCTGCTGTTCGTACCATATTAGATATTATTTCTTTTCCATCTTTGTTATTAAAGCTTTTATTTTTGGCTAAAATAATTTCTAATTCTTTATCAAACGATAGATAATTAAGAGTCGAAACAATGTTCCATCTATCCATTTGTCCCTGATTGATTTGCTGAGTTCCATGATAAAGTCCAGTTGTATCTCCAAGACCAACAGTGTTTGTCGTTGCGAAAATTCTAAAGAAATCGTGCTGTTCTAAAACTCTATTTTTATCTAATAACGTAAAGTTTCCGTTACTTTCCAAAACTCTCTGGATGACGAACATGACATCCGGCCGCCCAGCATCATACTCATCAAAAACTAAAGCAACAGGATTTTGTATTGACCACGGAAGAATACCCTCTTTAAATTCTGTTATTTGTTTATTTTCTTTAAGAACAATGGCATCTTTGCCTATCAAATCAATTCTACTTATATGACTATCTAAGTTTACTCTCACGCATGGCCAATTTAATCTTGCAGCAACTTGTTCAATGTGTGTCGACTTACCTGTTCCATGGTATCCTTGTATTAAAACTCTTTTATTAAAAGAAAAACCTGCCAAAATGGCCAAAGTAGTATCTTTATCAAATTTATAATCGGGATCAATTTTAGGGACATATTCATTCTTTTTGGAAAAAGCTCCAACCTTCATATCACTGTCTAAGCCAAAAGTTTGCTTAACAGATAATTTTATGTCGGGTTTTTGTAGAAATTGTTCTGAATTCATTTCTTTCCTAAACTTTTTTTAAGTTGACTATAAGCTAAAGTAATTTTTTTCAATTTTTCCTCAAATTTCTTGTTACCTTGATTTTTATCAGGATGATATTTTTTTACAAGTTCTTTAAATTTTAATTGTATTTTTTCCCATTTTACTTCATCATTTATCTCCATCACTTGAAGCGCATCACGATCTGTTTGGGAAAGCTTAGTTTTTTTGAAATCTCTATAGTTAGAGCTATTAAAAATATTAAGTTTATCCTCTAGCGCATTATTCCATAGAATATTAAAAAAATTATCTGATGAACCGAATTTTTTTGTTGATTTATGCCAGGTCAAATCAGATTTAATGAAATATTCTATTTCTTGATCATTCATATTCTCAAAATAATTCCAGTTTTTATTGAAAATTTTTATATGCTTCAAACAAAGCAATCTATATTTTTTGCTATTATCTTTTTCCGTTGGTGCTTTATATGCGCCAGTTTCTTTACAATTTTCCCAATCACAAATTATTTTCATAAAATTTATTTATATAGTAAAATTTAATCAATGAATAATTATTTTGATAAAATTAAAAAAAAACTTACTGATCAATTTAAAATTGAAGATCTTGAAATTATTGATAATTCTCATTTGCATAAAGGACATAAATCTTTTTCAAAGGAAAGATTTCATTTATGTTTAAAAATTAAATCTATATATTTATATTCAATACCTAGAGTTGATGCTCATAAGTTTATCATGAAAGCGCTGAATGACGATCTTAAAAATAAAATTCATGCCTTAGAAATTAATATTGAACAATAGATCTAGAATATTTTTTTAAATTTGTTAATGAGATTTTATATTTTCCCGGAAGAGTGGTTTTTCCTATTTTTTTAAGTAATATAAAATTAATTTTATCATCATCATTTTTTTTATCATTTTTAAGAAACGGTATTAATTTCTGTATAGAGCTTGCGGATTTAAATTTTGAATAAGTGTATGATAAGGTATTTTTTTTGAATATATTTTCTATCTTATAGTAATCTTGTAACTTACAAAGTTTTTTAATTAAAGAAAGACGTGCCTCCAAAATAATTCCCGATAGTACAGCTTCTCCATGAGTTATATTATTTAAAAAATTAGCTTTAGCTTCGATCGCATGAGCAAAAGTATGTCCGAAGTTTAAGATCATTCTGGATCCTTTTTCGTTAACATCTTTCTTGACAAAGCTTATCTTAATTTCGCAACTTTTTCTTATTGCATATGCAAGTTCTTTGTTTTTTCTTTTTAAAATATATTGAGTATTTTTTTCTAACCAATTGAAAAAAATTTTATCTTTAATTATCGAATGTTTTAATATTTCAGCATAACCACATATCATCTCCTTTTTAGGTAATGATTTTAAAAAAATCGTGTCACTTATCACTAATTTAGGTTGGTAGAAGGATCCTATTAGATTTTTTCCAAAAGTTGAGTTCACACCTGTCTTGCCACCAATAGCCGAGTCAACTTGAGCTAGCAGAGTAGTTGGAATATTGATAAAATTTATTCCTCGCTTAAATATACTAGCTATAAACCCAACCACATCTCCGGTAATTCCTCCTCCAATACTTATTATCAAATCTGAACGATTAAAATTTTCCTTTAATAATTTAGGTAAAATATGATTCACAGTTTTAAGTGACTTTGATTTTTCACTAGCATGGAACGGTAAAGTTAATAGTTTGTAATTGTTTAGTTTTTTTTTAATGTTTCTTACAATTTTTTTTGGGACCTTTTTATCAACTATCAGAGCTATTTTAATTGTTTTAGGACAAAGAGATTTAATTCTCTTATCCAAAACATGAAGAATATTAGTACCAATTAGCACCGAATATTCATAATTAAAATCTTTAAGCCTTATCTCTTTTATTTTCATATAAATTTAATATTTTATCAGAAATAGTAGTTGGTTTTAATAAGTCACAACTAATCCTAAAATCCGCTTCACTATAAGTTTTCTTTCTCTCCAAGTAAATTTTATTGATAACATCTCTTAGATTTTTTTTAAGTAATAAAGGGCGTCTTTTTGTTTTTTCTAACCTTTTAACCAATATATTAGTTTTCACATCAAGCCAGAAGCTTATAGAAGTTTTTTTTACTATATCTCTTATAGATTTGTTTAAAAAAGCTCCCCCACCTAGGGAAATAACCATATCTTTTTTTCTTAATTGATCTAGGGTAATATCATTTTCTAATTTTCTAAAATAATTTTCACTTTTATTTTTAAAAATTACATTTATTGAAGTACCCTCTGCTTTCTCAATAAGTTTATCAATATCTGTGAATCCATATGTGAGTTTTCTGGCCAATTCTTTACCCACAGTAGATTTTCCTACTCCCATCATTCCTGTCAAAACAAGGTTTTTACTCAAATTATTGTCCGATTTTGAAATTGATTTTTCATAAATATGTCTTATTTATTGAGTTTAAATTAAATCAAAAAGTATGCAACTTAAATACAATAGACGGCCAAGTTTAGGTAGTTCAGTTTTTAAAGTATTAATAAAACTATTTATTTTAGTAATATTTTTTATAATTGCGATTTTTCTAATTGAAAAAGTAAAATTTCCTAGTCCAGAAAAAAAATACGATATTGACATAACCAATGAAATTAAAAAACTTTAATTTTTTTATTGGCCTACTCTTTATATTTTTTATCCTTTTACCACTTAGAGGGGAAGATCAAAATATAGATATTTGGAGTAATAAAAATAAAAAAAAAGACTCTGAATTAGAAAATAACAAAATTAAAAACAATAATATTATCAATAATCTAAAACCAACCAATAAAATAAAAACAAATGAAATAGTTCAGATTGAAAAAAACAAAATAGAAAATGAAGAAGAACTTAAAATTTTTGGGGTACACGATCCTGAGGATTATAATTTTGATCTTAATATGTGGTCTTCAACAAATGCAGAAGATATAAGATCAATTATAAAGAGAATTGAAAAAATCAATTTATCAAAGACTTCAAATGAAATTCTGGAAAATATTTTATTATCTTTCTCATACCCACCTATTGGGATGAATGAAAAGGAGTTTGTTAAATTAAAAATTGACTGGTTAATTAAAAATGACAGACATGATCTTATTGAAAATTTTTTAAAACAAAACAAAGAATTTGACGGAAAAAGAAAACTTGTACAATTTTTAGTTGATGAAAATATTTCAAATGCAAATTTAAAAGAAGGTTGTGAAAAAATTGAATTTATCGATAGCACAATTAAGGATCCATATTTAGAAAAGTTTAAAATATATTGTTTTGTGTTTAATAATAAAGACTCTCAAGCGAGACTATTATTAGATATTTTAAGAGAGGAAAATCAATCAGATAAGTTTTTTGATGATAAAATTAACTATTTATTAGGTATTTCAGATAAAACCTCTACAAAAATAAATGAAAAAAATTTACTGAATTTTTACCTTTCAAGTGTCACCATCAAAGATTTTGATTATCAACCTACTAATAAAACAAAAAAAGAAATTTGGAAATATTTAAACTCTGCTAATTTAATTAAATTAGATGATATTAATGATAAAAATAAACTTAAAGACTTAGAGATAGCAGCTAATAGAGGACAAATAGACCCAAAAATAATTTTTGATATTTACAAACAAATAAATTTTAACTTGAGCAATTTAATTAATGCAAAAAACACTTATCAAACATTAGATAATATTGATTCGAGAGCATTAATTTATCAAAAATTTTTGCTATCAGAAAATAACGAAAATAAAATAGAATATTTATTTTTATTAGATGATCTTTTTAAAAAAGATAAAATTGAAAATATTTATTCAAAATTTCTTAGTGAAAATTTAAAAAAAATTGGATTAGATAATATCCCTGATAATTATCAAGAAATTTCTCAAAAAAAAATACTTGAAGCTGAAGAACTTAAAGATGGTAAAATTAAATATAATGATAAAGTTTTACATCAGTCAAAAGTATTAAAATATTTTACTGAAGCTGAAAACCAAAAAAAAGTTCAAAAAGATCTTGATAAACTTTTAAAAAAATTTAACAAAAATAAAAGATATTTCTTTTCTGCAAAAGATTTAGCACTAATCAGTTCTTTAATAAAAGATGGATTTGAGATACCTTCGAATTTCAATTACTTAGATCTTGCTGATAAATATGAAGTACCTAAAAACTTGGTTCAACTAATCAAAAAAGAACAAAACGCTTTTTTAGCTTTGAAAATTGTTGAAATTATCGGAGAAGATGAGCCTGATCAATTAGATCCAGAAACAATATTTTTCATTACAAGTCTTCTAAATGAAACGAATTTAATACAGATTAGAAATAAAGTATTAATTTCAGCTCTACCCCAAAGAATTTAATTAGATTATATATAATTATGACTAAAAGAAAGATTGTAATCGAGCCGGACCCTATTCTTAGAAAGAAAAGTGAAATCATTCAAAAAGTTGATACCGATTTAAGAAGATTGATGGATGACATGCTTGAAACAATGTATGCAGCTCCTGGAATTGGCCTTGCAGCTGTTCAGATTGGAGTTTTGAGAAGAGTAGTTGTTATAGATGTTTCAAAAGAAAAAGAAAAAAAAAATCCTCTTTTTTTAATAAATCCTCAAATTATTAGCAAATCAGATCAAACATCCGTATACGAAGAAGGCTGCTTATCTTTGCCAGGTCACTTTGCCGAAGTTGAGAGACCTGCCATTTGTAATATAAATTTCTTAGACTATCACGGAAAGAAAAAAGAGTTAAAAGCAGAGGGAATTTTAGCTACATGTATTCAACATGAGATTGACCATTTAAATGGAATTTTGTTTATAGACTATTTGTCAAAACTTAAAAAAGATATGATTATTAAAAAATTAAGTAAGCAAAAAAAAGATTTAGATAAAATAGTTTTGTAAATAGATGGCTTTAAATATAATTTTTATGGGAACACCAGAATTTGCAGTTCCAATTTTAAATTCAATTTTTAAGTCCGACCATAAAATTTTACAAGTATACACTCAACCACCAAGAAAAAAAAACAGGGGACAGAAAATTAATATTTCTCAAGTTCACAAATTTTCAATAGAAAATAAAATTGATGTATCTCACCCAGAAACTTTTGATGATGAAGAGGTAAAAAAAATTTTAAATTTAAATCCTAACGTAGTCGTCGTAGTAGCTTATGGTAAAATATTACCTGCAAAACTTTTAGACAATAGCAAAATAAAATTTATAAATATTCACGCATCTTTACTTCCAAAGTGGCGTGGCGCTGCACCGATACAAAGAGCATTAATGAATTTAGATAAAGAGACCGGTGTATCGATCATGAAAATTCTCCCTAAATTAGATACCGGACCAGTTATGATGCAGTCAAAAATCAAAATCGATAAAAAGACAGATTTTGAAAGATTAAGTAATACGATGGCATTACTCAGCGCAAAAATGATTCTACAGTCTTTAGATTTAATTGAGAAAAGAAAGGCAAAATTTGTTCCTCAGGATGAAACTAAAGCAACCTATGCAACAAAGTTAGAAAAAAAAGAGTATTTGATTGACTGGAATGACGATTCGGAAAAAGTTGCAGCTAAAATAAAAGCTCTTTATCCTAAACCAGGTTCCTGGTTTTTATTCAAGGGTTCAAGAATTAAAGTTTTAAAAGTTGAAGAAGTTAAAGCTAAAGGAAATCCGGGCGAAATAATTAAAAGTAATTTTACCATAGCATGCGGTTCAAATGCCGTGAGACTTCTAGAAATCCAAAAAGAGGGAAAAAAAAGAATGTCTATCGATGATTATCTAAAAGCAAACAATTTAAAAGTAGGTTTTAATGTTAAAAAAAACTTTTAATTACTTAATTAAAATTGAATATGATGGGACAAATTTTATTGGTTGGCAAATTCAAAAAAAAGGAAGAAGTGTTCAAGGCCAAATCGAAAAAGTTTTAAAAAAAATTTTTAAGACCAAAATTAGAATTATTGGCGCTGGCAGAACTGATAAAGGAGTACATGCTTTTGAACAATGTGCAAGTTTTAAAACAGATAAAGAAATTAAAAATAAAATACAATTTTTAGACTCCTCTAATTATTTTCTCCGGGAAGATTCTATTTCCATTCTAGACGTTCAAAAAAAAGATAAAACTTTCAATTCACGATTTTCCGCAAAAGAGAGAACTTATGAGTACAGAATTATAAATAGGAGAGGATATCCAGCATTAAATAAACATAAAGCATGGCACATTAAAAAAAAACTTGATTTACAGCTTCTTAAGAAAGGTGTCAAACTTTTAAAAGGGACTCATAACTTTTCTACCTTTAGAGCGGCAAGTTGTTCAGCATTTTCTCCTATAAAAAAAATAAATCTTGCCCAAGTTAAAATTAACGGTGAGTCAATAACAATTATTTTTAAATCTAGGTCATTTTTACAAAATCAAGTTAGGTCAATGGTAGGAAGTTTAATATATTTATCTTCTGACAAATGGACTTTAAGATTTTTTAAGAAAGTTTTTAAATCTAAAAAGAGAGAGCTATGCGCTCCTCCTGCACCAGCTCACGGATTATTTTTAAAAAAAATTAAATATAAATAATTATTTAAAGCCATATTTTTTTAATGAACTTAAAGATATGCTCAAAATAGAATTAATGTTTTCAAAAAAATTCAATTTGTTGTATTTTTGGTTAATTTTCCAAATGCAATAAACATTCCTTAGTTTATTACTTTGAAGAGATTTATCTCTTACTCGATATTTAGCTAAATATTTTTTCAAACAATATGCGTATTTCTCTCTCCTCAGCAAATCACACTTAAACAGGTAGTCCTCACATACTTTTGTATCTATAAATTTTATATTTTTAACGATTTTTCTATTTAACAAAATAGTGCTCATTGAAATAGAGGTATCTTTAATAAAACTTGAATAACTAAAGATATCTGGGACCCGAATTTTGTTATTTACTCTCCCAAAAGTTTCATAATAAGTATAAGTAAAATTATAATTATTATTTTTTATAAAGGCAATTTGTTGGCTTAGCTTTTTTTTATCCCAAATATCATCTGAGTCTAAAAAAGCAATATATTTTGATTTTGAAATCTTTAAACCTAAATTTCTACAGAAAGCTGCACCTCGATTTTTGTTAAGCCAAATAATTTTTATCTTTTTAATTTTTTGATATTTTTTAACAATTTTCTTTGTTTTTTGATTAGAAGCATCATCCACAATTATTAGCCTCCAATTTTTGTAAGTCTGACTAATAACACTTTTTATTGTTGCGTCTAAATATTTGTAACTATTATAATTTGGTAAAATAATATCTGTTTCAGCTTTCTTTTTTCTCATTTTAAAAATTCTTTTATTTCAAACTGAGGCCTAGTATTTTTTTTTCTTAATATTTTTACCAAAAATTTAAGCAATATACCAAAAAATGATCCAAATCTAATTGGGTAAAAAGAAAAATTTAAAACCATATTAGACCAGAGCTTTAAAAGTCTTTTGAGATCGTAATTACTCTCACCAAATTTTCTAGCATAATGATCTACCGAAATCATACCAATATTTTTAGTACTATTAATTATTATACCATCTAAATAAATATCTGGTTTTTTATAATTAATAATTTTTTTAATTATATTTTTTCTTATACCTCTAAATGAGGACATATAAATATTTATAGGTTTATTTAAAAGGGAACTCGAAATAAAATTATTAATGTCACTCACCACTTTTTTCCAAAATTTATGTTTTCTATTTTTGTAATAAGTATAACAAACTTCGTGTTTGTCTAAGGTCTCTAGAATCTCAGGAAAAAATTTTGGAGAATGTTGTAAATCGTCATCAAGAGTAATTACTTTTTCACCAGAGCAAAAACTAAAACCTGCAAAAATTGCGTTATGTTGACCGAAATTTTCCGAAAAATTAATTGCTTTAATATATGAAAAATCTTCTTTAAGTTTTTTGATTTTTTTCCAACTATCATCTTCACTATTATCGTTTATAAATATTAATTCAAAATCATTTTTTAAATCAATTTTACTTACAACTTTAAATATTTCATGATTAAGTAAATCTAATGTTTCGCTACTATTAAATACTGGGATGATAATCGATAATTTCATTTATTATAATATTTTTTTAAAATATGATTTAGATAAGATTTATTAAACCTTAGACCAAGGTCTCTTATTGCTTTGCTTTTAAGCTCGTTCTTAATTTTAAATTTATAACTTTTAATTTTTTTTTTATTAAATACTGCTTTTTTCCTGGTTATTTTTTCAAGATTTTCTAAAACTTCTGAAGCATAATAAAATTTTGTATTTAACAAATTAATAACTTTATTTTTATTTTTGTAAATATTTACATAATAAATCGTCATTTTAACTACGTCTTCGATATCTAACAAATTTCTTTTAGCATTGATCCATAAATTAAATTTTTTCTTTTTAATAATTTTGTTATAAAAAAAATTTACCAAAGTATTTGGGTTTTTGTTCGAACCCACTAACTCAGGTAGTCTGATGATAATATATTTTTTTACCTTCAGTTTAATCAACTTTTCAATTTTTATTTTATTTTTAACATACGCATGATTTCTAGATTTATCGAAAATTGAACATGTGCTTATGTAAACAATTTTTTTATTGTTAGATTTTATAAATTCTTCTATTCTTTTAAATTCTCTTTTAAATTCTTTATTCTTGTTCTCCAGTGAATTAGATATGCCTGCTACATATAGAATAATCTTATTTTTTTTAAAAAAAGGTAATTTTTTTTTAAATGCTTTAGCTAAAAAACCCGATCCTTGAATAAAATTGATATTTTTTTTTGACATATGATATATTAATTAATTAACACATTTATACTTATATTAACAAAACTAAAAAAATGTCTCAAAGAACAAGTAGATTATATAATTTTGTAAATCATCCAATAGTTTACATGATTTTCCAAAAACTTATGTCCGGGACCTCATTTAGAAAAAAAATTATTAAACATAATATAAAAAATAAGAGGGCAAGAGTTTTAGATATTGGTTGCGGACCAGCTGAGATATTAAACTATATACCTAAAACTGAATATTACGGTTTTGATATTGACAAAAGATCAATTAAATATGCAAAGTCAAAATTCATTGGTAAAAACTATCATTTTTTTTGTAAACGCTTTGTAAATAAAGATTTAAAAAGGATTCCTAAAGTAGACTACGTAGTTTTATTTGGAATTCTTCATCATTTAAAAGATAATGAAGTGAGAAATATTCTTAGATTATGTAAAAAAATAATGAAAAAAAATGCAAAACTTATTACAGAAGATCCAATTTTACTTAGCAAACAAAACCCAATCGCAAAATTTATAATTACCCGAGATCGAGGTTTAAACGTAAGAACTAAATCACAGTATCTTGAACTTGTTAAAGCATACTTTAAAAAGATTAATTCAAAAATTACTCATCAATATTTTATACCGTATACTTGGTTCTCAATGGCTTGTAGAAAATAAAGAAATTTCTTACTACAAATTTAAAATTGATTGATAGTAAAATTTAGCAAATAAACCCAGTGATAAAAAATAAAAATAAAACAGATAAATTGATTTATTTTTATTTAAAAATATTTTTGTTTTAAAAAAAAGGAGTACTAATAAAAAAATCAGTGGATCAAAGTACTCTTGCATTAATGGATAAAGAAGCACAGATAATAATATGTAAAAAAAAATAATTAATTTATCAGTTATTTTTTTTCCAATATATGTAATTACAATAATCGTACTTGTAAAAGAACTTATTAAAAAGAATAGTTTTTTATATAGAATATTATTAAATAATGATCCTAATTTAAATATAAAACCCTTCCCAATGTTAGCATGATATGAAAGTTCTACAGGCTTGTAAAAAAAAATAATAAAGAATAGAGATAAAAAAATAAGAATAACCAAAATTAAATTAGTAGAATTTTTAAAGATATTAATTTTTATTTCGTCTATTAAATTTTTCTTCCTAAGTATAAAAAAGGGCATCATATATAAACATATAATTGGAATTACATAAACTAAGTGATCCCAATAAATTCCTTCTTTTAAAGTATGTGTGATTGCGGCTTTAGGTGAGAAAAAACCTTTCCAATTATAAATAAGATAAAAATAAGGAAGAGAAAATAAAAAGTATAAAAACACTGAAACTATTTTAAATTTTCTTTCACATTCAGAAAATATAATTGAACAAAAAATAATTAAAGGAATTATAATTAGTTTTAAGTCAAAATATACACATATAGAACTAAAAAAAATTGCAAAAAAAAGTAAAATAAATTTATTAATAGAACTTATATTAAAATAATTAAAAAATAGATATGAGAGAAGCACTGCTATAATTCCAAAATTTTCTTCTAAAGCCCAGTAACCACTTGTCCTTACATAAGGACTAAACAATACTGTAGAACACATTGTAAGTAATACTAAAATATTAATATTTTCTTTTTGAAACTTTGACTTTAGACATAGGAAAAGGAGGACAGGTATAAAAAAAGAAAGTAAAAATACGCTCAATCTGAATTGAAATTCATTATTAGTGAGAGGATTAAAGTATTCATGTAAAATATAAATTAAAGGAGATCTATTACTATAATATTCTTGTATTGAATAATTTATATTATTATTTAAAAAAATTTTAAGATTATTCCATGTATGAATAAAATCTCCTTTATAACCACCTGCGCCAGCAGAATTTTCACCAACAATAAAACCAAAAATAAAATAACTGAGTGAGAAAAAAAACAATAAAAAATATGTTATTTTATCTTTTTCTAATTGCATCAAGTTATCAATTATTTTTACAAATGATAGTTTGTTGGTTCGTATTTCTAAAAATTTTTTCAATTAAATAAATACATAAAATTAAAAATTTAAAAATATTTTTTATAAAAAAATTTTTAGAAGGAAGAGTTAACGCATGAATGTTGAATTGGCTTAATTCAATTTTTAAATTATTCAACTTATTTCTTTTGTATAGATGTACCAATGAATTAACTGAAAAATGATTTAAATGATGCTTGTCATATAGCATCTCCATAGGTTTTGAGATGTAAAATTTATTCATGATTCTTGCAATTTTATACAGCAAAGATGACTCGTTGATTGTATTATTTATAATATACCCATTTTTTTTACATAATTTTTTTTGAATAAGTATAAATTTATTTACGTCTTCTATGTGTTCAATTACCATATTACTTGCTACTACATCATATTTTTTTAATTTTTTATTTTTTTCTATATTTCCTTGAAGAAAATTTATCCTCTGGTGTTTTTTATTCTTATGATGATCAATTCCTGTTAATGAGACTTCTTTTATATTTTTGGATAAGTATTTTAAAAAATTGCCATTTCCACAACCTATGTCTAATACCGAAAATTTTCTTTTAAATTTTTTTTTGAAAAATTCTGTTAAATTTTTGTACAAAACATAATCAGGATTTTCAAACCAATTGCTATGAGTAGATGAGAAGTATTCAGGTTTATATTTTTCAGGATTAATAATTGTTTTAACATCGGTAAATCTATGTTTACACTCATTACAATAATGTAAGGAAACTGATTTAAGCTTTGTTAAATTATTCGAAACATTCTTACAAATATTGCATTTCACTTTCATTTCACTTACTCACCTTTGTATGATCTACTAATTCTCCATCTAGAGCCTTCTCTTACTATAAAACCGACACATTTCTTCGAACCGCACTTACAGGGAAAGTTTCTAAAATCTTCATCAAAGCTAAAACCATAATCATAAGTTAGCTCTTCATCTTTTTTGATATCTTTCATAGCAAACACCCATATTTTTAATCCTTGTCCCATTACTTCACAATTGGGATCACAAGAATGGTTTATTAATCTAGCAGTATTGAAAGCGTAATCACCATCAAGATCATATCTCTTGTTAATATTGAACAAATAAATAGCTTTAGAATTATCAAATTTTGGATTTTTATCTGACTCGCTTTTAGGAATGACTCTGCCTTTATATTCAATAATTTTTGATCCTTTCTTTATATCTTTGGAAGCAGACAATCCTCTTTTATCAATTTTTGATTTTTTAATTTTGTATAGTTTCACTTAAAATATTCTACTAAAATATTATTATATATTTTTGTCAGTTTTCTTAAGTCACTTAAAGAAACGCATTCGTCTACTCTATGCATTGTTTTGTTTACTAATCCAAATTCAAGACAAGGGGCAATTTTTCTAATAAATCTCGCATCAGAAGTCCCCCCAGTTGTAGACAATTTTGGATTTATTTTTGTAATTTTTTTAATAATTTTTTGAGCCATAAATATAGTCTTCCCTGGCTTTGTTAAAAACGACTCTCCATTTGCTATATATTGAATTTTACAATTACATCTATTTTTTTTACTGATTTTTCTCACAATTGAATTAATTTTTTTCTTTAAGGAGCTAGATGTGTGAAAATTGTTATATCTTACATTGAATTGCGCTCTTGCTCTGGCTGGAATTACGTTATGAGCCTTATTATCAACATTTATTGATGTAAATTCTAAATTGGAAGGTTGAAAATTTTTATTACCTTTATCTAATTTATTCTCCTTTAACTTTTTGCATATAGAAACCATGGTATTTATTGGATTATTTGATAAATGAGGATAGGCTATATGTCCTTGAGTACCAGAGATTTCAATTTTTCCAGATAGACTGCCTCTTCTCCCAATTTTTATCATTTCTCCGAGTTTATTCGGATTTGTAGGCTCTCCAACAATACAAAAATCAATTTTTTCTCTTTTCCTTTTCAAGTAATCAACCACTTTTTTTGTACCATTTATCGCATAACCTTCCTCATCACCAGTAATTAAAAAACTAATCGATCCATCAAAATTTTGATTTTTTTGTAAAAATTTACTTACTGCTGCTACAAAGCATGCTATTGAACTTTTCATATCATTAGCCCCTCGTCCGATTAAATAATTTTTTTTAATATAAGGTTTAAATGGATTAGCACTCCAGTCTTTTAAATTTCCAGGAGGTACCACGTCAGTATGCCCAGCGTAACAAAAGTTTGGTCCTTTATTGCCTATTCGTGCGTATAGGTTTTTTATAGGTTTACTTTTTTTGTCTTTGAATTCTAAAATTTTACAATTAAAGCCTAATTTTTTTAATTTCTTACTTAGAAATTTAATCGCTCCTGCATCTTTAGGAGTGACACTTGGAAATCTTATTAAATCTTTAGATAATTGTAATTCGCTAATAATACTCATTAGTCCCTTAGTAAGTCGTTAATAGAGGTTTTGCTCCTAGTTTTCTCATCAACTTTTTTTACTATAACCGCACAATACAATGAAGGTCCGTCAGGGTTCGATTTATTTGGCAAGCTTCCAGGAACCACAACCGAGTATGCTGGAACTTTTCCATAATGTATTTCTCCAGAGTTTCTATCTACTATTTTCGTAGATGCGCCAATGTAAACCCCCATTGATAACACAGCACCTTCCTCAACTAAAACACCTTCAGCAATTTCAGATCGAGCGCCGATAAAGCAATTATCTTCAATAATAACAGGACCAGCTTGAAGCGGTTCTAGTACACCTCCTATACCTGCACCGCCAGAAATATGACAATTTTTTCCAACCTGAGCACATGATCCAACTGATGCCCACGTGTCAATCATTGTGCCTTCATCCACATAAGCCCCAAGATTCACAAAACTTGGCATTAAAACAACATTTTTAGCAATATGAGCGCCCTTCCTTACAACTCCATTAGGGACATGACGATATCCAGCTCTTTTCCAATCTTTCTCTTTCCATTTAACTGTTTTGCCAGGTACTTTATCATACCAAGTAGTATAAGGACCTTTCATCATTTCCATTTTATTAATTCTAAAGCTCAATAAAATAGCTTTTTTAATCCATTGATTTACAACCCATTTTCCACTTATTTTATTTGCCACTCTGATTTTACCACTATCAACTAAATTGATAGTTTCATTTATAGCCTTTACTAATTTTTTATCTGACTTTAGACTTACCTTTTCTTTTTCTTCAAAACTTTCGTTTATTATTTTCTCTAGCTTATCGTAACTCATTAATCTCCTTTAAAAATTTTGTTAAGTTGTCAATTTTATAATTAATAAAATCTGAGTCTGAATATTTTGCTGCCCATGGTTCATCATTTTTAATCCAAACAGTTTTCATCCCTAATTCGTATGCTGGCTTTAAATTTCTTGCAATATCTTCAAAGAATATACAATATTGTGGCTCAATTTTGTAATTTTCTACCAATTTTTTGTAAGGCTCTTTGGAAGGCTTTGGAATAAATTCACAATCTCTTATATCAAAAATTCCGTCAAAAAGCTTATCTATTCCAATTCTTTTTGTAACATTTAGAGCGTGGGCCTTAGAGCCATTAGTAAAAATGATTTTTTTTCCATCTAATTTTTTAATTTCATCCTCTAAATCTTTATCTTTGTCTAAAAAACTTAGATCGACGTCATGAACAAACTCTAAAAACTCGTCAGCATCAATTTTATGGTTCTTTATCATACCGTTTAAAGTTGTATTATATTCTTGAAAATAGTTTTTCTGTATTTTTCTAGCTTCCTCAATATTTACATTTAATTTCTCAGAAATAAATTTCGACATTTTTTTATCTACTTGATCAAAAACTTTAGTAGCCCCATCGTAAAGGGTATTATCTAAATCAAACAACCAAAATTTTATATTTGTTAAGTCTTTCATTCTCTTATTAATGTTCCAGAACCTTTATCAGAAAAAATTTCATGTAAAACTGAGTGAGGTTTTCTTCCATCAAGAATGACAACCCCTTTAACTCCATTTTGGACAGCATCAACACAATTTTCTATTTTGGGTATCATGCCGCCCTGAACAACTTTCCATTTAATTAGATTTTCTAAGTCGAAAGGTTTTATTTCTGATATTAGCTTTTTTTGATCGTCATATACACCTTCAACATTTGTCATTAATATTAATCTTCTGGATTTTAGTTTTTTCGCTATAGCACTTGCCGCAGTGTCACCATTGATATTATATGTTTGATCGTTTTTCCCTAAACCTAAAGGAGCAATAATTGGAATTATGTTTGCACTTAATGCGTTTTGAATTAATTTGTCATTTATTTTATTAGGAATCCCTACAAATCCGAGCTCTTCTCTTTCAGGCTCAACTTCAATTACATTATTAGTTTTAGTATGAAATGAAGTTGCCTCAGAACCCAATTGTTTAAGAGAATCTACGATATCTTTGTTAAAATCAATTAAAACTTCTTCTACAGTGTCAATTATATTTTTATTAGTGACCCTTAAGCCATTGATAAATTTTGATTGAATTTTTTTTTTATCTAACTCTCTTTTAATTCTCGGACCCCCTCCATGAACTACTACTACTGCAAGGCCCAATCTATTAAGAACATTTATATCAGATATAAAGTTATTAAATACATTTCTATCTATAAGTACGTTACCACCATACTTAATTACAATTTTTTCGTTTTCATATTTCTTAACATATTTTTGAACAATATTTATGTCAGGAGCTTTCTCAGGCCAAAATTCTTTTATCTCATTTAGAGAAATATTTTTTGACATTTAATTAGTTTTTACTGTCGTTTTTTTTACAATCACATATTGTTGAGCAATTGTTAAAATATTATTTATTGTCCAATAAACAACTAATCCTGAAGGAAATGATGCAAGTATAATTGTTAAGAACAAAGGAAAGAAAGCAAAAATTTTTGCTTGTATTGGATCAGCTGGCGCTGGATTTAATTTTTGTTGAACCCACATAGATGCACCCATCAAAATTGGCCATATTCCAATTATCATAAATGATGGTGGATCCCATGGAATTAAACCAAACATGTTAAACAAACTGGTTGGATCTTGTGCTGACAAATCTTTTATCCAACCAAAAAAAGGCTGGTGCCTCATTTCCAAAGATATAAAAAGCATTTTATAAATTGCAAAAAAGAAGGGAATTTGGATTAAAACTGGTAAACATCCCGATGCTGGATTTATTTTTTCTTTTCTATACAAAGCCATCATCTCTTGCTGAAACTTTACTTTATCGTCTTTATGAAGTTCTTTAAGTCTCATCATTTCAGGTTGTACGGCTTTCATTTTTGCCATTGATTTGAATGAGAAATTTGCTAATGGGAAGAAAATAAGTCTAATAGCAATTGTTAATAAAACAATAGCTGTTCCGAAATTACCAGAAATCTTAAATAAATAATCAATCACAAAAAATAATGGTTTTGTGAAAAAATAAAACCATCCCCAGTCTATTACTAAGTCGAATTTGTTTATATTTTGGTCAGCAGCATAACCATCAATTGTTTCGACCTCTTTAGCGGCAATAAACAATCTTAGTTGATTAGAACCTGACGATGATTTCCCAATATTAACAGGTTCATTAATAATATAATTCGCTTTAAATCCATTATCATAAAGAAATGTTGATTTAAAATTTTTCCCTTCCTCTGGTACAAAAGCAGTCATCCAATATTTATCTGTAATACCAAGCCACCCTTCGTTTGACTCTCTGACTATTTTTTTCTCCTCTACGTCGTCATAGTCGTCTTCCTTTAATTCATCATCAAATACGCCAATGAAACCTTCATGTTGAATATAAAAATTTTGAATATCGTCAGGGATTTTATTTCTAGTCATCTGAGCATAGGGAAATAAATCAATAGGTGAATTTGAATTATTTTTTACTTGCTGTGTTATTTTAAATAAGTATTTATCATCCAACTCTATTTTTTTTTCGAATAATACACCCTCTTTATTATTCCATTGTAAAATTACTGGGGAAGTATCGCTTAAAATATTATTACCTTTAACAGTCCAAATTGTTTCTTTAGTAGGTATTTTGATTTTATCTCCAATACTTGTCCAACCAGTTTCTATGTAAAAACCATTTTCAGTATCAGAAGGATTTAAAAAAATTATATTTTTATTATCTTCAACTTTTTGTTTATGTTTTTTAAATGCAATATCATCTATCAAAGCACCTTTTAAATTTATTGATCCTATAATACTATTATTTTCTATTGTTACTCTCTCACTCTTACTTATTGACTCCTCTCTAGTAAGTTTTGTAACTACTTGAGGTTGACTTATAGTTGGAGTAATTGATCCCTGGTCGGTTTTCTTTTCTATTTTTTGATTTGTTTGTTGGTCAGGTGATTTTCTTGGAGTTTCAAAAAAAGCACCCCAGAAAAGCAAAACAGACATTGAAAGTGCTATTGCTACAAAAACATTTTTGTTATCCATTTTTACTTTCCTTTTTATTTGTGCCGGGAACGAAATCTAAACCTTCGCCTCCCCCTAATTTTTTAATTGGGTGGCATTTTAAAATTCTTTTTAATCCTAATTTAAAACCTCTCATAGGACCCTGAGTCTTAAGAGCATCAATAAAATATTCTGAACAAGTAGGTAAAAATCTACACCTATTTCCTAATAATGGTGAAATAAGATATTGGTAGATTTTAATTATAAAAATTAGAATTTTTGTCATTTTATTTTTTTAGTTTTCTAAAACTATTCTCCATTAATGGCAAAAGCACATTTTGTTTTTGAGCATAAGCATTAGACTTACCGAAAACTATATAAGTGTAATCCTTATTAATTGCACCTCTTTTTTTTAATAATTTTTGAACATATGCTTTTAATTTTCTTCTTATTTTGTTTCTTTTAACTGCATTTCCAATTTTTTTTTTCATTACAAAACTTATAATCAAATTTGACTTGAGTTTTGGTTTGAAAAAATTTCTTGCAGCAAAAATCGAAAAATACTCTGTATGGACTTTTTTTTCTGTAAGTGCTTTTTTGAATTGGTTGCTTTTTTTTAAACTTTCAAGCTTAACCATTAATTTATGTTGAAAGAGTTTTTCTTCCTTTAGCCCTTCTACGAGCTATAAGCTGCCTTCCAGTCTTAGTAGCCATCCTTGATCTAAAACCGTGTCTTCTTTTTCTCACTAAATTGCTAGGTTGATATGTTCTTTTCATAAATGTTTTAAGGTATATATTTTAATTGCCGTCTGTTGTACAGGTAAATAATGAGTAAAAATTTGAAAATAATTTTAGGTTTTTCTTACTTAATAATATTGTTTTCTTTCTTGTATTTTATTTTTTCGTACATCGAAATAAATAGATTAAGTGATTTCACTTACTATAAAGAATTACAATCAAATCTAGATACTTTTATGAGCACTAATATAATAGCAAACATATTTTATTTTTTTTTATTTGCAATTATTTGGGTTACATTATTGGGTTTTGGATCACCAATTTTAATTATCTCTGGGATATTATTTGGCCAAATACTCGGCACTCTAATTTCTGTAATTTCGATTTCAGTCGGAGCTTTAATTTTGTATTCAATCGGAAATTTCTTTTTTAGAGATCTCATTAAATCGGTATTGGAAAAAAAATTCGAAAAATATTTAAAGCTGTTTCAAGAAAATGAATTTTTTTACTTTTTTATTTATAGGTTTGTAGGCGGCCTCGGAGTTCCCTTTGGATTACAGAATTTAATTCCAATTTTATTTGGAATGAAAAAAATAAATTATTTTCTTGCTAGCTTATTTGGATTTATTCCGGGATTTTTCATAATAAATACAATTGGCGCTGGATTGAACACTTATATATCTCAAGCAGATAGTTTTAGTATGATTGAACTAATACTTTCTCCGGAGATTTATTTACCAATACTGATGTTTACTATTCTGATTTTCCTTTCGCTTTTAATTAAAAAGAGATTTTTTAATGACCCAAATTAATAAAAATATTTTATCTAAAGATCTGAGTCCTTATCTCAGACAACACAAAGATAACCCTGTTAATTGGCAAACGTGGTCTAATGAGTGTTTAAAATTTGCAAAACAAAACAAAAAACCAATTTTATTGAGCATTGGATACGCAAGTTGTCATTGGTGTCATGTAATGGCCCACGAGAGTTTTGAAGATAGTGAAACCGCGAAGATTATGAATGAGCTCTTTGTAAATATAAAAGTTGACAGGGAAGAAAGGCCAGACTTAGATTTCATTTTTCAAAGCTCATTTCAATTATTTAATCAAACAGGCGGAGGTTGGCCTCTAACTATGTTTTTAGATGAAAATGGAGTTCCATTTATGGGAGGAACTTATTTTCCAAAAGACTCAAATCATGGATTACCTTCTTTTAGAGAAGTCCTTAAAAAAGTATCTGATGCTTATAAGGATCAAAGAGAAAATATAGTAAAACAAAAAAATTTAATTATTAAAAATTTAGATTTAAAAAAAAATGCTGTATTAAATCAGGAGCTTGAACCAATTATTGAAACAATTCTAAATAATTTGGATAAATCAAAAGGTGGATTTAGAGGTGCTCCAAAATTTCCAACTTTCAATTTATATGAAACACTTCTTTATTTTTTTAACAAATCTGGAAATAAAAAATATCTAGATCCAGTTGAAATTATTATTAAACAACTTTGTTCAAAAGGAATTTACGATCATGTCGAAGGAGGTATTGCTCGATATACTGTTGATGAAGATTGGATAGTTCCGCATTTTGAAAAAATGCTTTATGATAATACTCAATTTATATTGCTTTTATCAAAATATTGTAAAATAAAATCAGATGATTACTTCAAAGAAAAATTACAACAAACAATCAATTTTTTACTTAAAAATTTTATTAACAAAGAAGGATTTTTAGGTTCCGCATATGACGCTGATAGCGAGGGTGTGGAGGGAAAATATTACGTTTTTTCTTACGATGAAATTAAAGACATTAAGAATATTGAAAAATACTTTGAAGTGAAACCTGAGGGAAATTGGGAAAATAAAATTATATTAATTGAAAAAGAAAAGCCTAATGAAAATATCCTAAATGAGCTTTTAAAAATTCGATCGAAAAAAACTAAACCATTTTTTGATGATAAAACTCAATTAGATTTAAACTGTCTGATGATAAGCGCTCTAGTTGCAGCGAATGAAGTTTTACCCAAAAAAAATTATTTAAAATTAGCTGAGGAATTTTTTGCAAAAATCGAAAAAAAATATGTTCAAAATAAAATTTATCATAGTTTTTCTAAAGATATAGTCTTTATCGAAGATTATGCATTTCTAATAAACTGTTTAAACGATCTTTACGATAAAACAATGAATTTTAGATATAAAGATTTAGCCAAAAAATTTATTAATGAATCAATAAATAAATTTTATTTGATCGACAAAGATATTTTTCAAAAAAATCCTAAAACTAATAAAGACATTTTTTTTAACCCAGTAGATATAGGCGACAATACAATACCCAATGGAAATGCAATAATGCTGATAAATCTAGTACGATTAGGCATGATGGAAGAAGCTAAAAAATTATCTGAGAGCTTAAATGGATATCTAAATATTTATAAAAGTCACATGATGACTTCCTTAAGAGCTATCGATTTTTTTTATAATATTAAAGAAGGAAAGAATTGTAATGAGCTTGGTTGTAAAATAAATGATTAAAATTATTAATTGGATAATTTGGTTAGCTTTTGTTATTTTGTGGAATTACGGATTTCCACAAGCCACTCCTTTTCAAGATGTAATTGTTGCCGTATTTTTGTCGATTTTGTTTATAATTATTCAGTTGCTTCAATCAAGATACTTGAAAAAAAGCATATCAAGAAGTAAGTTCGATTAATAATGAAGGAGCGTTTTTTATGGGTATTCACTATGATTACAAATCAACACGTGGCGACAAAGCTATGAAAAAAGAGGCTAAAAGGAAAGCACGAATTGAACAACGAAGAGCTCGAAAATCAAGCGCCAATCCTAAAGAGACAGCAGAAGATACAATGCATGATATTAACAAACCTATCACTCTTGAGGATTTAACAAATCCAGATAAAAGTTAAGATTAAATGAAATCTTTTGATAAAAAAGATTCATTAAACAAAAAACGTGAAGCTGCATTAAAAAAGAATTTAAAAAAAAGAAAAAAATATAAATCACTCACAAAAGTAAAATATAATGTCAGTTCTCTCAGATAAATGGATAAAAAAAACAGCCAAAAAGGGCATGATCCAACCTTTTGTCAGCAAACAAATAAGAAAAGGTAAAATTTCGTTTGGTTTGTCCTCGTTTGGATATGATGCTAGGGTATCAAATGAATTTAAAATATTTACTAATGTAAACTCCGGAATAGTTGATCCTAAAGTTTTTAAAAAAGAGAGCTTTGTAACTAAAATTGGAAAGGAGTGTATAATTCCTCCAAACTCATTTGCTTTGGCAAGAACTGTGGAATACTTCAAAATACCAGAGGATGTTTTAGTAATTTGTTTAGGTAAATCGACATACGCTAGATGCGGAATTATCGTTAATGTGACGCCATTAGAACCTGGCTGGGAGGGTCATGTAACTTTAGAATTTTCAAACACTACACCTTTACCGGCGAAGATTTATGCTAATGAAGGAGTAGCTCAATTTGTATTCATTAAAGGAAACGAAAAGCCCGAGATTACATACGCCAAACGGAAAGGTAAGTATATGAAACAAAAGGGTGTAACGCTTCCAAAGGTTTAAATTTCTTTAATGCAAAAACTTTTAATTAAAGGAAATCAGGAATTATCTGGAAATATTTTAATATCAGGCTCAAAAAATGCGACATTACCAATTTTAGCTGCATCAATATTAGCAGAAAAAGTTTTTTTATCAAACGTCCCACTTGTTAAAGATATTTTTACAATGTTAGAACTTTTAAAATTTATAGGCTTAAAAATAAAGGTGAAAAAAAAGGAAAAAAAAATTGAACTTAAAAATAATAATAAAAGAATCAACACTCTAGCTCCTTATAAACTTGTAAAAACTATGCGTGCTGGAGTTTTGGTTTTAGGACCCCTTTTAACAAAATATAAAAAAGCAAAAGTTTCTTTACCTGGAGGTTGTGCGATTGGAACGAGGCCAGTTGATCTTCACTTATTCGCCTTGAAAAAACTTGGAGCAAAAATTAAAATTAAAGATGGTTATATTATCGCTCAAGCAAAAAATGGTTTGATTGGGTGTAAAATTGATTTTCCATCAATTTCTGTAGGGGCAACTGAAAATGCTTTACTTGCTGCTTTTGGAGCGAAAGGCGATACAATATTATCTAATTGTGCTATTGAGCCAGAAATTTTAGATCTCATATCATTTTTGAAGAATTTAGGATGTAAAATAAAAATTTTAGGGCGAAAAATTTTTATAAGTGGAATAGTTTCTGCAGAAAAAAAGATTTATCACAATATAATATTTGATAGAATTGAGGCAGGTACTTACCTAATTGCTGGGGCTTTAATTGGAAAAAAAATAGTAATAAAAAACTTAGATATCAAAACTTTTAAAAAAGAAATTGAAGTCCTAAGAAAAATGGGAGTAAAAATTAATAAAAAAAAAAATTTTTTAACTATTTTAAGAAGCAAAAAATTAAAAAATACTAGCGTCACAACAAAACCTTACCCTGGTTTTCCAACTGACTTGCAGGCGCAATTAATGGTATTAATGACACAAGCTAACGGATTATCTAGTATAAAAGAAAATATTTTTGAAAATAGATTTATGCATGTACCAGAGTTAAAAAGAATGGGTGCAAAAATTGAAATAAAAAATAAAACTGCATATATTTCAGGTCCAACAAAATTAACTGGTGCTGAAGTGATGGCTACTGATTTAAGAGCTTCGGTAAGTCTAGTTTTAGCAGGTTTAATAGCTGATAAAAGAACAATAATAAATAGAATCTACCACTTAGATAGAGGGTATGAATTTTTAGAAAATAAATTAAAAAAATGTAAAGCAATAATTAAAAGGATTTAGTCTGAAACCTAAAAATTTAAAATTAATTGCAAGGACTAAAGAAGATCTTAGAGTTGTATCCGCTCATTTACAAGATTCTATTGCAAACACAAATGATATTGCAAATTTAAAAAAAAATAAAATTTTTCTAATGCAATTAAATAGATTTATGTGGGAAGATGTAGAAAAAGGTGTTTTTAGAAAAAATAAGAGAATAAGAACAGTTCTAAAGTTTGAAAATGTAATAAAAGTACATTCAAAAAACATAAATCAATCAAAAAAAGATAAATTTTTGGATTTTCTTACTATTGAAACAAATTATATGCCTGATAATAACTATGAAATGAAAATTGTTTTTGCAGGCGACTCTATTATTAAAGTTATTTCTGAGGTAATTGAAGTGACACTAGATGATCAAGGCGATGCTTGGGATACAAAGAACATGCCTAAACACAAGGAATTGTGATGCTAAAATTTTTTAATGCAAATAATAAAAGTTCTTTAAAAAACCTTGAATTGATTTTGAATATGAGAAAGTCAAAACAGTTAAGTCAATCATCTCGGGTTAAAAAAATTATTTCTGATGTTAAAAAATATGGAGATATAGCAGTTATTAAATACGAAAAAAAATATTCTAAAATTAAACTAAAATCAAAAAATATTATTTTTTCTAAAAAAGAGATAAATTTTATATCAAAAAATATAAGTAACAATCTTAAAAAGTCTATTGATTTAGCATTTTTAAGAATTAAAAAATTTCATTTAAAACAAAAATTTTCACCATTCAAGTATAAGGATAAATATAGTAATGAGCTTTCATATAAATACTCCCCAATAGAAAAAGTTGGAGTATATGTTCCTGGAGGAACTGCAAGTTATCCAAGCACTGTTTTAATGAATTGTATTCCTGCTTTGGTTGCTGGAGTAAAAAATATTTTTCTAACGACACCGGTCTTAGGAACGAGAGTTAACCCGGCTATAATTTATGCAGCAAAAAAATGTGGTGTAAAAAAAATCTATAAGACAGGTGGAGCACATTCTATTGCTGCGTTAACTTATGGGACTAAAACATTTCAAAAAGTTGATAAGATTGTTGGACCTGGTAACGCATTTGTAGCATCAGCTAAAAAAGAGGTTTTCGGTGATGTTGGTATAGATATGGTTGCAGGCCCTTCCGAAGTAAGTATCGTCGCTGATAAAAATTCAAATCCAGATTGGATTGCATCTGACTTAATAGCCCAAGCAGAGCATGATGTGTATGCTCAATCAATATTAATAACAAACAATAAAAACTTTATAAAATTAGTAAATGCGAGACTTAAAGTGCAACTAGCATCGTTGCCGAAAAAAAAAATTGCCTCTAAAAGTATTAAAAATTTTGGCTTAGCAGTATATGTAAAAAATCAAAAAAAAATATCAGATGTAGTAAATACAATTGCACCTGAACATCTGGAAATAAGTTTTAAAAATTACCAAAACATTTTAAAAAAAATTAGAAATGCTGGATCAATATTTATCGGTAAATTTTCTCCAGAAGCCATGGGTGATTATATTGCAGGTCCCAACCATGTTTTGCCGACCTCTGGTTCTGCTAAATTCTCCTCAGGTTTATCTGTAAATGATTTTTTAAAAAGGCATTCTTTAATAAAAATCACAAAATCAGGTATTGAAAGATTAGGGCCATCAGTTATAAATTTAGCAAACCATGAGAATTTAAATGGTCATGCTAACTCAGTAAGAATAAGATTAAAAAGAAGGTGATAAATTGGCAAAACAAGAAACTTTAGAATTTAAGGGAAAAGTAACCGAATTATTACCTAATGCTATGTTTAGAGTGAAGTTAGAAAATAATCATGAAATTTTGGCTCACACAGCTGGAAAATTAAGAAAGAATAGAATAAGAGTTCTTGCTGGTGATAATGTCATGGTTGAGATGACACCATATGATTTAACTAAGGGTAGGATTACTTTTAGATTTTAGGCCTTGTAGCTCAGTAGTAGAGCAGTACCCTGAAAAGGTATGTGTCGTAAGTGCGATTCTTACCAAGGCCACCACCGAGTAATTAAAGCACATCGATATTTGAAATTTAATTTGGTAATCTTATAAATGGGTAAAAATATAGGACTTGTTTGGCTGAGGGATGATTTTAGATTAAAAAAAAATTTAGCTTTGATAAATGCTACAAAAAAACACGATCAAGTCGTGGCTTTTTATTTATATAAATCAAAAAAATTAGATAATCAGGAAGCCCAAAAATGGTGGATTAATAAATCTTTAAAAGAATTTAAAAATAAATTAATTAATTACAACATTAACTTAGAAGTCATAAAAATAGACTCCTATAAATTATTTTTTGATAAACTTATTCTTAAAAAAAATTTTTCCTTATATTGGAACAAAATATATGAGCCAAATTATCTAAAGTTTGATCAATATTTATCAAAAAATTTTTCTTCAAAAGGTATTAAATTTTATGTATTTAAAGGAAATATTTTAAATGAATTTAATGAAATTAACAAAAGTGATGGAACACCCTTTAAAGTATTTACACCTTTTTGGAGAAATGCTGAAAAATATTACTTAGAAAAAATTCCAAGTAACAATAAAATAATTTCAAAATGTGCCAAGAAGGTTTCATATTTTAAAAATACAATTAAGGAAAATGATATTTTTCCAAAAAAAAAATGGTACAATAAATTTGAAAATTACTGGCAACCAAGCGAAGATAAAGCCTTAAATGAATTAAAAAAATTTATAGATAATAGAATCGAGAATTACTCAGAAGCGAGAAATTTTCCAAATTTATTAGGCACATCTAAGCTTTCTCCATTTATTAAACATGGACAGATACATGTTGAAACTATTTGGGAGGAGTGTGTTAAGATTAAGAGAAAAGGGGTGGGCAAATTTCTGGCAGAAATCGGGTGGAGGGAGTTTAATCACTCATTAATAAATTCGTTCCCTTACATGGTAAAAGAAAATTATTCAAAAAAATTCAATAAATTTCCTTGGGAAAAAAATATAAAATTTTTATCAGCTTGGAAAAAAGGCTTAACAGGTTATCCGATAGTTGATGCAGGGATGAGAGAGTTATATTCAACAGGTTGGATGCATAATAGAGTGAGAATGATAACAGGTTCATTTCTTGTTAAACACTTGTTAATTAATTGGAAAGAGGGAGAGAAACATTTTAGAAATTGTTTGTTAGACTATAATGAAGCTAACAATGTTTCAGGATGGCAGTGGGTAGCAGGATGCGGTGCGGATGCAGCCCCATACTTTAGAATTTTTAATCCAATTTTACAAGGAGAAAAATTTGATAAAGAAGGAGACTATGTTAAAAAGTGGGTTCCAGAATTAAAAAATGTTCCAAAAAAATTTGTTCACAAACCTTGGGAAATTAATGACGATAATATTTTAAAATTAGATAAAGATTATCCTCGCCCAATTGTTAATCATGAGAAAGCAAGATCAAAAGCATTAGAAGCATTTAAAAAAATATAATTAAACATTTCCGTGACAATATTTAAATTTTTTTCCTGATCCACAAGGACATTTTTCGTTTCTTCCAACTTTTTTAAAGTTATCATTTTTTGTATTTTGAGCTTTTTCACGTTCATTACTTTCCTCCTTTGTAACCACAATATTTAAGTTTAATAAGAGCTTGACTATGTCATATTTAATTTTTGTTAGCAGTCCTTCAAAAAGAATAAAAGCTTCTTTTTTAAATTCAGACAAAGGGTCTTTTTGACCATATTGTCTTAACCCTATCACCTGCCTAAGTTGTTCTAAATATTGCAAATGAGATCTCCAAGAAAAGTCAATAATTTGAAGAAAAATTTTTTTTTCAAGAACCTTATTTTGATTTTCTCCTAGAATATTAACTCTGGACATCTGTTTCTTTTGAAATAATTCTCTCATTTCCTCTTCAAACTGTGCTTTTTCTTTTGATGCTAATTTTATAAGTTGAGTTTCATTAAGTGAGTTTCCAGTGACATTCCTTATCTGTGTTAAATATTTTTCATCATTAGACTTTCGATAATTATCATTTGCAATTTTAATTTCGCCTAATATTTCTTCAAAAAAGTCTTTCAACATTTCACTTATACCGTCTTCTTTAAGCACTTTATATCTTTGAGAAAATATGACCTGTCTTTGGTCATTCATCACATCATCAAATTTAATAAGAGTTTTTCTGATATCAAAGTTTCTTGTCTCTACCTTTTTTTGAGCTCTCTCCATAGCTTTATTTATCCAAGGATGGTCAATAGACTCGTTTTCTTTTAATCCAAGTTTTTTTAACATCCCATCAATAGAGTCGCCACCAAAAATTCTCATTAGTTCATCTTGTAAGCTGATAAAAAATATCGTGGATCCAGGATCCCCTTGTCTTCCAGATCTTCCTCTTAGCTGATTATCAATTCTCCTACTTTCATGTCTCTCGGTACCAATTATGAAAAGACCACCCAGATTTTTAACTTTTAACTCATTTTTCTTGTATTCATCAATATTTTTCTCAACTCCAGCTTCAATAAAATCTTTGTTTCCTCCTAACTTAATATCCGTACCCCTGCCTGCCATATTAGTAGCTATGGTAACTGCTCCAGTTTTACCAGCTTCAGCAATAATTTTTGCCTCTTTTTCATGTTGTTTAGCGTTTAGTACATTATGTTTTATATTTTTTTCAATTAAAAATTTAGAAATTTTTTCAGATTTTTCAATACTAGTTGTACCCACCAAAACAGGTTGACCTTTGTTGTTACAATCAAGAATTTTATTAATTATTGCATTATATTTTTCTTTTTCTGTTCTAAAAATTTGATCATTATAATCTTTTCTTAACATATCTTTGTTAGTAGGTATAGAAACAACATTTAATTTATAGATATCATAAAATTCTTCTGACTCGGTAAGTGCTGTGCCGGTCATTCCAGCTAACTTTTTATAAAGCCTGAAATAATTTTGATAAGTTATTGATGCTAAAGTTTGATTTTCTTCTTGAATTTCAACGTTCTCCTTAGCTTCTATGGCCTGGTGGAGACCATCCGAAAATCTTCTTCCACTTAAAACTCTTCCTGTAAACTCATCAATTATTTGCACCTTTCCATCTCGCACAATGTAATCTGTATCTTTTCTAAAAATAAGGTTAGCTTTTAAAGCTTGATTAGTATGATGAACCAAGTCTAGATTTGCCGGATCGTAAAAATTATTATTTTTTAAGATATTTTTTTGTTGTGCTAACTTCTCTATTTTATCAACACCCATATCTGTAAGGATTACATTTTTATTTTTTTCATCTAATTCATAATCTTTTTTTTGTAATTTTTTAATAAATTCATTTGAGGTAGTGTATAGTGTTGTTTTGTCCTCAATTTTTCCGGATATTATTAGGGGTGTACGAGACTCATCAATGAGAATACTGTCAACTTCATCCACGATACAGTAATTATAATCTCTTTGAACCATTTCATTGAGATCATATTTCATGTTATCTCTTAAATAGTCAAAACCAAGCTCATTATTTGTTGCATAAGTAACATCACATGCATAGTTTTTTTGTCTTTCGCTATCCTCTAAATTATTTACAATACAACCCGTTGATAAACCCAAATAACTATAAACTTTTCCCATCCATTTAGAATCTCTTTGAGCCAAATAATCATTTACTGTAACGATGTGAACTCCTTTTCCTTGTAGTGCGTTTAAATATGCTGACAATGTTGATACAAGAGTTTTTCCCTCTCCAGTTTTCATTTCAGCAATTTTACCTTTATGTAATATTATACCGCCAGCTAGTTGGACGTCATAATGTCTTTCGTTTAAGGTTCTCTTTGCGGCTTCTCTAACTAATGCGAAACTTTCAGGGATTATATCGTCTAAATTAAAAGATCCATTTTGAGCCTTTTTTTTAAAAATGGCAGTCTTCTCTTTAAAGTCACTTTCATTTAATAGTTTTATTTCACTCTCCTTATTATTAATCGCTAAAATGAGATTTTTAATCTTATCTAATTCTTGTTGATTAGAGCTTTTAAATATTTTACTAAAAGTCCTTGTAAATAAATTCATTATACCTCTATATATGTATTTATAATTTAAATTAAATAGTAATTATGACAATAAACATAAAAAATTTCCTTAGTGATAAATCTAAGTTATCTAAAATGGGAGAATTTCAAAATCTTAAGCAAATTGACGGCTTAGAGATGGCATCTATTTCTGCAGATTTGTATGGAGATGGAAGAGATGATCTTGCTTTGTTTTATTTTTCTAAAGGTGCGAATTATGCTACTTTGACTACCAATAATAGTATTAAATCTGAGTATATAACTTGGAATAGTAACTCTCATAAAAAAATTATTAAAGGTCTATTGGTAAATACAAAAAATGCAAATACATTTACTGGAAAGCAAGGAAAAGATAGCATTGATATTTTAGCTAAAAACCTCTCAAGACTTTTAACTCTAAAGGAGTCAAAATCTCAAAAAGGCACTAATGAGACTGTAAAAATCAAAGATTTGATTTTTGCATCTACAGGAGTAATTGGAGATGAGTTCCCGGTAGATAAAATTAAAGATAGACTATCTAGTTTAGTTGAGAGATTAAGAGCAGATCAAAACAAAATGTTCTGGCTTAAATTAGCATCATCAATTATGACAACAGATACAAAACCAAAAGTCGCATATGAAGAAATTATTATAGGTGATGAGTTAATTAGAATTTGCGGTATAGCAAAGGGGTCAGGGATGATAGCCCCCAACTTAGCTACGATGCTTTCTTTTATTTTTACTAATGCAGATATAAACTCAAATTTACTTAAAACTCTTCTTAAAAGAGCTGCCGCAAATTCTTTCAATGCTATTACTGTTGATAGTGACCAATCCACAAATGATATGGTTTCAATTTTCTCAACTAGATCTCTAAAAATTGGTCAAAATTTATCAATGAATGATAAAGTAATACAAAAGTTTGAACTTGCGTTGAAAAAATTGTGTTTAAATCTTGCAAAACAAGTAGTTGTTGATGGAGAAGGAGCAAAAAAATTTATTACAATTAATGTAATCAATGCAAAATCTTTAGGTAGCGCAAAAAATATTGCTTTTTCTATTGCTAATTCTCCTTTAGTTAAGACTGCTGTAGCAGGCGAAGACCCTAATTGGGGAAGAATAATTATGGGAATAGGTAAATCTGGAGAACTGATAGATCAAAAAAAATTAAAAGTGAAAATTGGGAACTTTTTAGTAGCTGAAAACGGTAAAATTGCTGAAAATTATAGTGAGGATAAATTAAAAGAATATATGCAATGGGACTCTATAGAAATTGAAATAAATCTTAAATTAGGTAATGACGCCTTTAAATGTTATACTTGTGATTTTACCCATGATTATATAGACATTAACGCAGACTATAGAAACTAGAAATGATTAAATATAATCTTAAATGTGAAAAAAACCACGAATTCGAAAGTTGGTTTTCTGACTCAAATGAATTTGAAAAATTGAGTAAAATGAAGCTTTTAGAATGTATTTATTGCTCTTCAAGAAATATTAAAAAATCAATAATGTCCCCAATGATTTCAGGATTAAAACAAAAAAATGAATTAATTAATAAAATTGATACTAGTCTTAAAAATGAGAGAAAAGAATTATTAAAAATTAGAGAGTATGTTGAAAATAATTTTGAGTTTGTTGGACAAAATTTTTGTAAAAAAGTTAGAGAAATTTACTACGATAAAAAAAATAAAAAAACAATTTATGGGACAACCACTTCAGAACAAAGGAAAGAATTAGCTGAGGAAGGCATTGAACTTCTAAGTATACCTTGGATTGATAAAGACAATTAGTTTTTTACACTACAAATAATGTAATTTACGTCAAGATTTTCTGACTGTTTCCACTTTGACAGAAACGGGTTAAAAGATAGACCTTTAATATTTTTTGTATTAAATTTTTCCTTATTTAAAATTTCTTCCAATTCCTCTGGTCTCAAAAATTTATTCCAGTCATGAGTTCCTATAGGCAGCCATCTTAAAATATATTCAGCACCAATAATAGCTTTGACATAAGAAGTTAAAGTTCTATTAATTGTAGCAGTAAACATTATACCATTTTTTTTTAAAAGTCTTTGACATGATTTTATAT
The DNA here is from genome assembly GCA_902616145.1 of uncultured Pelagibacteraceae bacterium. Lineage (GTDB taxonomy): Bacteria > Pseudomonadota > Alphaproteobacteria > Pelagibacterales > Pelagibacteraceae > Pelagilacustribacter. The sequence continues at coordinate 87,481 of CACMRM010000004.1, forward strand.
AAAGGTTTACGTCTTCTACATGCTCTACAATTTCTAAATTTAATATAATATCGAATTTTTCTTTTTCATCTAATTGCTCAGGAGATTTATTTAGATATTTAATTTTAAGACCATTTTGTTTAGCATGGGACTCTGCGACTTGAATGTTTTTTTTAGACGCATCTATTCCAGTAATATTTCCACCTAATCTTGCTAAAGGCTCACTAATTAAGCCTCCTCCACACCCTATGTCCAATATGTTGAGATTTTGTAAAAAACCCTCTTCACTTTTATCTAAATTAAAATGCTCTTGAATTTTATCTTTAATGTATTGAATTCTTATAGGGTTAAACATGTGCAATGGTTTAAATTTTCCATTAACATCCCACCATTCTTCAGCTAGGTTTGAAAACTTTTGAATTTCTTCTTTATTTATAGTACTCATTAGATTATTTATAAACTAAAATACATTAATTTCTTTAAAAATTATATTAAAATCTAAAATGTTAAAAAAAATACTTAAGTTTGGAGGAACATCTGTTGGATCTATTGAAAGGATACAGCATGTGGCTAAGATTATTAAAAAAGAATTTGAATCAGGTAATAAAATAATTGTGGTGGTCTCTGCAATGTCTGGGAAAACTAACGAATTAATTTCATTATCAAAAGAAATTTCTGAAAATTTTGATCGTAGGGAATTAGATGTACTTTTGTCCTCTGGAGAGCAAGTGGCGTGTGCATTGCTAGCTGGTGCCTTAATTGAAATAAACATAAAAGCAAAATCGTGGATGAATTGGCAAGCGCCAATTCTGACTGATGGCGATAATAATAATGCGAGAATTATAAACGTGAGCACAGGCCAAATTAATAAATTTTTAAAAGAGGGAGTTGCAATCATTCCAGGATTTCAAGGCATATCTAAAAATGGTGACATCACTACTATTGGAAGAGGGGGTTCAGATGCATCTGCTGTTGCATTAGCTAAAATATTTAACACAGACACATGTGAAATTTATACAGATGTTGACGGAGTATATTCCTCTGATCCTAATAAAATTCCAGTTGCAAAAAAAATTGCAAAAATTTCTTACGATGAAATGTTAGAACTGTCATCTTTAGGTGCAAAAGTAATGCAATCTTCTGCGGTACAGACAGCTATGATGTATAATATTCCACTTGAAGTAAAGTCGACTTTTACAAACAGGGTAGGAACGAAAATATTTGATCAACAAAATATTGATTATTCAAAAAGTGTTACTGGCGTAGCTTATTCAAAAGATGATGCTAAAATTACCTTAGTTGGAGTTCAAGATAAACCTGGAGTAGCAGCTAATATTTTTGAACCATTAAACAAGGCACAAATTAATGTAGATATGGTAATTCAAAATATTTCTTCTAATGCAAAAAAAACTGATATTTCATTTACGATTAAAAGAGATGATTTAGAAAAAACTATTAAAATATTAGATACTAATAAAGAAATTAATTATCAAAATTTGTTACATAATGATAAAGTTTCCAAGGTTTCTATAGTTGGAGCAGGCATGGTGTCAACACCTGGAGTTACATACAGAATGTTTAGAGGTTTAGCAGAGGAAAAAATAAATATTTTGGCTATTTCTACATCTGAAATCAAACTTTCTGTTATAATAGACGAAGATAATACTTTGAAAGCTGTGAAAAAACTTCACACAATTTTTGAGCTGGATTAAAATGGAAATTAGACCACACAGAATAATCAATAGAAGAAAAACTAGGCCAATAAAAGTCGGTAAAGTTACCGTTGGTGGAAACTCTTTAGTAAGCGTTCAATCGATGACGAATACTTTAACTACTGATATTAAAGGAACTATAGATCAGATAAATTCTTTAGAAAAAGCAGGCGCTGATATAGTAAGAGTCTCTTGTCCTGATGAAGGCTCGACCAAATCTCTCAAAAAAATTGTGCGGGAAGTTAACGTGCCAATAGTTGCTGACATTCACTTTCATTATAAAAGAGCTATTGAGGCAGCAGAAATGGGAGCAAGCTGTCTTAGAATCAATCCTGGAAATATTGGATCAAAAGATCGAATTTTAGAAGTAGTTAAAGCTGCAAAAAATAATAATTGTTCAATTAGAATTGGTGTCAATGCAGGTTCATTAGACAAATCCTTACTTGAAAAATATAAGGAGCCGTGCCCTGACGCTTTAGTAGAAAGTGCAGCGTATAATATTAAATTACTTGAAGATAATAATTTTTTTAATTTCAAAATAAGTGTAAAATCTTCCGATATCTTTTTAACAGTAAAAGCATACAGAAAACTTTCTAAAATCTGCAATTATCCTCTGCATTTAGGTGTTACTGAGGCAGGAGGTTTATTAACCGGAAGCATTAAATCTTCAATAGGGATTGGTCAGCTTTTAATGGAGGGAATAGGTGATACTATTAGAGTATCTTTGTCCTCAGATCCAGTAGACGAAATAAAGGCTGGTTATGAAATATTAAAGTCACTCGGGATACGTTCCAGAGGAGTGAATATTATTTCCTGTCCATCTTGTGCGCGTCAAGCGTTCCCAGTTATTGAGACAGTAAGAAAATTAGAGGAAAAACTTTCACACATAACAAAACCTATAAATTTGTCTATTATAGGATGTGTTGTCAATGGTCCAGGCGAGGCAGCCCAAACAGAGATAGGTTTGACCGGGGGTGGTCAAGATAATAATTTACTTTACTTATCTGGAATTCCACATACAAAAGTCGCCGGTTCAGAAATAATTGAAAAGGTTGTAAAGCTAGTGGAAGAAAAAGTTAATGAAATAAATTAATTAATGATTCCATTTCAAAAAGTTAAAGACATAATTGTTCAACATGACAATCTTGAAAAAGAACTTTCAACTGGAAGCATAGAGCCAAAATTATTTGCTAAAAAATCCAAAGAATACGCAAATTTAGGTAATATCATCAGTATTGCGAGAGAATATGTAAATTTTGATAGTTTGAAAAAAGATTTGCAACAAATTTTAGATGATAAAAATAATGATTTAGAAATAATTGAATTAGCTAAAAAAGATCTTAATGAAATGGAAGCAAAAAAAAAAGTTTACGAAAACAAACTTAAAATATTTTTGTTACCCAAAGATGAGGATGATGACAAAAACGCAATAGTCGAAATAAGGGCGGGTACAGGTGGTTTGGAAGCTTCTCTTTTTTGTGCTGACTTATTTAAAATGTATGAAAAAGTATGTTCTAAAAAAAAATGGCAATTAGAGCTAATTAATATCTCAAAAAGTGAGGCGGGGGGTTTTAAAGAAGTTATTTTTTCTGTAAATGGAAGTAACATTTATTCATATTTAAAATATGAATCAGGAGTTCATCGTGTTCAAAGAATACCAGAAACTGAAACGCAAGGTAGAGTACATACATCAGCAGCTACTGTTGCAGTTTTACCTGAAGCAGAAGAAATAGATATTCAAATAAAAGACACAGATTTAAGAATAGATGTTTTTAGGGCTGGCGGCCCTGGCGGGCAATCAGTTAACACTACTGATAGCGCTGTTAGAATTACTCATATTCCAAGTGGAGTCGTAGTAAGCCAGCAAGATGAAAAGTCTCAGCATAAGAATAAGGCAAAGGCTTTAAAAATACTTAGATCAAGAGTTTACGAAGCTGAAAAAAGAAAGAAAGATCAAGAAAGGTCAAGCAATAGGAGAAATCAAATAGGATCAGGAGATCGATCTGAAAGAATAAGAACTTATAATTTTCCTCAGGGAAGAGTAACTGATCATCGGATAAATCTGACTTTACATAAACTTGACGAATTTTTAAGTGGAGAAGTACACAACGAGATGAATGACGAGTTGAGACTCAAAGACCAAAACTTGAAACTAGAAAACTTAAAATAATGAATTGTCTACAATTAATTAATATTGGATCTGAAACTCTAAAAAATAAAAATATTAAGTCCCATCACTTAGACTCTGAAATATTACTCTCAAAAGCTCTTGGAAAAAAAAGAGAAAAAATTATTACTAATCTTAACCAATTTATTAGGTCCAGTGAAATAAAAAAATTTAATAATCTTGTAAAACGACGTTCGCTCAAAGAACCTATAGCTTATATTTTAAAAGAAAAAGAGTTTTGGAGTAAAAGTTTTGAGGTAAACAAAAATACCCTTATTCCAAGGCCAGAAACTGAACTGTTAGTTGAAAAAATTGTAAACATTTATAGAGGTAAGCCAATTAATATTTTAGATATTGGAACTGGTTCTGGTTGCATATTAATAAGTTTAATTAGTGAATTAAAAAAATCTAGAGGAATTGGAATTGATATTGCAAAAAAAGCACTATTTATTGCTAAAAAAAATTCTATTAAACACAATTTTAGGAATAATATTAAATTTTATAAAAGGTGCTTTTCTAATTTATATCATCAAAAATTTGATTTAATCGTTTCAAATCCTCCATATATAAGAAGCAACGAAATTAATAAATTAGAGGAAGACATAAGACTATTTGAGCCAAAAATTGCTTTGAACGGAGGAAAGGATGGGCTTGACGTTATTAAAAAAGTTATCTACAAATCACAAGAAATCTTAAAGATAAATGGCGTACTGGCTTTAGAAATAGGAAGCGGACAATTAAAAGAAGTTTCAAAAATATTAAAAAGCAATAGTTTTAAAATAGAACATAAAATTAGAGATTATAAAGAAAACGTGAGAAGTTTAATTTCAAGGCTCGTTAGGTGATTTAATAATGAACAATAATAGAAGAAGAAGTTTTAGACCAAGATCTCAAAAAAATAATTTCCGTAGACGTAACGGTTCAATAACCTCTAACAACACAAACAATTTTAACGGAAATATTGGTTTCTCTAGAAATGGTTCGATGAATAATATTCATAATGTAGAGAAGACAATGCAAAAATTTCAACAGTTGGCAAAAGATGCGCAAAGTAATGGAGATCCTGTACTAGCCCAAAACTACCTTCAGCATGCCGATCATTATTTAAGAAGATTAAATGATTTAGCTGACAGAAAAGAAAACTTGTCTGAAAAAAATAAAAGTGAAACTGACAACTCTTCTAACACAAAACCAGATTCAACTACTATCTAAGTTCGGATAATCGCAAATCAATTTTTATTCTCTCAATTTCAAATTCTTTTCTTTCATCTCCCCTTAAAATTTTACCAGAGGGTAATTTTAATTTTTGAGAATTTACTTTTTTTCCATTTACGATCACTTCATAATGTAGGTGTGGACCGGTTGATAACCCTGTCGAACCTACGTAACCAATTATTTGACCTTGCTTAACTTTTTTCCCCTCTTTCACACCTTTAGCGAAAGCTTTCATATGAGCATAAATTGTTTCGTATGTTGAGTTATGTTTTATTTTTACACAATTTCCACCACCGCCACACCACCTTGCCCTTGTTATAGTGCCTGATCCAGATGCCATTATAGGAGTGCCGCTTGGAGCTGCGAAGTCAGTTCCTCTATGCATTTTATTATAACCAAGTATAGGATGTTTTCGCATTCCAAAAGATGATGATAGTCTTGCACCATTAATTGGAGTCTTCATTAGAGATTTGGTAATACTTTTTCCTTTAATGTCATAATATTCCTCTTCATTTTTATATTTAAAGTTATAAAGATTTATTTCTTCACCATTTACTTTCATAGATGCATAAATTATTTTTCCTGTATCCCTGATTTTTCCATTATCATCCTCAAACTTTTCATAAAAAATTTCAAACCAGTCTCCTTTTCTTATATCTCTTTGAAAATCAACTTCGAAACCAAAAATCCTTGCAAACTCGATAATAATATTGGGCTCTATATCAACATCAATTGCAGATTTATATAAGCTACTTTCAATATTATTTTTGATAACAACTTCTTTTTTATATAATCTTAATATTTTTTCCTTTATGGAAAATTTATTTTGAGATTTTCGGATTTCGATGCTATTTGTATTATTAATTGGAACTAAAAGATTTACTAAAGAGTTTGATCCATTTTCCAATTTTTTTAATATTAATGATAACTCTCGACCCGAATATATATTCGACAATTTTTTTTGTTTTAGTTTAAGCGATATATCTTTTATATCATTTTGATTAACTTTGAAATTTTTGAGTATTTTTTCAATGGTGTCATTATTCTTAATTGTATATTTTTGCTCTGTATAAGGGCTATTGATTTTTGAGAAAAAGTAATTCGTTAAATTATTAAAATCATTTGATTTTGAAAAATTTTCTAGATTTTCACGATTTTGCAAATTGCTTTTCTCAGAATAATTGTTAACTGAGAAAAATATAATTGAAAATAAGACAATTAAGGAAACAAAAATTAATGGATTAATTGAAAAATTTTTTATTCGATTAGACTTAAAATGAGGAAAAAAAAATGCAATTTTTTTATTAAATTCATTAAATATTCGAATTATCGTCATAGTTGTTTTCTACAAAAAATATTAAAGGTTTGCAATCTGAAGGGTGAAAAAAATGGCTAATTTGTTAGCTAAATTGGCCAATATACGCCTTGACTTATGGTAATTTTGTAATAAAACGAGCCCTCACCTCTACAATATTATTAATTAATAGTGCCTGAGGTGTGTAGATTTTTAAGTGAAATCTTAGCTTTTTTAAATTGTAAATATTAAGAAGAGAAGTGTGGACGGCTAGGTTAATAAAGAAATTGTCGTACACGCTTTAACGAAAAATAACTTTATATATACCTTAAAGTTATTAAAGCTAGTGTGCGCCGTTATTAAACTTGAGAGTTTGATCATGGCTCAGAACGTACGCTGGCGGCACGCCTAACACATGCAAGTCGAACGCAGTAGCAATACTGAGTGGCAAACGGGTGAGTATAATGTGGGAATCTGCCTTTTGGTTTGGAATAACACGGGGAAACTTGTGCTAATACCAAATAAGCCCTTACGGGGAAAGTTTTAATGCCAAAAGATGAGCCCGCACTTGATTAGCTAGTTGGTAAGGTAAAAGCTTACCAAGGCAACGATCAATAGCTGTTCTTAGAGGAAGACCAGCCACATTGGGACTGAGACACGGCCCAGACTCCTACGGGAGGCAGCAGTGGGGAATCTTGCACAATGGGGGAAACCCTGATGCAGCGATGCCGCGTGAGTGAAGAAGGCCCTTGGGTTGTAAAACTCTTTCGTCGGGGAAGAAAATGACTGTACCCGAATAAGAAGGTCCGGCTAACTTCGTGCCAGCAGCCGCGGTAATACGAAGGGACCTAGCGTAGTTCGGAATTACTGGGCTTAAAGAGCTCGTAGGTGGTTAAAAAAGTTGATGGTGAAATCCCAAGGCTCAACCTTGGAACTGCCATCAAAACTTTTTAGCTAGAGTGTGATAGAGGTAAGTGGAATTTCTAGTGTAGAGGTGAAATTCGTAGATATTAGAAAGAACACCAAATGCGAAGGCAACTTACTGGGTCACTACTGACACTGAGGAGCGAAAGCATGGGTAGCGAAGAGGATTAGATACCCTCGTAGTCCATGCCGTAAACGATGTGTGCTAGACGTTGGAAATATATTTTTCAGTGTCGCAGCGAAAGCATTAAGCACACCGCCTGGGGAGTACGACCGCAAGGTTAAAACTCAAATGAATTGACGGGGACCCGCACAAGCAGTGGAGCATGTGGTTTAATTCGAAGATACGCGCAGAACCTTACCAACGCTTGACATGTTCGTCGCGAGACTAAGAGATTAGTCTCTTCAGTTCGGCTGGACGAAACACAGGTGCTGCATGGCTGTCGTCAGCTCGTGTCGTGAGATGTTGGGTTAAGTCCCGCAACGAGCGCAACCCCTACTTTTAGTTGCCACCATTTAGTTGGGCACTTTAAAAGAACTGCCAGTGATAAGCTGGAGGAAGGTGGGGATGACGTCAAGTCCTCATGGCCCTTATGTGTTGGGCTACACACGTGCTACAATGGCACTTACAATGGGAAGCAAAGAGGCGACTCTTAGCTAATCCCTAAAATGTGTCTCAGTTCGGATTGTACTCTGTAACTCGAGTGCATGAAGCTGGAATTGCTAGTAATCGCGGATCAGCGCGCCGCGGTGAATACGTTCCCGGGTCTTGTACACACCGCCCGTCACACCATGGAAGTTGGTTACACCTTAAGGCAAAGCTTATACCTTTGACTACGGTACGATCAGCAACTGGGGTGAAGTCGTAACAAGGTAGCCGTAGGGGAACCTGCGGCTGGATTACCTCCTTTCTAAGGAAGACCAAAAATTTCTTTTGGTCTCAAAAAATTAAGTTAATGTGGCCGTCTGCATTTCTCTTCTTAAATTAAGTGTCTCATAAATGCTTAGGGGCCGGTAGCTCAGGTGGTTAGAGCGCACCCCTGATAAGGGTGAGGTCGGACGTTCGAGTCGTCCTCGGCCCACCATTTTCACGGGGGATTAGCTCAGCTGGGAGAGCGCCTGATTTGCATTCAGGAGGTCAGCGGTTCGATCCCGCTATCCTCCACCATTGACACTTTTAGTTTTTTTAAATTGTAAATAAAATTATCAATTTTGATTGTGAAAGTTTTAACAATCAAACAATATCTATATCCGATTGTTCGAATAGATGAACAATCTATAAATGTTCGAATAGATGAACATTTTTTAAAAATTTAATTTATACAGAAAATTATTTTCTGTGCATAAATCAAGCGTTTAAGGGCGTATGGCGGATGCCTAGGCACTGAAAGGCGACGAAGGACGTGGTATACTGCGATAAGTTTCGGGGAGTTGTATGCAGGCTTTGATCCGAAAATTTCCGAATGGGATAACCCACCACTTTATGTGGTACTTTAAACTGAATTCATAGGTTTAAAGAGCTAACCCGGAGAACTGAAACATCTAAGTAACCGGAGGAAAAGAAATCAATTGAGATTCCGTTAGTAGTGGCGAGCGAAAATGGAATAGGCCAACAATGATGTTAAAATAATCTAAATAGTTTGGAAAAACTAACCATAGAGGGTGATAGTCCCGTAGGAGTAATGTTTAATATTATTTTTGAGTAGAGCGGGACACGTGAAATCTTGTTTGAATATAGGGGGACCACCCTCTAAGCCTAAATACTCTTCAGTGACCGATAGTGAACTAGTACCGTGAGGGAAAGGTGAAAAGAACCCCTATTAGGGGAGTGAAATAGAACCTGAAACCGTATGCCTACAAACAGTCGAAGCTCTTTTTAGAGTGACGGCGTACCTTTTGTATAATGGGTCAGTGACTTAATTTATCCAGCAAGCTTAAGCCGTTAGGTGTAGGCGCAGCGAAAGCGAGTCTTAAATGGGCGTGAGTTGTATGAATTAGACCCGAAAACGAATGAGCTTACCATGAGCAGGTTGAAAGCAGGGTAACACTTGCCGGAGGACCGAACCAGTTGACGTTGAAAAGTCTTTGGATGACTTGTGGTAAGGGGTGAAAGGCCAACCAAATTCGTAGATAGCTGGTTTTCCGCGAAAACTATTTAGGTAGTGCGTTGAGTAAATTGATGTTTGGAGGTAGAGCACTAAAGGGGCTAGGGGAGAGAAATCTTTACCAACCCTCATAAAACTCCGAATGCCAAACATTTTACCTCAACAGACAGACTGTGGGTGCTAAGGTCCATGGTCGAGAGGGAAAAAGCCCAGATCACCAGATAAGGTCCCTAAATCATGATTAAGTGTGAAAGGATGTGGAGATTCCTAAACAGCCGGGAGGTTGGCTTAGAAGCAGCCATCCTTTAAAGATAGCGTAACAGCTCACCGGTCTAATAGAGTTTCTGCGCCAAAGATGTAACGGGGCTCAAATCATGTACCGAATCTGTGGATTTATAATTTCTGAGGAAATTATATCTGGTAGCGGAACGTTCTGTAAGCCTGCAAAGGGATACCCGTGAGGGGTCCTGGAGGTATCAGAAGTGCGAATGCTGACATAAGTAACGATTAACAGAGTGAAAAACTCTGTCGCCGAAAATCCAAGGGTTCCTGCGCAAGGTTAATCCGCGCAGGGTTAGTCGGCCCCTAAGACGAGGGCGAGAGCCGTAGTCGATGGGAACAAGGTTAATATTCCTTGACCAGATGGAAGTGACGAATTTCGTAAATTGTTAACTCTTAATGGATTGAGTTAGCTGTGAAGAAGTTCCAGGAAATAGCTCCATCATTAGACCGTACCCTAAACCGACACAGGTGGATTATTAGAGTATAATTAGGCGCTTGAGAGAATGATGTTGAAGGAACTCGGCAAAATGCCTCCGTAACTTCGGAAGAAGGAGGACCCATTTTAAGGCAACTTTAAATGGGTGGCACAAGCCAGGGAGATGCGACTGTTTATCAAAAACACAGGGCTCTGCTAACACGTAAGTGGATGTATAGGGTCTGACGCCTGCCCGGTGCTGGAAGGTTAATGCGGTTAGTGCAAGCTAATCTCTGAAGCCCCAGTGAACGGCGGCCGTAACTATAACGGTCCTAAGGTAGCGAAATTCCTTGTCGGGTAAGTTCCGACCTGCATGAATGGCGTAACGATATCTCCGCTGTCTCCAACATCAACTCAGTGAAATTGAATTCTCCGTGAAGATGCGGAGTTCCCGTGGTTAGACGGAAAGACCCCGTGCACCTTTACTACAACTTTATATTGGTGTTAGGAATGATATGTTTAGCATAGGAGGGAGACTTTGATGTTTAGGCGCTAGCTTAAATGGAGTCACCAGTGAAATACCTCTCTTATTATTCTTGACATCTAACTGCTTGCCGTGATCCGGCAGCAAGACATTGTATGGTGGGTAGTTTGACTGGGGCGGTCGCCTCCCAAAGAGTAACGGAGGCGTGCGAAGGTAGGCTCAGAACGGTCAGAAATCGTTCGTAGAGTGCAATGGCATAAGCCTGCCTGACTGCGAGACTGACAAGTCGAGCAGAGTCGAAAGACGGTCATAGTGATCCGGTGGTTCTGAGTGGAAGGGCCATCGCTCAACGGATAAAAGGTACGCCGGGGATAACAGGCTGATACCCTCCAAGAGTCCATATCGACGAGGGTGTTTGGCACCTCGATGTCGGCTCATCACATCCTGGGGCTGGAGCAGGTCCCAAGGGTTTGGCTGTTCGCCAATTAAAGTGGTACGTGAGCTGGGTTCAGAACGTCGTGAGACAGTTCGGTCCCTATCTGCCATGGGTGTAGAAGAATTGAGAGGATTTGTCCCTAGTACGAGAGGACCGGGATGAACATACCACTGGTGGACCGGTTGTAGCGCCAGCTGCAGTGCCGGGTAGCTAAGTATGGACAGGATAACCGCTGAAAGCATCTAAGCGGGAAACCTACCTCAAAACGAGTTCTTCCTTTAGAGCCGTAGTAGACCACTACGTTGATAGGCTGGGTGTGGAAACGCGGTAACGCGTGCAGCTGACCAGTACTAATAGCTCAATTGGCTTGATTTATGCACTGAAAAAAATTTTAACTAATTAAAGTTTGTGATAATTATTTTATTTAAATTTCATATCTAGACATAGACTATAAATATCAAATACCTATAGCCGAAAATTGGCTTGAAAATAATGGTTTTTCAAAAAGCAAAATCCCATACAAATTAAAAACATCTTTATAGTTTGTTGCTACAAAAAACCTGACTAGCTATTTACTGCTAACAAAAACATCACGTGCTCTATATCTAGTTTATTCTCAAAATTTTCTTCAACATTAAGTGATCGTTGAATAAAAAGTAAAAAAAGCGCTTTACTGTTCAATAAATGAACGTATATTGTACAATAATTGAACACATGAAAATAGATAACGATCATTTTGAAGTATTAAGGAAAATACAAAAAGATAAACAAACTTCACAAAGAAAACTTGCGGAGGAGCTTGGCTTTAGTTTAGGTAAACTAAATTACTGTTTAAAAGCTCTACAAAAAAAAGGTTTAGTCAAATTACAAAACTTCAGCAAACAATCAAATAAAATAAATTATTTAAGATATGTTATCACTCCAAAAGGTATTTCAGAAAGAACAAAGTTGACCATAAATTTCATGAAAAGAAAAATGAAAGAATACGATGAGCTGAAAAGAGAACTTAAAAGGATAAAATAAATGTGGACTGTTCTCAAGTTTGATAAAAAAAATTTTAATTTATTTAAAAGCGATCTACAAAGTAAAATTGGAAAAAATTTCGTTATTTATAAACCAAAAGTTTTAATTCAAAAATACCAAAAAAATAAACTTATATCAAAAGAATTTGAAATATTAGGGGATTATCTTTTTTGTTTCCATAAAGACTTTTCTGATAGAAACACTATTAACAAACTTAAGTTTATCAAAGGTTTAAAGTACCTTTTAAACGGATTTACTCAATATCAAAAGGATATTAAAAACTTTATAGACAATTGTAAAAAAATAGAAAATGATGATGGTTATATTTCTAATAACTTGTTCGAAATTAATCTCAATACCCTATACAAATTTTCAAACGGACCATTTACTGAAAAAATTTTTAAAATTGTAGATTTTCAAAAAAATAAAATGAATATATTGATGGGAAATTTAAAAACAACGGTTGATAAAAGAGAATATATATTTAACCCCATCTAAAAAAAATGAAAATTTATATTGTAAAAAAAATGTATTTTTTACAAAGTGCGGAGCTATGGCAAAATTTCTTCACAAAAATAACATGAGAGAGATAATTTTTTTATTCAAACTGCTTTTAAAATTTAAAATAAAGTTTTCAATTCCAAAAAAGAAAACTGTATTTTTTGATGACCATTCTTTAATTATAAAAGATTATAATGGTATTCTCGATTTTAATTCAGTTTTCATTTTAAAAACAAGACCCCAGCGAATAAATGAAATATTTTTAACGGCTAATCTCATTATTTATTTTTTAAAATTTCTTTTCAAAGGAAATAAAATATCGATTGCTTATTTCAGCTCTCTTATAAAAATAATAAATCCAAAGCTTGTCATAACTAGAATAGATAATTCAATACCTTTTTCTTTGGTAGCTAAAAACTTACATCACAATATTAGTTTTTTAGCAGTTCAAACTGCATCAAGATATCAATTTGACGAGCCCTTTTATGACAAAAAAAATTTGAAAAAGATGTTTATTCCAGAATTTGCTTGTCATAGTGAGTCAGAAATAGATTTATATCGAAGACATAAAATTCAAGTGAATAAATTTAATGTTATAGGTTCTTTAAAACTTTCAAAATATATTGAGAGAAAAAACCAGCTAACTAAGAATAATACTAAAGATGAATTTGATATTTGTCTAATTTCAGAGCCTTCAATAAATTGGAACAAGCTTTTCCCAGGGAAAGAAAGTGGAGTAGGACTTATAGCAAGTTTTGTTACTAAATTAGCAAAAAAAAATAATTATAAGGTAATAATTGCAGGAAAATTTTCGGATCCAGAAAAAGCTATAATTGAAAAGGACTGGTACAAAAAATATATATATGGGAACTTTGAGATAGTAAAAAACAACTATTTTTCAAGTTATGAATGTATAGAAAAAAGCAATCTTGTTATTGGAAGTGTTTCTACTATTCTTAGAGAAGCTCTTGCATTAAACAAAAAGGTTTTATCATGCAATTTTACCGGAAGTTCTGCTTGGGATTTTCCTTTGAAAGGACTATGTTTTTTCAATGAGCCAGATTTTGATAAATTTGAGGAAAGAGTAAAAAATTTACTTAATTTGGATTTTAAAAGTTATCAATCTAGTTTAAATAATAAAACAAATTATATTATGGCCCGAGAATTTAAAGACTCACCAAGCAATAAGTTAAAAAGAAGAATTCAGGAGATATTAAATTAATTTAAACCAAATTAATATGAGAGAGTCAAAAAAAATAATAAAAGAAAATTTTAAAGAACACTTTTATACTTTAAAAAATACTGAAAAAAATTTAATAAATAAAATAGAAAAAATCGTAATTATTCTTAAAAATCAATTAGAAAAAAAAAAATTAATAATGTGGTGCGGCAATGGAGGAAGCGCCTCAGACAGCATGCATCTATCTACCGAATTAATTGGTAGATACAAAAAAAAGAGAAGGGCTTTACGGTCAGTTTCTTTAAGCTCTGATCAAGCAACTTTAACTTGTATTGCAAATGATTTTGGTTATGAAAATATTTTTTCGAGACAAATTGAAGGATTAGGGAAAAAGGGAGATGTATTAATTTGTTTAACAACTTCGGGAAACAGCAAAAACATTATTAACGCTCTTAAATGCGCAAAGAAAAAAAAGATAATTTCTATTTTAATTTCTGGTAATAAAGGTGGTAAATGTAAGATTCAATGTAATCACAATATTATCATACCTTCAAAATCAACTGCCAGAATTCAAGAAATGCAATTACTCATTGGCCATTCTATAATTGAGAGTATAGAGGATAAAATTAGAATAAAAAATATTTCATGAAATTTATTGCTGAAATAGGTTTAAATCATTTGGGAGATAAAAAAAGATTATTTAATCTTGTTGATCAAGCTTTAAAAAGCGAAGTTGACGGTATTACAATCCAAGTTTTAGAAAAGAGCTACTATGATAATTCAAAATCATATAAAAAATGGATTGAAACTTCTGTCTATCAAAAAATTTATAAGTTGGTAAAAAAAAAGAAAAAAATATTTGGTTTATCTTTAAGACATAAAGAAACTTTAGCCATATTTAAAGAAGCCAAAATCAAATTAGATTTGATAAAAATTATTGGTTATAAATATAAAGATGAGAGCCTGATATCTAATAGTTTGAAATTTTCAAATAATGTTTATTTGTCCTCAGCAATTACATCAGATAGTGATTTAAAAAGAATAAATAAAAAATTTAAAAAATTAAATTTTATTCATACGGCGTATAATCAAGATATTAAAAATTCAAATCTTTTAGCGATTTCACATATGAAAAATACCTACAAACCGAGTAAGATTGCTTTTGGCCTGCATTGTAATGACGAAAAAATTTTAGATTATGTCATACCATTAAAACCTAGTTATATATTTTTCTATATTCGTTCGTCTGAAAAGAAAAATAATCCTGATAATAGCCACTCGATAAAAACTAAGGGATTAAAAATAAAATTAAGGAACTTAAGATTAATTAATTCATACTTAGGAGATGGTTTAAAAAAAAAAAGTAAGATTGGAAATTGGATTGATTTAGGAAAAAAAAGGCAATCAAGAAAATTAAACTCAAAAAATTTTATAGCAGTGATACCTGCAAGGGCTGGCTCAAAAGGAATAAAAAACAAAAATTTGAGAAAAATTAATGGCATCACGCTCATAGGTCATGCGATAAATTTTGCCAAAAGTTCAAAATATATAAAAAAAATATTTATCTCTTCAGATGGAAAAAAAATAGAAAATTTTGCAAAAAAAATGAATGTAGAATTTATCAAAAGGCCATTTTCTTTGAGCAATGACAAAATTATGCCAGATGCAGCAGTGGTTCATGCAATTAATGAGGCGATTAAAAGAAATATTGAATTTGAAAATGTGTTATTTTTGCAACCAACATCTATTTTTAGAAAAAAAAATGACCTTAAAAAAGCGATTCAAAAATTTAAAAAAAACAATTATGATTCTTTGTTTAGCGGAATAAACTTACATTCAATGGTCTGGCAATTTCATAATGAAAAAACTAATCCATTAAATTTTAAACTTTCTAACAGATTAAGAAGACAAGACATTAAATCTAAAACAATAATTGAGAATGGCTCATTTTATTTAACAAAAAAAGTAATTTGGTTAAAAAATAGAATTAGATGCTCAGGCAAAATCGGATACTACGAGATGAATAAAGAGTCAATTTTTGAGATAGATACACCAGAAGATTTAAAATTGGCAAAAAATATTATAACGCTCATATAAACCTTAAAACATTGAGATCAGAAATTTAAAAAAATTATGGAAAATTATATGAGAAAACAATCTAAAGAAAACGTTCTTAAAGTTTATAAAAAATTTAATCCATCAATTCTAACTTATAGTTTTAACAAAGCTTTTTTTGAAAAAAGAAAAAAAATTGTTATTGATTATCTTAAAATTCCTAAACAAAACTTTAAAGGAAAAAAAATAGCTATTCAAGTTACTTAGCTTTACTACAAAGCAATTTAATTGTTGGACATAACTCAACACTATTAAGAGAGGCGGTTGCCCTCGAAAAAAAATTTTAGCTTGCAATTCTCATGATTATCCTCAAAAAGGTTTATGTAATCTTGATATATTCTCATTTTATAAAGAAAATGGTTTTATTAAATGTAAACCAAAACAAAATGCATTTGAAAATTTCAAAAACAGTATTTTAAAATCAATTAATTTAGATAAAGAGGAATACTATAAATCAATCGATAAGGAGTTTATAATGCCTTTTCTAAATACTCCAGAAATTGTTAAGAATAACATTTTAAAATCTTTAAATAGTAATTAAAAATACAGATGAACTTAATTAAATATTTTTCTATTTTTAAAAAAGAACAAAAAAAAGGTTTAATTATACTTTTTTTCTTTATGACTATATCAGCTTTATTAGAAATGCTGGTCTTAGGAATGATATTGCCTCTAACTGGAGTGATTATTAAAGATCAGGCAACATTGAGTAGTAACTTTATATTATCCATTTTAAGCTTACTTAATTTAGAAACAAATGATTTAATTTTAGCTGTTATTACTATCTTTATACTTTTATTTTTAATTAAGATTATTTTCCAATTATTTTATTATTGGTATGAGAGTAAATTTATATACAATTTTAAACAAGAAATCACTCATACATTATTTTTTATATATTTGAATCAGAATTATAATTTTTTTTTCAAACGCAATAGTTCTGAGTTTATAAGGAATGTAACTCTTGAAGTAGATCACATAATTACATACTATTTGTATCTTTTAAAGTTATTTTTAGAAATTTTCGTTATTGTTGGAATTCTAATAATTTTATTTTATATAAATTTTTTAATTTCTCTTTTTGCTATTATTTACTTTTCTCTAATCGGAATATGTTATTATTTTTTTATAAAGAAGAAGATTGTTAAATGGGGTTTTGAAAGACTTCATCATTCAAATAAAATTATACAATATTTAAAGGAGGCTTTTGAAAACATAAAGATAGTAAAAATATTAAATAGAGAGCTTTTTTTTTTAGAAAAATTTCAAAACCATAATTTTTTGCAAGCTATTATATCAAGAAACGTAAATTTTTTTCAGAATTTACCTAAATTAATTTTTGAGCTCGTATTTGTTTCAGGTATATTTTCTTTATTAATTATTTTAAGTTTTAAGAACACACCTTTTAATGATTTAATAAAAATTTTTTCAGTATTTTTAGCTGCAAGTTTTAGAGTTTTACCTTCAATTAATAAAGTCTTAACCAGTATTCAACTTATTAAATTAAATTATCCATCTGTAAAAGTACTCGAAAACGAAATAAAAAATAATCATACTTTCATTAATAAAGAGAACAAAAGAAGTTTTGAATTTAAAGATAATATAAAGATCAAAGTTAAAAATTTTTCAGTCTCAAAAAATACCACGTTTCAATTAAAAGATATTAACATTCAAATAAAATTGGGGGAAAAAATTGGAATAGTAGGGCCAAGCGGATCAGGCAAAAGTACATTAATTGATTTATTGGCTGGTTTTTATGACTCTTCAGATATGGTTATTGTTGATGGAAAACCTATATCTAAAGATGTTCGAGGATGGCAAAACTTGATTGGTTATGTTCCACAAAATAATACGATAATTGATGATACCTTAAAAAATAATATAATTTTTGGATTAGATAATTCAATTTATTCTGATGATACTGTCATAAATTTAATAGAAAAAGTAAATTTATTAGATCTAATTAAAAGATTACCGAATGGAATTCACAGCAAAATAGATGAGAAAGGAATTAATTTATCAGGGGGTGAAATACAACGGATTGGTATTTGCAGAGCACTTATTTTAAGACCAAAGTTGCTTATATTAGATGAAGTTACTAGTGCTCTCGACACAAATAATGCAAAGGGAGTCTATAAAATATTTACAGACCTTAATCTTACTACAATTGGCATTTCCCACAGAGAAGATCTATTTGAAAATTTCGATAAAATCATAAAAATCCGAAACGGAAAATTGGAAAACTATTAAAGATGGTTTTTATAGACGCTCTTGATTTGATCAAAGAAATTTTTCTTTCTATAAAAAAATTTTATCTTCGATTTTTTTGCAGCTTTCCTATCAGAAATTTTGTCACCGAACATAACAATGTTAGCTTTTTTTTTAAATTTTTTCTTTACTTTTTCAATAAGCAGATTTTCAGGTTTTCTACATTTGCATTGAAAAGAAAATTTTTTTATAACCCCGTCCTTATGGTGTGGACAAAATAAAAAACCGTTAATTTTAACTTTATATTTAGATAACCTTTTATTTATATAAGAATGAAATTTTTTAAGATCTTTCAAACTAAAAAAACCTTTGGCAATGCCAGATTGATTAGTAACTATAAACATTTTAACATTATTTTTAGAAAGAAATTTAATAGACCTAATTGTTTGTGGCAAAAATTTAAGATCACGAGTTTTGTAAGTATAGCCCTTATCTTTTATAAGTGTATTATCCCTATCAAATATCACGACTTTTTGTATCATTAAGATTAATAATATAAAAAAAATGAATAGAAATATAGACGTAATAATTCTTAGTGGGGGAAGAGGCTCCAGACTTTTAAAAATATCAAAAGATGTTCCAAAGCCTCTTGTAAATATATCTTATAATAGGTGTGCTCTAGACTTCATTATAAGACATTTGAGTAAAAATAAAATCAGGAAAATATTTTTATCAATATGTAAAAAACAAGAACTATTTGAAAATTATATAAAAAGCAGGAATTATAAGAATGTTTTTATATCAAAGGAAAAAAATTATTTAGGCACGGGTGGCGCTATCAAAAATACCTTAAAAAAAAATAAAGTTTCTAATCAATTTTTTGTCGTAAATGGTGATACGATTTCCCCTGCAAGTGAAAAAATTGTTCTTTTTAAAAAAAAATCAAAAGGACAAAATGTTTTAGGAATTTCAAAAAAAAATAATTCAAAGAGATATGGAGCGATATCTGTTAAAAAAAATAATTTCTTTTTTGAATCGAAAAATAATTCAAAATCTTTAGTCAACAACGGTAATTATCTATTTTATAAAAAAGACTTTTTTAATTTTAAAAAGAAAGTTTTTTCACTAGAAAATGATTTTCTACCTTATTTAATGAGTAAGAAGAGACTTAAAATTATAAATATGGAAAAAACTAAGTTTACTGATATTGGAATTCCAAGTTCTTTTAAAAATTTTTCAAGAAAACTTGACCAAAAAAAATTAAATATCCTATTATTTTGCAGAAAAAATGATATTTTGTCTCAAAAGATTAAAAATATTATTGATAAAAAAAATGTAAATTTAACAGTAGTTTATTCAGTGAAAAGATTTGAAAAATTACCGAAAAGAGTTTTAAAAAAAAATTATGACTTTATCTTCTCATATAGAAGCTATCAAATACTTAAACCTTTGTTACTCTCGAAAAGTTTTTTTGCAGTAAATTTCCATCCTTCTCCACCAGAATATAGAGGTTCTGGGGGGGTAAATTTTGCAATTAAAAATGGTAAGAAAAAATTTGGTGTAACTACTCATTTTATTAATAATGAAATTGATAATGGGAAAATCCTGCTAGTTAAAAATTTTAGAATTAATAAACAAGATAACTTGTCATCACTTTTACAAAAAACACATAAGCAACTTTATTTACTTGCAAGATCATTTCTAACAAAACTATTTAATAATAAAATAGATTTAATTGAATTATCTGTTAAAAATAAATTCAAATGGTCAAAAAAAATTAATTATTTAGGAAATTTAAATGACTTATACGAAATTCCTAAAAACATCAAAAAAACGAAACTTAATAAATTAATCAAATCTACTTACTTAGGAAAAAAGTACAGACCTTTTGTAGATTTATATGGAAAAAAATTTTTTTATGAACCAAATTAAGATTGGCAATAGATCTATTGGAGATGGAAATAAAATCTTTTTTATTGCGGAAGCCGGTGTTAATCATAATGGTTCAATAAAAATAGGAAAACAGCTTATAGACGCAGCCTCCGAAGCAGGAGCGGATGCAGTAAAATTTCAAACTTTTTTAGCTGAGGAAATAATAATTCCGAAAGGCCCTAAAGCTAAATATCATTTAGAGACCACAGGCTCTAACAAAGCCTTATCATGGTTTGATCTTTTGAAATCTCAGGAAATATCAAGAGAAATGCACATGGAATTAATAAATCATTGTAAAAAAAAAAAAATAACTTTTATGAGCACTCCTTACGATAAAAAGAGTGCTGATCTGTTAAGCAAAATGAAAATAAAAGCTTTCAAGATTGCTTCAACTGATAACGATAATTACCCGTTTGTGGAATATCTGATTAAAAAAAATAAACCCATAATTTTATCTACTGCCATGTCATCATTTGAGGATGTAAAACATAATTTCAGTTTGTTTAAAAAACATAAATTCAAAAAATTTGCTTTTTTACAATGTACAGCTAATTACCCTTCATCTTCAATTGATGCAAACTTAAAAGTGATAAAACTTTATAAAGAAAAATTTAAATGTCCTGTAGGTTTATCTGACCATACAATGAACAATGTAAGTGCTTTAACTTCTGTTGGCTTAGGAGCTAATATAATCGAAAAGCATTTTACAATTAGTAAGAAATTATTTGGACCAGATCATAGAATGTCTTTAAGTCCAAAAGAACTTTTTCAGTCGATTAGAGAGGTTAGGGAAGCAGAGAACTCATTAGGAAAAAAAATAAAATACATTCTACCTTCAGAAAAACAAAATAAAAAAAAATTAAAAAAAAGTATAGTAACGATCTCAAATGTTTTAAAGGGAGAAAAATTATCAACTAATAATATAAGTTTTAAGAGACCAGCCACAGGTATAAGACCAAGATATCTAAATAAAGTTTTAGGAAAGCGTGTTAAAAAAAATTTACCCAAAAATACGATTTTAAAGTTCAGTCTATTAAAGTGATAAGAGAAATTTTTATATCCACAACTTTTGTTAAAGATAAATCAAAAGTTTCAAAAGCTTTAAATGAATTACAGAAAATTAATTTTGAAAAGGTAGAACTTGGCTCAAATCATCGTTACGAAAAAAAACTTAACTATATTAAAAAAAAAAAATTTGATTATTTAGTCCATAATTACTTCCCTGTTCCAAAAAAAGATTTTGTAATTAATATAGCTTCTTTAAATAAAACTCTCAGAGAGCGAAGTATCACTCAAATAAAAAGATCAATTATTTTTTCAAAAAAAATTAATGCAAAATATTATACTTTCCACCCTGGTTTTTTGTCAGACCCATTAGGTGCAAGATTGAATAGTAAGTTTTACGATTTTAATTGGAAAAAAGGAAATGTTAGTAAAAAAATTAGAATTGAAGCTTGGAATAATATGATTGCTTCTCTAAAGATAATTCAAAAATTTGCACACAAAAATGAGGTAAAAGTTTGCATTGAGACCGAAGGTTCTGTTAAAGCAAAAGATCACTTATTGATGCAAAAACCAGCTGAATTTAAAAAATTAATAAAAATATTTAAAGAAAAAATCGGAATAAATCTAAACTTAGCACACTTAAACTTGGCATCGAAGTCTTTTAAATTTGATAAATCAAAATTTCTTAATTTGATTAAAAAAAATTTAAAATTAGTTGAGATAAGCCATAACTACGGCACTATTGATAGTCACAAGCCACTTAAAAAAAATGGATGGTATATAAAATTTTTGAAAAAAATACCAATTAATGTACCAATAATTATTGAATTAAGAAATTCGAATATTAAACAAATAAAAAGTTCAATAAACATTATTAAAAATGAGTTTAAAATTAAGTAAAATTACTTTTTTATCAAACACATTAATAAAAGATGTATTTTTTCGCTTCAATGAAACTGCAGTTCATACTGATGGAAAAGGATTTGGAATAGTAGTCGATAAAAAAAAAAGATGCATAGGAACAGTTACTGATGGAGATATTAGAAGAGGCATTAACAAGCTGTCAATGAATGCACCAGTTTCGAATATAATGAATAGAAATTTTAGCTTTGTTTTAAATAATTTTTCAAAGAACAGGATATTAAGAGAATTTGAAATTTTGTTTCAAAACGAGGGAAAAATCATATTTTCATTACCAGTTCTTGATAAAAAAGGACGTATAGTAAACATTATTAACTACAGTGATATTAATTTTAATAAATCATTAGCTATAAGTAAGATAAAAAGAGTAATTGTAAAAATTCCAGCTAGAGTAAGTTTTTCTGGAGGTGGAACAGATTTTACAAATATTATAAATAATAAAAAAACTTATGTTATTAGTTCCCCTATCAATAGAATTTTAAATATCCAGGTAGACCGAAGAAGAGATAATCAAATTAATCTTAAAATAAATAATAAAAAAATAATTACTACTAATACTCAAAAAGTGAAGAAAAATAAAAATTTTTTTGGACATATATTTAATTTTTGCAATTTAGACTTTGGAGTGGATTTAAATATAAGATCTCAAATAGACGAAGGTTCTGGTTTAGGGGGCTCTTCAGCAATGACTTGTGGTATAATATGTGCAATACAGTCTCTTAAGAGTAGAAAAAAAGTTAACTTGTATGATTTAGTAGACCAGTCTTACAAAGTTGAAAGATTGAATTATGGAGCTACTGGAGGCTGGCAAGATTTTTATGCTGTAACATTTAAAGGAATTAAATTAATAACATTTGGTTCTAAAAATAATAAAGTAAAAAAATTAAATATAAGAAAAAAAAATTTAAATAAAATTAAAAATTGTTTATTTTTTTATAAATTTGGTTCTAAAAGAAAGTCTCATATTATCCACAAAAATAGCAATCATCTGATTGAGAATAAAAAAAAAATTATAAATGAAATGAATAAAATTACATTATCACTAAAATCTAGTCTTAAAAATGGTAATATTAAAAAATTCGGTAAGTTTATTACAGACTCATGGGAATTAAAAAAAAAATTAAATCCTAAGGTATCTTCCAAAAGAATAAACATGGTCATTAAGTCAATTTTAGAATCCGGTGCCTATGGATGTAAGCTTTTGGGCGCCGGTAAATCTGGATACTTGTTAGTAGTTTCTAAAAAAAATACTTCAAATATAATTGAAAAAAAGCTTGCTAGAATGAAGTTAGTGAGGAAAAATATTAAACTTATTAATCAGGGAATAATTGTAACTAGAAGATAATTTACTAATGAGAGTTTTGTTGACTGGTGGAGCCGGGTATATTGGAAACGTTTTAACAAGAGATCTTCTTGTTTGCCCCGATGTTTCAAATGTCACTGTATTAGATAACTTTTTTTATAACCAACAAAGTACAATTATAGATCTTTTAGACAACAAAAAATTCGCTCTTTTTAAAGATGATGTGAGAAATTTAGATCTTTTAAAAGATCTTATAAAAAAACATGATTTAATTTTACCTTTAGCTGC
Source organism: uncultured Pelagibacteraceae bacterium (assembly GCA_902616145.1). Taxonomy (GTDB): domain Bacteria; phylum Pseudomonadota; class Alphaproteobacteria; order Pelagibacterales; family Pelagibacteraceae; genus Pelagilacustribacter. Next base: position 110,970 of record CACMRM010000004.1, read on the forward strand.
TATAGTAGGTGCTCCAGCTTGTGATAAATTTCCTCAACTAGCTCAAGAAATTAATTATGAGCAAGTTAGGAATATATGCAATTTAAAAAGCTCTTCTCAGTATTTAATTCTACCAGTTACAAACAGTGGTTACGGCATCGGTGGAGAAGATTTTTGTGATGAAGATTCCCCTTTAAAACCTATATCTATTTATGGAAAAACTAAAGTAAATGCAGAGAGATTTATGAGTTCAAGTGATAATTTTATCTCTCTAAGACTGGCAACTGTTTTTGGTATTTCAAATAGAATGAGAACAGATCTTTTGGTAAATAACTTTGTATATAAGTCTTTTTTTGAAAAATCATTAGTTTTGTTTGAGTCAAAATTTAGAAGAAATTTTATACACATAAGAGATATCTCAAATGTGATATTATTTTTGGCTAAAAACTTTATTAAATATAAAAATAATATTTACAATGTTGGTTTAGATAATGCAAATCTTACTAAATTGGAGCTTGCCCAGGAGATTAAAAAACAAATACCAGATCTAAAGATTACCGAAGACGAATTTGCAAAAGATCCTGATAAAAGAGATTATATAGTAAGTAACAAAAAAATTTTGGCAACAGGCTGGAAGCCAAAGAATAGCTTAAAAGAAGGTATAGGTCAGCTAATTAAATATTATAGATTTTTTGACCAAAAAAAACATACAAACATATAAATATAATGATACCAATTTTTGATATATCGATTTCTAAAAAAACAAAAAAATTGGTTAATAAGTGTCTTCATGAGAACTGGATTTCAAGTCAAGGACAATTTGTTAAAAAATTGGAAAAATCATTATGTAAATTTCATAACATAAAATATTGTGTAGCCACATCGAGCTGCACTTCAGCACTTCATTTATCTCTAAAATCATTAAATTTAAGGTTCGACGACGAAGTAATTTGCCCTGCTCTAACCTTTATTTCACCGGCAAATATGATTATAGCTACACCAGCAAAAATAGTATTAGTTGATATTGATCCAAGAACTTTAACTATTGATACTCAAAAATTGCAAAAATCAATAACAAAAAAAACCAAAGCCATAGTAGTTGTTCATCAATTTGGCCATGCTGCTGATATGGAAAAAATTTTACAAATAGCAAAAAGAAAAAAAATTAAAATTATTGAGGATAATGCAGAAAGTATAGGTGGGAAGTATAAAGGAAAATTGACAGGAACTTTTGGAGATATTAGTACGCTAAGTTTTTTCGGCAACAAAGTTATAAGCACTGGCGAGGGAGGGGCAATTTTGACAAATAATAAAAAAATTTATCAAAAATGTCTAATGATGAGAGATCATGGAATGAGCTTAAAAAAAAAATACGATTTTAGAGTACTAGGCTACAATTATCGAATGACCAATATTCAGGCTGCTATCGGATACAGTCAAATATCCAATCTCAAAAAAATTCTTAAAAATAGACTTAATCAAATAAAAACTTACAAAAAATATTTAAAAGAAAATGACAAAATCAAATTTAGAACTTTTGAAAAATGGTGTTCCGAATCTCATTGGCTTACAACCGTACACTTAAAAAATAAAAAATTAAAAATTAAATTAGCAAATTATCTTAAAAATTTTTCTATTGAAACAAGACCAATGATTCCGCCCGTTAATTCAGCCAAACATATCCGTAAAATTTATAAAAAAAAATTTATTATATCTCAAGATATTTCAGAGAGGTCGTTACATCTACCAAGCGGTTATCAATTAACAAAAAAACAAATTATACTCATTTCAAAGAAGGTGAATTCATTTTTAAAAAAATGAAATTAAAAAAAGTTTATTTTGATAATTTTAAAAGTATTGATGCTCAATCATATTATTTTGCAGATTGGTGTTTTGAGGATCCAAAAAATCTCAGTCTTAAAAATTTAAACAAAATTAATAAAAACTTAAATAAAAATTATCACTGGCTGAATAAAACGAAACTAAAAAGGGACCAAAAGTACTTACAAAAATTAACTGCAGAACTATTTCAGAGTTTAGTAAAAAAAATAAATCTCTACCATAAATCTAATTATAATTATGATTACTGGAAAGTCATTATTTTCCCTTGGCTTGTTTCAGTAACAGATTGTATTTTTGATAAATGGGAAATGCTCAAAAAGATTGAAAATAAAAAAAAATTTCAGGCAATTACTTTTCAATATAAGGATGAAGATTTTATTACTAGGAATTATAAAGATTTTTCACTTAGTGATAAAAATTTTAATCTTTGGATAATATCTAAAGCTCTAGAATTTAAAAATAATATAAAATATTCTAAAAAATTAAAATTAAAAGGATTAAACAAAAATCTTTATTTACAAAGAGGATTTGTAAAAGATAAGATTTACGATTTTATTAACTTAAATAAAAGAAAAAAAAAAAATTTTTTATTTAATAATATTGGCCTAAATTTTAGAGAAACCTTAAAATTATACTTAAAATTAAAATCAAAACCTTTTTTCTGGACACCGATATTTTATTCAAGTCAAAAACCAAATATTAAAAAAAGAACTGATATATTCAATTATCAATTAAAAGATAAAAAATTTTTATCATTTTTACAATCTATCTTAAATATAATCATACCAAAGTCTTATCTTGAAGATTTTAATAACATTCAACACAAGCTTAAAAAAAAATATGATATTCAAAAATTTGATTATATTTTTACTGCCACGGAGTACAAAAAAAATGATGAATTTAAAATTTTTGTAGCTGAGCAAATTTTAAAAGGCTCTAAATTCATTTGTATTCAACATGGTGGAACATACGGTATCGTAGATTTTGATAGGGAATTAGACATTATCTATTCTATATCTAATAAATTTTTAACAACTGGATGGAGAGACAATCAGCTCAATGTTACCCCGTTTACCTCATTATTTTTGAGAAATAAATTAAAAAGAAGTAGAATTAAAAAATTTGATGTTTCAATTATTTATCATGCGCAAACTAAAATTCCCTATAGATTAAGTGGAACAGTAAAAACTAACTATCAAAGATTAAAAATTATGTATAATTTTAAATCTCTTATAAATAGATTAGTTAAAAATCACAATTATAGAATTTGTTTTAGGTATCAAAAAAAAATTGTTTCACAATTTTCAAACTTTAATGAAAAATATTTTTTAAATACTGTAGAATTCGATAGGGGGGAAAAGAATATTTTAAAACTTTATGCTAATTCTAAGCTTATAATAACTGATACATTATCTACCACTTTTTTTGAGTGCATGATTTATAATATTCCAATTATCATTTTAATAGATAAAGAATTTGAAATTGTAAATCAGAGGTTTAAAAAGATTTATATTTCTATGAAAAAAAATCACTTGGTATTTCATGACGAAAAAAAACTGTATTCATTTTTAGCAAAAAATTTTGACTTTATTGAGACTTTATGGAAATCCAAGAAAGTTCAGGAAATAAGGTTGGACTTCAAAAAGAATATTGCAAATAATAATATTGATATTGCAAAATTTTTTAAAAATTTTATTAAATGAGATTTAGTTTAAATAATAGCACTCTACTCGACTGTACTTTGAGAGACGGCGGCTATTACAATAATTGGAATTTTGAAATAAAATTAATCAACAGCTATTTAAAAACCATTAGTAAAACGCCGATAAAATTTATTGAGTTAGGTTTTGTAAATCTTGATAAAAATAACAACTTAATTTCAACAGCGAATGTAAATACCAAACTACTTAATAAGATAATTATTCCTGAGTCTTTAAAGTTGGGAGTGATGATAAATTTTTCAGATATTTCGATTGAAAGTGAGAAAATAAGTAGAATATTGTCAAAATTTAAGGATAAAAAGTTCAAATCTAAAATAAAATTTGTGAGATTAGCAACTCATTTAAATGAAATTTATAAGATTAGAGAAACAGTAAATTTTTTAAAGAAACATAAATATATTGTTACAGTAAATATAATGCAAATATCTGAATTAAAAATTTCTTCAATTAAAAAACTGTCATCCTTTTTATATTCTTTAAAAGTAGATATCGTTTATCTAGCTGATAGCTTAGGCTGCTTAAATAAAAAAACAATTAGCAAGCTTTCTAAAACGTTTAAAAAATATTTTAGTGGTAATTTAGGCATACACGCCCACAATAATTTAAATTTAGCACTTTCAAATAGTTATCATGCCTATAAAAACGGGTTTAATTGGATTGATAGCACTATTATGGGTATGGGCAGAGGTCCAGGAAATGTATTGACCGAGGAAATATTGAGTAAACTCTATCCCAGAGAGCTTAAAACCGGAATTAATTCTCTAAAACACTTTATAAACAAAGATTTTTCAAAATTAAAAAAGATTTATAAGTGGGGCCCTAATAAATTTTATAGATATGCAGCTAAAAAAAAAATTCACCCCACTTATATACAGGAGATACTTAGTGATAAAAGATACAAGCCTTCTGAATATTTTAAAATTTTAAACAATCTAGATAATATTGATGCAAAAAAATTTAATCCTAATAAATTAATTCTTTCATCAAACTTTTACAAAGGAACACCAAAATCAAAATGGTCACCGTTAAGTATTCTAAAAGATAAAAATATTCTAATTATTGGACCAGGGAATTCTGTCGCAAAAAATAAAATTAAAATAGAAAATTTCATCGAAAAAAATAAACTATTTGTAATAGCCTTAAATACATCCAAAGGTATTGATGAAAAATATATAAATCTTAGGTTAGTTTCCCACCCTCTTAGAATAATTTCTGATATTCATTTTCATAATAAGATTTCTACAAATTTAATTTTACCGTTATCTATGCTTCCAGAGGAGCTAAAAGAAAAAATAAATAGAAATAACAAAATTTTATTTGATTATGGGCTTACCTTAAAAAATAAAAATAATTTAAAAATTAAAAATAATTATTGTGAGTTGCCTAACTCTTTGGCAATTTCATACGCTTTATCAATATTAGTTGCTGGAAAAACTAATAATACTTTTATCGCTGGCCTTGATGGTTCAAAGAAAAATGATAGTGCATTTGAAGAAACTAAAAAAATATTTGATTTGTTTAAAAAAAGATACAAAAATTTTGATGTTAAAACTATTACAAAGACAAAATTTAAACTAAAATCATTTAAAATATGATCAAAACAGTAATCATTATACCAGCCAGATTTAAATCCTCTAGACTGCCAGGAAAACCCTTAAAAAAAATTTTGGGAAAGGAAATGATTTTATGGGTAGCAAAAAAAAGTGAAAAAGTTGCAGGAAAAAAAAATGTATTCATAGCTACTGACGATGAAAGAATTAAAAAAGTTGTTGTCAAAAATAGTTACAATTGTATTATGACTTCATCTAAATGTCTTACCGGCACAGATAGAGTGGCTGAGGCATCAAGGAAGATTAATGCTGATATTTACATTAATGTTCAAGGCGATGAGCCTTTGATAAAGACTAATGATATTCAAAAAATAATTGATCTAAAAAAAAAAATTAAACAAAGCGTAATTTGTGGTTTCAGCACTCTAAATAAAAATGATAGTGAAGAAATTCCTAAGGTAGTAATGAACAAGTATAATGAATTAGTATATGCATCTAGACTAAAAATACCAGCTAATAAGATTAAATCAAAAAATGTTAAATATTTTAAACAAGTATGTGTCTATGCATTTAATAAAACAGAACTTAAAAAATTTTCAAGAAAAAAAAAATCATTTTTAGAAAAATATGAAGATATTGAATTATTAAGATTTTTAGATTTAGGGGTAAAAATTAAAATGAAAAAAATTTCACCAAGTTCCTTTGCTGTCGACAATAAGACCGATTTAAAAAGAGTAAACAAATTCTTAAGTGAAAAATAAAAATAAAAATATTTTAATCACAGGCGTTGGTGGCTTCATAGGAGCTGCAGTTGCTAGAGAATTTTATAACAAAGGCTTTACCGTGATCGGTATAGATGATCTATCGTCTGGTAGAATTCAAAATGTTCCGGCTGGAATTGATTTTATAAAAACTGACTTATCACAAAAAAAAAATTTTAAATATTTTCCAAATAAATGTTTAAAGATATTGCATTTAGCAGGACAGTCTTCTGGTGAAATAAGCTTTGATAATCCTGAAGAAGATTTAAATAAAAATACTATATCAACATTAAACTTAATAAATTATGGGATGGATAAAAAAGTAGAGAGAATTGTTTATGCAAGTTCAATGTCTGTTTATGGAAATTATAAAAAAAAAGTTTCAGAGAAATTTCAATGCAATCCTTTATCTTGTTATGGTATTAGCAAGTTAGCAGCAGAAAAATATTTGAAAATTTTTCAGAAAAAACTTCCTTTTATTTCGATACGAATGTTTAATGTATATGGCCCGGGACAAGATTTAACAAATCTTAGACAAGGAATGATAAGTATTTACTTATCTCAACTTATTAAAAAAAATAAAGTTTTAGTCAAAGGGAGTAAAAAAAGAGTTAGAGATTTTATATTTATAGATGATGTAGTAAAAGCTTGGTATCAATTAACTTTTTCAAAAAAAGCCTTAAATATGTGCTTAAATCTAGGCACTGGTAAAGCGACATCAGTTGAACGTATTTTAAAAATTTTAAAAAAAAATTTCTCTGGGTCAACTTTTGAAATAAGGGGTTCGACCCCAGGAGATCAAAATTTTATCTGTAGCAACAATCAAAAATTACGCAAAATTCTGAATTTTAAAAAATTTACTTCAGTAGAAGAAGGTATTGAAAAATTCATTTCTCATGAAAAAAAATAACTATAAAAGCTGGGAAAAGACGTCAGATTTATATTGCCAATGGGTTTCAAACAATAAACTTAAGAATTTTTTTTTGGAAAAAATTTTTTTTGAAGATTTATCTCTTTGGTGGGCAAATAATCTCACCTCAAAAGACAATGTAGTAATGAACAAATGGTTTTTAGATTTAAATTATCTACTATTCTACAAAAAAAAAATCTATTTTAATCAATTATTTTATTTATTTATTTTCACAATGAAATTTATTAAAAATTTTTCAAGAGAAATATTTTTTATCTTA
>CACMRM010000005.1 GCA_902616145.1 uncultured Pelagibacteraceae bacterium
CTGCTAAGGCAGTCAAGTTGGAAAATAAAGGTAGTTTCAGACCTTATGGTGTAGACGATAAAGTAAAAGATGAGTAAAGATTGGGATCCAAATTTAACTCCAGAACAAAATTATGTTTTAAAACAAGAGGGAACAGAGTCTCCAGGTAGCAGTCCTTTAAATCAAGAAAAAAGAGAGGGCTCTTATCACTGTGTAGGGTGTGGAACAAAATTATTTGAGTCTACAACTAAATATGAGAGTGGTTCAGGCTGGCCTTCATTTTTCGAATCTATTCCAGGTGTATTCGAAGAAAAAAAAGATATGCATATTGGTTATCCAAGAACTGAGTATCATTGCAAAAAATGTGGAGGTCATCACGGCCATGTTTTTGATGATGGTCCAAAACCTACTAGAAAACGATACTGTAACAATGGTATATGTTTATTCTTTAAACCAAAAGGCGAGTAGTTATACACAAACCAATTAAGTGTTTTAATACAACTTATCAAAAAATTATAATCTTACTTGTCATGTCCTCTAGACCAAGGCGGCACAAGTTTGTAAGATTATCATTTCATCCACCATGAAGAATCAAATTATTTCCCTACTTACAATTATACTCTCGTTAATTTCATTTCATACTCACGCATCAGATTTAAATTGGAAACCAGCTCAGGACGGAGATAAAATTATTTTAATTAGACATGCCAAAGCTCCTGGAGGTGGAGACCCAGAAGGATTTAAAATTGAAGATTGTAAAACTCAAAGAAATCTAGACATCATGGGCATTAACCAAGCAAAAAAAATTGGTAAACTTTTTACAGAAAAAAAAGTTAAAATTGATAAAGTTTTATCAAGCCAGTGGTGTAGATGCAAAGATACTGCAAAATATGCTTTTGGCAATTTCAAAGAATTTTCCGCGTTAAATTCTACTTATACTCCGCCATACGACCAAAATGAAAAACAGCAAATTAAGAAATTAAAAAAATATGTAAGTAGCTGGAATGGTAAAGGAGGAAATCTAGTTTTAGTTACGCATTACGTAATTATCTTGGCAATAACTGGAGAAACAACACGATCGGGAGAAGTAGTTATCACCGATAAAAATTTTAAGGTTTTATCTACAATTGATACTTTCTAAAAAAATATAAAATATCCAACTGCTATTAAAATTAAATATTCAATAAATGTTTTAATTTTTAAAAGAGTGTTTTTATCCTGAAATTTATTATTGATGAATAAAGTTAATCTAGAAAAAGCCAGGTGAACCAAAACAATACTCAAAGCTATACCAAGTAAAGCATGGTAAAAGCTAAAATTTTTAAGGCCATAAAAGCAAGCTGCGATGAAAGTGAACCAGGATATATTAGTTACAAATAAAGTGATTAAAATACCTGATCCTTTTTTAAAAATACTTTGAGACTTAATGAAAGTATATGACCACAAAAGAGTGAATAAAAAACCTGCGTATTTAATTATCATGAGCCAATATTGTAATTGCGGTAAAGTTTAAAGGCAAATATAAACGTAATATGATCATTAAACTTGCGTTCGCTTTTGGGGCTGGATTTATAAGTTTTTTCACCCCTTGCGTACTTCCAATTATCCCGGGTTATATTTCTTATATCACTGGAAAAGATTTAGGAGAAATAGATAAAGACAAATCAATAGTTCTTACGAAAACTATTCTTTTTTCATTAGGGTTCTCATTTGTTTTTATCATACTTGGAGCGGCAGCCTCTGCGATTGGAAACGTGCTTCTTTTTTTCTCAAACGAATTAAGAATAATCGCTGGATTAATAATTATTATCTTTTCATTACAAATGTTAGGTTTTCTAAAATTTTCTTTTTTGAACACAGAAAAAAGAATCCAAACTGATTCAAGTTACAAAGATAATTATGCATTCCCTTTTATAGTTGGTGCAGCTTTTGCATTTGGCTGGACACCTTGCATTGGACCAGTTTTAGGTTCGATAATTGCTTTATCTGCTACTGAAGCTACAATAAGAAAAGGAATTTTATTATTATCATTTTATTCACTAGGATTAGCTATCCCATTTATATTGTCCGGATATTATATGAGTAGATTTTTAAATACTAAAAAAGGTTTTGGGAAATATTATGGAACTATTACAAAATCTGGCGGAGCTATTCTTTTAGTAACCGGTATTTTGATTACCACAAACTACATTCAAGTCATAAGTTATTATATTTTGACGACCTTCCCAATTCTCGCTAAGCTTGGTTAATGAGTGAAATAACAGTCTTAGGAATTTTTGTAGCTGATATAAGTTTTTCTGGACCTAAAATTCCTTCAATAGGCGAAACTATTCTAGGAAAAAAATATAACGTTGGCCCAGGTGGAAAAGGGTGTAATCAGGCTATAGCAATTTCAAGACTTGGAGGTAATGTAAGTTTTATAAGTAAGATTGGAAAAGATAATTATGGAGAACTAGCTCTTAATACTCTAAAAAAAAATGAAATTTCTGAAGAAAATATTTTACAAGATGGTAATCAACAAACAGGTGTTGCTGGTATTTTAGTTGACGAAAATACTGGTAAAAATGCAATTAACGTAATCGTAGGGGCTCCAACTTCAATTACGATTGACGAAATTAACAAAAAGATAAATTTAATTAAAAAATCAAAAATTTTCTTAACTCAATTAGAACTACCAAAAAATGTTACCTTACACTGTCTTAAAACTGCTAAAGAGAGTGGGTGTATTACTATTTTAAATCCAGCACCAGCATCAGAAATTTCAAAAGAATTTTATGATAATATAGATTTTTTTACTCCTAATGAAACTGAAGCAGAATTTTATACAGGAATTAAGATTACAAATGAAAAAGAGACTAAGCAAGCTGCTGAAAAACTTATTAAATTAGGAGTTAAAAAAGTTATCATTACTTTAGGAGATAAAGGACTATTTTACACTGATGGAAAAGAAGAAATTTATCTCAAAGCAAGTTCTGTTAAAGCTATCGACACCACAGGAGCTGGAGACGCCTTTAATGGAGGTTTAGCTTATGGCTTATCTAAAGAAAAAAACATTAAAGAATGTTTACAGTTAGCAAATAAAGTTGCAGGACTCTCAACAACTAAACTTGGCGCTGGAGACTCCATGCCATTTTTAAAAGATATCTAAAATTCTTCAATTAACTTGTAAGCAATTTTTTTATTACCATCAGAGTTAAAGTGCACGTCATTCCAGAAGTAATATTTTCTATAAACTTCTAAGTAAGTGCTTTTTCGCATTTCATTGAAAAAAAAAGGGAATAAATTTAAAAATTTGTGACATTTTCCCTCGCAAAATTTTTTCCACATCATTACATGATCAGAATTAATTTTATCAAATTTTAATGACTGTGGCCAAGGATAGACGACCAAGCTTAGCTTTATATTATTTGCCTTAAGCAATTTATATAACTCATTGATCGAATATATCATTTCAAGCTTTGTTTTAGATATTGGCTCATCATATCCCTCAATTTTATTACCTGACTCATAGGTCCATTTTGACTTTAGAATAGCCTTTTCGTCAAAGATTGGTTTTTCACTTTTCAATGGGGGAACAGAGTTATTTAAACGATTATTCATTTTAATCACATACATATAGTAATTTGTGATTGGAAAATTATTTCTTAAGAATTTTCTCCTTTTTAAATTTTTTTCTTTGGCCTTTTTTTCACCTACAGAAAAATCATCATTTAGTTTATAAAATGTGTTATCATCATATAAATCACCCACATCTATGAACAATATTAATTCTTCAAAGGTGTATTGGTTTTCTAATAAGTATTTAATTTTTGATAAATAAATATTGGGTGCATATGAAGTAACTCCTAAATTAGCTACAGATAATTTCTTATTTTTTTCAAATATTCCAACAAAAGTATCTTCATAATTTAAGGCTACCCCCTCGACAAAAGAGTCACCTAAAAAAGCTACATCAAAATTTTTACTTCTCTGTACTCCACATTTATATTTGAAACCATGATTATCAGTACATAATGTATGATAATTATTAAATGCAGGAGATTTTAAATATTCAACATTAGCTTTTAGTGTATGATGGTAATATTTATGATCAATTCTTACTAGTCTATTATAAAATTCTGTTTTTGACAGATAAGGATCTAACTTATTTAATATTGCTTTGCCAAAAAAAAAATCAATAAAAAGAGTAAGAAAAAAAGTAGTTAAAATAATAATTAGCAATGATTTAACTAAATAAAAAATTTTTTTAAATATCAACATTTAGCTAGATAAAATTTTATCTAATTCACCACTTCTGTTTGCTTCTTGAAGTTTATCGTTTCCTCCAATATAATGATCACCAATAAAGATCTGTGGAATAGTTCTAGCCCCATTTGTTCTTCTTAACATTTCTTTAGCATTAGCTGGATCAGCCCATATATCAATTTCCTCTATTTCAATATTTTTTGTTTTTAGTAATGCTTTCGCAGCTTCACAAAAGGAACAAGGATTTCCAGTATAGATTGTCACTTTTTTCATAATTAATATATATCAGTTAATTTTACTTTTTCTTTAAGTTTTTTTCTTTCTAACTGAAATTTTTTTCTATGTTTAATGCTTGTGTTATGTACTCTTTTTCTCCATAAACGAAACGAACCTGGTTTTAAATTTTTTCTCATTATTTTAATTACTTGAGATTCATTTTTTCCAGTTTTTTCTTTTATCTCTTCGAAAGTTATCCTATCTGCCCATGCGGCCCAAATTATCCAATTATCATCTTTTTCACGTGGTTCAGGATTTTTTACTCTTGTTTGAGGAATTAAACTTTTTTTCTTCATAAATTTATATATAGTTACTTTTCAAATGTTTCCAACAGACTATATAATATTTTTACAAATCATTTTATTTCTATTTATCTCTCCTGGCCCACCAAGAGTTGTAATAGTTTCTCATACATTAAATTACGGACTAAATAGATCCGTATGGACTGCTTTTGGAGATATATCTGCTAACACTATACAGGCGATATTAGTAGTATTCTTAATTGGATCTTTTTTAAGCGATAACCCTCAAGTGCTCTACTATTTAAAATGGGCAGGTATATTTTATATTGTATATTTAGCTTATGATACTTTTTCGTCGAAAATAAAAAGTATAAATTCCAAAAACCAAAATTTAAAATCATCTTTCTCATTCTACAAAGATGGATTATTAGTTGCCGGTTTAAGTCCAAAAGCTCTTTTATTTTTTGGGACAATTTTTCCGACATTTATAAATTTCGGGTCTAATATTATTTCTCAATTTCTAATATTATTAATTACTTACATAGTTTTAGATTTTTTTACCCTGATGATTTATGGGTTAGCTGCTGAAAAAATTTCGGTATGGTTAAGAAGCAAACCAAAGCTATTAAATACAATTTCTGCGTGTGTTCTTCTTATTTTAGCAGTTTACATTGCTGCGACACAGAATTTTTAATCACTTCTTACTGTTGTCAAAATCTCTATTTCTTGTTTTAATTAATTATTAATTAATTAATTAACAAGAAGGGAAATAATGAATAAAATAGCAAAACTATTTGTTACATTTATTTCAGCAATAACTTTAGCACTTGTTTCTTTCACTTCTTCTTTTGCAAAAGTAGATGGTGAGTACATAGTGTTAGGTTCTGCAATATCTCTTACAGGTAAATACTCTTCTAATGGAGTTCATACTCAAAACGGCTATAACATGGCCGTTGACAGAATTAACAAAATGGGCGGAGTAGAGGTACAAGGTAAGAAATATAAGTTTGAGATCATTTATTATGATGATGAGTCAAACCCAAAGAGAGCCGCACAGTTAGCTGAAAGACTAATTAAACAAGATGGCGTTCATTACATGCTTGGACCATACAGTTCAGGTTTAACGAAAGCCATTGCACCAGTAACCGAGAAATATAAAATTCCTATGGTTGAAGCAAATGGTGCGTCTAGATCTTTATTTACTAAAGGATACAAATATTTGTTCGCGGTGTTATCACCTGCAAACCAATATCTTGAAGTAGCTATCGATTTAGCGGTAGAAAAAAACGGTGGTAAAGGAGTAAAAATTGCTCAAGCATTTGAACAAGATGCTTTCTCACAAGACGTGAGACTTGGTATTTTAGATGCAGCGAAAAGAACTGGATCTGAGATCATCATCGATGATAAACTACCAAAAGAACTTAACGATATGGCAGCTACATTGGCTAAAGTAAAAGCTGTTAAGCCAGATGTACTTGTTGTATCAGGTCACACAAAAGGTGCATTAACTGCAATCAGACAAATTTCTGAAATGAAAGTTGATGTTCCTATGTTAGCGATGACACACTGTGATGCTGCTAAACTTTCTAAACAACACGGAAAGAAATCAGAATTCGCATTGTGTGCTTCTCAGTGGCACAAAAACTTATCTTACAAAGATAGCTTTTTTGGCTCTGGTAAGAAATACGCTAAAGACTTCCAAAAAGAATTTGGATATGACCCGCCATATCAATCAGCAGAGTCTTCTGCAGCATTGTTAGTGTTTAAAGATGCGTTCGAAAGAGCAAATTCTTTTGACAGAGATGCAGTGAGAGATGCGCTAGTTGATACAGAAATGCAAACTTTCTATGGAAACATTAAATTTGGACCTGGTGGCCAAAACGTTGCTAAGCCAATGATCTTGTTCCAAGTAAGATGTAAAGGCGATGATTGTGAGAATAGAGTAGTAGCTCCTACAAAATGGGCTTCTGATAAATTCTATCATCCAATCCCGAAATGGTCTGAAAGAAGCTAATAACTTCTGAATAATTTGAAAAGCCCCTAGTTTTCTAGGGGCTTTTCTTTTATAAGTTTTAAAATTTTATGGACTTTCTTATTTTTAAAGCTCCAATGTTAATGGTCCAGGCATCACTGGATGGTATTCTTTTAGGTATATTATTTGCATTAATAGCATACGGCATGGCACTTCAGTGGGGTGTAATGAATATAATTAACATCGCACAAGGTGACTTAGTAATTCTTGGCGGCTATATCGCTTACACTATTTATCTTTGGGGAATTCATCCTGCTTGGGGAGTTATTATTTCTCCAATTATAATGTTTTTTGTCGGATGGGGACTTTATAAACTTGTAATTAATAAAGTTGTAGACCGAGATTTATTCATTTCAATATTAGCAACCTTTGGTATTGCTATCGTATTCCAACAACTAATGAATTTTATTTTTGGTGCAGACGTAGTTGTGGCACAGTCTGAATACGGAACAACAATGTTATTTGATAATTCAGTAACCTTACCAAATTCAAAAATATTCTCAGCTTTTATTAGTGTTTTATATGCAGTAGCTTTAGTTATTTATATGAAAAAATCCAGACTTGGACGAGCTATAAGAGCTACAGCACAAAATGCTAGAGCTGCAAAAATACTAGGTGTAGACACTGAAAAAGTTTACGCTGCAACTTTTGGAATTAATGCTGCGTTATGTGGTATCGCAGGAGCTTTAATTTCAATAACTCTAACACTTCACCCTTATGTAGGACTTCCTTATACAGTTAGATCTTTCATGATAGTTATTGTTGCTGGTCTTGGAAACTTACCTGCAGTAGCGGTTTCAGGGATGGGGTTAGGTCTTTTTGAAGAATTTGCTGATTATATTTTGGGAACAGAGTTTAGAATAGGTGCAGTATTTTTACTTCTAGTCTTAATATTAGTTTACAGAAGATTTAAACTTTCGAAAAAAAGGGAATATTTAAAATAGATGGAAAAAGTAAAACAAAAAGATTTAATACTATACTCTGGTTTAATCATCTTAGGTTTAGCCGCTCCTTACTTATTCTCTGCTTTTAAAGTTCAGCTTACGTATCTTTGTGTTTTGATTGTTCTAGCAATGACTTGGAACCTACAAGGCGGAGAGATGGGCTACAATACTTTTGGAAATATACTTTTCTATGGTTTGGGAATGTATCTTACTGCCTCAGTTCAAGTAGGAATGTTTTTCCCGTTAGCTGAGTGGACTGAAAGTGGTGGAGAAAAAACATTTGTTCATACTACTGCGCAATATTTTCAAGGAATAGGTGTCGGATTATTAGTTTCAGCAATAGTTCCTGCTGTTATTGCTGGGGCTATAGGTTACGCTATTTTAGGATTGAGAGGTCATTACTTTGCAATTTGCACTTTAGGTTTAGGTATCGCGGCAGGTGAAATTGCTGGCGGAATTGAAATTATTGGAGCAGGCCAAGGTTTCACCACACCACCTTTTCCAGCTGAAATAGTTGATACTGAAGCTAGAGGAAAATTTTTCTATTTTTTAAGTTTTGCATTATTAATTGGAACATTTGTTTTCGTTAAATACATTTACGGTTCTAGATTTAGATTAATTTTAAATGCGATTAGAGACAATGAAGATAAAGCAGAAGCTATGGGTATTCAAACTATGAAATATAAAATTGTAGGTTGGATGTGTTCTGCATTCTTCTGTGGTCTTGCTGGTGGAATTATGGGTGGACTAATTGGGTATATAGACTCTACAGATGTTGCTTTTGACGGAAGAGAGATGGGAGTATTCATGGTTCTTATGGCAATTCTTGGTGGTAAAGGAACTTTGTGGGGTCCTGTGATTGGTGCAACTTTATTCCATTTCTTCAAAGAGGGTCTTTGGACATTAATTTTAGGCTGGCAGTATGTTGCGCTAGGAGTTTTAATTGTTGTAATCGTAGTTTATTTCCCAGAGGGATTAATGGGTTGGTTGCGAGAAAAATACCCTGAAAGATTTGGTGAAGTGATAGATGATAAAGATCGGAAAGCACAGGTAGAATTAAAATGAGTATTTTACAAGTTAAAAATGTAAGCAAATCTTTCGGCGGTGTGCAAGCTAACGTAGATATTTCTGTTTCGGTAGAACAGGGATCTATAGTTGGCTTAATAGGACCTAATGGTTCAGGTAAAACTACTTTGTTTAATTCTATTGTTGGAACTCATCCGATTGATAAAGGATCAATTGTTTTCGATAATACAGAAGTTTCCGAAATGCCTGTGCCAGCAGTCGCAAAACTTGGTTTGTTAAGAACCTTTCAACAAACAAGAATTTATTCAAAACTTAATTGTGTAGAGAATATGCTAATAAGTCACAAAGCTAGTGACTCAGGATTTATTTTTGCAAAAGTACCTGCTGAACTTACTGAGAAAGCGGAAAATATTTTAAACTTTGTAGGTCTTTATCAAAAAAGAAATTTGAGAGCAGGTGATTTATCATTTGGACAACAAAAATTACTGGAATTAGCAATGGCTTTGATGAATGAGCCTAAAATGCTTTTATTAGACGAGCCTACAGCTGGAATTAATCCAACTTTAATCAATGGAATCATAGATAGATTAATTAAAATAAATAAAGATTATGGAATTACTTTATTAGTCATAGAGCACAATATGAAAGTAATTATGAGTTTAGCACAAAAAATTTTCTGTTTAGCCCACGGTAAAATGCTAGCGGAGGGTTCTCCAGATCAAATTAAGAATGATAAGCGAGTTGTTGATGCTTATCTAGGAGCACAGTAATGGCAAATCAATATGATGTTTTAGGTAAAGCACCCGGCTTAGAAGATTTAAATAAATTATCTCCTAACGACGTTCACCTAACTATAAGAGGCTTAAATGCTGGCTACGGAAAAATGGAGATACTACATAATTTTGACTTAACAGTTAGTAAGGCTCAATCGTTATGTTTAATAGGGCCTAACGGTGCAGGAAAATCTACAATTCTTCACTCCATATATGGATTTACAAATATTTTTGATGGAAAAATTGAATTAGAAGGAAATGAAATTACTACATTAACTCCTGCTCAGAAACTAAGTAAAGTAGGTATAGCTTATATCTTGCAAGATAATTCAGTATTTCCTGATATGACAGTCGAGGAAAATCTTTTAATGGGCGGATACATTAAAGATAAACAGGACGAGGCTTATGAGGAAGCTGAGAGAATTTTTCAAAAATATGAGAGATTAAGAAATAGAAGAAATCAACCTGCAAAAGTTTTATCAGGCGGTGAAAGAAGATTATTAGAAATTTCAAGAGCATTAGTTATGAAGCCATCAGTTTTATTAGTAGATGAACCATCAATTGGTTTGGAACCAAAATATATAAATATGGTTTTTGAAATTTTAGAGGATCTTCAAAAAGCAGAGAAGAAAACAATAATACTTGTTGAACAAAACGCAAAAAAGGGATTAGAGTTTGCAGATATAGGTTACGTTTTAGTATCTGGTCAAACAGCTATTGCAGGTAAAGGGGATGATCTTTTAAAAAATCCAGACGTAGGAAGATTATTCCTTGGTGGATGATTAACTTACAAGCTTTCTTTACAGGTTTAAAATCTTTAAAAGGTGCAAGAAGTCCTGCCTTACCTTTGGCGGCGTGTTTTGTTGCTTTAGGAGCTTTATTAAAAGATGCTGGATTTAACATTCAACAAAGCGCAGCATCAAGTTTTTTTACATACGCATTACCTGGACAATTAGTAATGGCGGAGTCATTATTACTAGGCGCATCTATCGTAAATATTTTTTTAGCAGTTTGGTTAGTAAACTTTAGACTTTATCCAATGACAGTGTCTTTATTCCCTTTACTTGAGCATAAATCACAACCTAAGTGGAAATATTATTTGTCTTGTCACTTTCTTGCAGTCTCATCATGGTTAATTGCTAAAGACACCTACAAAAATATAAACGCCAAATATCGAATAGATTTTTGGATAGGTATTGGTACTGGAACTTGGTTAACAGCTGTTCTTATGACAATTATTGGGTATTTAGCAGCAGATCTTTTAAATAAAGAAATGTTAATTGGGTTAGCAATTGTAAATCCAATCTATTTTTTTTGTATGATGATAGGAGCTATGAAAAACTTAGCTGTATCTATTTCAGTTATTTTAGGCACGACTTTAGGACCAGTTATTTATTTATTTTCTACTGAGTGGTCATTATTATTTGCTGGATTAATTGCTGGATCAGTAGCTTTTTTATTTGGAGAAAAAAATGGCCAGTAGTCAAATTATAATTTTAGCTATTATAGCAACTTCGATCGCAACATATATTTCTAGATTTATGGGAGCATTAACTTCAGAAAAAGTAAGCGTTAAATCTAAAATCTTTAAGTGGTTTAACTGCGTCGCTTATTCAACTCTAGCAGCATTATTAGGAAGAATGATTATATTTCCTGCAGGAGTTTTAGCAGACTCAGAACTTATAATGAGACTAATAGTATTCTTTATTTGTATAGCCATATTTATAATATCTAAAAGAAACTTAGTTATTCCAACTATCTTATCAGCGATAATGTTAAATTTTTTAATACAAATTTAACTTTTCATTTTTTTAGATCTTTAGTATAAAAAAACATGTTTAAAAAGCTTTTTAAAATAATTTTTATTTTATTCTTTTTCTCTAATTCATCATCTGCTGATATGAAAGTTTTAACTCTTCAAAAAATATCAGAGAGGACATCTGCCTTTGTTTCAAATTTAATTCCTGGTGAGGGAGATACTGAATTTAGCGTAGATTTTAGGGAAAATGCTTCTCCAGATTACAGTATTTTAGCTGTTAGAGAAATAATGCCTTTGGATGACGGTAAGTTATTTACTCAATTTTCACTTTTTAACAACGAGAAGAATGGAGATGAGAGAATTACAGGAAATCTGGGTTTAGGTATTAGAAAATTATCTAGTGATAAAACATGGTTGATAGGATTAAATAATTTTTATGATCAAGATATAGGCGAGGGTCATAGTAGAACAAGTTTTGGTATAGAGGCAAGGTCAGCAGTCCTTGATTTTCATCTAAATAGATATTTAGCATTAGGTCACGGTTTAGACGGTGAAAAAGTTTTAGACGGATGGGATGCTCAATTCTCATCACAGGTTCCCTACTACCATTGGGCAAAAGTTTTTTTAAATTCTTATAAATGGGAAGGTGAAGACAGAACTGATATTGAAGGACTCAAATACGGATCAGAAATGATACTAAATCCAAATTTAATTTTAGAAACTGCATATGACGATAAAGAGTTAAAAGGCCTAGAAGATGAGTGGTACGCAAAATTGATATTTATTTATCCAGGAAGAACGGGTCCAACTGCATTAGATGGTAAAAGCTCCAGTATGTGGAAGGAAGAAAAAGACATGTCTGGTCAAATGTTAACAAAAGTTAAAAGACAAAACAAAATAATGATAGAATTCAGAGGATCATCAACAGTTTCAAGGACAGATTAAATGACAAATATTTATAAAATATTAATTGCTATAATTTTTTTATTTTGTTCAAGCAATTATTTGTATGCAGAATTGGGACAAGCAACTGTATATAAAGTAACAATGGAAAAAGTTGAGCTTTGTACAAGTAGTTCAGGGGTAGATAGTTGTGAAGGTGCTGTAGTTTTGGCTGAAACAGATCAAACTATTGATATTGCTTCAGTTGACGCTGGGGCAGCTGCTGCCTCATATGGAGATGTTGCTTTATTACCTTTAGGTGAAACTTATACTCATATGAGAGTTACAATAAGTAGAAAATTTACAATTCAAGCGGATATAGATGTATCAGGTATAGCCACACCTTGTAGAACTTATGCTGAGACCTCAGGATATCCAGGAGGACATGCTGCTGCTGGAAATGAAATTCATACACATAGGCCTGCGATGAATCCAAATCAGACTTTAGCAGATATGGATGTATATTTGCTAAATGATCAAGCTGTAATTTGCACAGCTGCCAACTGCGCCTCAACATCCGGCGCACAAACAATAACATATAGTCAAGGATCAGGCTCATCAACATATCAAACTCAACATGCAAATGGTTCTACAGATACCAGTCATGTTTTAGTTTATACTTTAACTTCACCTTATACAGTTGCTATGATAGCCCCAACAATAGATATATCATTTGGCACAAATAACGCTGTTAAAGCTACAGAGATAGGTACGAAAGATCTTTGTAATTTTGATGCTCAAGAGCCTATCGTAAATATAACTATCAAATAATTTTATCCTTTATAAATTTATGATAAATTAATCTATGGAACCAATATTATTAGTTTTTATTACTTTATGGATCATGGGAATTTCGGAGTAAATTAGATGAGCTTTGCTGTAACAGACCATATTAATTCTAAGAGAGTACGTGTAATTAATTTAAACGAAAGTGATCTTGACAGGTTAATTTTTCCTTTTAAAAAACATTCAATTTTATCTTTAGAATACAAACCATTTTCGAGATTTAGCCTTGCTAAAAGTTTAGATGAAGTATTTGAAAATAATTTAAGTAAAACTTTAAGTGAAATTCTTAATGATCGAAAAACCGGAACTGCTATCGTTCAGCCTGATATAAAAAATAAGAAGTTTGATAAAGATTTTTTAGTCAAGCTTTCAACAGGTCTTGCTTATCTAATTGGCAATCCTAACTTTGATTCAATGACAGGTAAATACTATGCAAGATTTCATGTAAAACACCAAGACAGTAGCGATTCATATTTGAGAAAGGCATATACAAATTTAGATCTTCATACGGATGGAACATATGTAAAAGAGAAAACTGATTGGATTATAATGACCAAAATGGAAGAACAGAACGTAGGTGGAGGAGAAAGTGTAATTTTACATCTAGATGATTGGGAACACTTGGAAGATCTAAGTAATGATCCTGTGGGTCAAGAAGATTTCGTATGGGGATCTCCAAAAAGCAAGAATGTTGATTATAAAGTTGAACATCCTGTATTTTCAAAAGATAAAAATGGCAAGCCAGTTATTTCCTATATTGATCAATTTCCTGAACCAAAAAATATGAAACAAGGTTTATTTTTGCAAAAATTATCAGATGCTTTAGAGCAAAGTAAAAATAAAATAAGCTTTCCACTACCTGTGGGTTCGACAATTTTTTCAAATAACTATTTTTGGTTGCATGGAAGAAAAGCTTTTAAAGAGCATTCTGGGTTATCAAGAGAATTACTTAGAATTAGAGGAACTTTTTTTCATTAATACCTAGTTGACTCTAGATTATTTATTTATTTTAATATGATTAATTAATAAATACAGGGGGAAATAATGTTTAATAAGTTCAAAAAACTTATCAGCCTAGTTTTCGCAACTGTTCTTTTAACTTCGGTTTCAAACACTTCTTTCGCTGCTGACAAATTACACTTCGTAATTGGTGGTGGTGCTGGTGGCGGTTGGGATGGAACTGCTAGAGGAACTGGTGAAGCTTTAACTAAAGCTGGTTTTTTAAATAGTGCATCATTTGAAAATATGTCAGGTGGTGGTGGAGGAAAAGCTTTATCATACATGATAAATACTAAACCTTCAGATACGATTTTAGTTCAATCAACTCCATTAGTTCTTAGATCAATAACTAGACACTCTGGTTATGTAGACAAGAAGAACGCAGCTAAGGTTACATCTTATAAAGATGTTGTACCAATAGCTGGTGTAATTGGTGATTATGGCGCAATAGTTGCAGCTAAAAACTCACCTTACAACTCTTGGAAAGATGTAGTTGCGGCTTACAAAGCAAATCCTAAGTCAGTAAAAATGGCTGGTGGATCTGTTAGAGGAAGCATGGACCATTTAATTGGTGCTTTAGCATTTAAAGAAGCTGGTGCTAATCCAAATGATGTTGTTTACATTCCTTACGATGCAGGTGGAAAAGCTTTAGCAGGACTTTTATCAGGTGAAACTCAAATCCTTTCAACTGGTTTAGGTGAAGTAATGGGCGCAAGAGATCAAGTAAAAATTCTTGGTATTACAGCTCCAAACAGAGTTGCTGATGCTCCAGATGTTCCAACTTTAAAAGAGCAAGGTACAAACGCAATCTTCGTAAATTGGAGAGGTTTCTTCGGCCCTCCAGGTATGAGTGATGGTGAGAGAAAGAAAATTGCAAAAATGTTGGGCGATGTTCAAAAAACACCTGAGTGGGAAGCAGTAAGAAAAAGAAACGCATGGGTAAATATTTACAACCCAGACAAAAAATTCGTTAAATTTTTAGAAAAACAAACAGTAGAAATGACAGGTTTGTTAAAAAATTTAGGCGTAATTAAATAGTTATAAAAGGAAGAGCAGTGAATATCAGTCCTTCAAAGATAATTTCACTGCTCTTTTTTATTTTCTCAGGATTTTATTTATATACCGCACATCAAATTCAAGTTTTTGCTTTTGATGAAAACGCAGCTTTTAACGCAAAAACATTTCCAATTTATTTAGGATATGCCGGATTATTATTTTCCGCTCTATTTATAATTTTACCAGAAACAAAGCCGTCAATCGTAGATTTAAAAGTTCTAGATTATAAAAAAACAATTGCATTAGTTTTTCTAATGATTTTGTATGGTCTTACAATTTTAAGAGCAGGGTATTTTCTCTCGACTTCTATATTTTTAGTTTTTTCGTACATAGTTTTGGGTGAGAGAAAATGGTTATGGATATTTTTTTTATCTTTCCCTTTCGTAGCAATATTCATGTATCTCCTTCACGGGCTATTAAATATTTATCTTAGAGATCCATTTTTACAATACATAGGAATAATGGGATGATTGAAGGTATACTTATTGGATTAGAAACAGCATTTTCATTTAAAAATTTAATGATGGTAATGATTGGATGTTTTGCAGGTACCATTATCGGGATGCTTCCAGGTCTAGGACCGATGACTGCTATAGCATTAATGATACCTATAACTTATGGTTTTGAGCCATCAACAGGATTAATTTTAATGGCCGGAGTTTATTACGGAGCAGTTTTTGGAGGATCGACATCTTCAATATTGATAAATGCTCCAGGTATTCCTGGAACTGTCGCTACTTCATTTGACGGTTATCCAATGGCTCAGCAGGGTAAAGCAGGAAAAGCTTTAGCTATCGCTGCGTATAGTTCTTTTGCAGGTGGTACTATTGCAGCTATTTTCCTGTTAATTGCAGCACCTAGTTTATCAAAAGTTAGTTTAGCCTTCAGATCCCCAGATTATTTTGGCTTAATGATCTTAGGTTTGACCGCGGTCTCAGCCTTTTCAGCCAAAGGTCATTTTTTAAAAGCGATGATGATGGTAGTCTTAGGACTCATGTTAGCAAGTGTTGGACAAGATACTCTATCAGATATTCCAAGATTTACATTTCAAAATATGAATTTATCTGACGGAATAAGTTTTGTCTTAGTAGTAATGGCTACTTTTGCAATGAGCGAGGCATTAACAATAATATTTAAAGCAAATGATCCGACAAGAGTTGCAAAACAAATTTCTCTATCTCAATTAGGTTCAATCAAACTGGATAAAACTGAGACAAAAAAAATGGTTACTACAATACCTCGATCTTCAGTTTTAGGGTTTATCATTGGAGTATTACCCGGAGCAGGATCAACTATAGCTTCTTTTTTAGCTTACGGTATGGAGAGAAATTTTGTGAATGACGAGGAAAAACAAAAATTTGGTAAAGGAAGCGTTAATGGATTAGCTGCGCCAGAAACTGCAAATAACGCTGCATGCTCTGGCTCTTTTGTTCCTTTGCTGACTTTAGGAATACCTGGAAGCGGAACAACAGCAGTTATGCTAGGAGCTTTGCTTGGTTTTGGAATTCAACCTGGACCCAGATTGTATCAAACCAATCCAGAAATATTTTGGTCGGTAATCATGTCAATGTATATAGGAATGGTCATTCTTTTAATTCTTAACCTTCCTTTGATACCTTATATAGCTAGAGTTTTAGCGACTCCTAGAACTTTTCTAATACCGTTAATTTTATTTTTTTCAGTAACGGGAATTTATTTAATGTCATTTAATAATTTTGATATTTACATGATGATAGGTATAGCTGTCGTTGCAACGGTTTTACGCTTGTATGATTTTCCTATGCCTCCTTTAATTTTAGCGTTTGTTCTTGGAGGGCTTATGGAGGAGAATCTTAGAAGGTCTTTGCTTATAAGTGATGGCTCTTGGAGTTTCTTATGGGATAGACCACTTACAATGGTAATTATGTCTGTTATTTTCTTAATAGTTGGATGGCAGATTTATAAGGGCTTTTTTTCAAAATTAGGTAAATAAAGTGATATTTTTGTCACAAAAAAAACCACAAAAAACAACATTTTTTGGCGAAATGTGTAAAATTAAACACTTTTATTGCGTTGATTATGTGGTTTTTTTTGATAAGACATTATTAATTATTAATTAATAATTAAGGAATAATATGAAAAAACTAGCAACTATAGTTTTATCTTTATTTTTGTTTGGCGCCGCTAAGGCTGAAATTGGTATTGGTATTACCGGAGGTTATCACATGTTAGATACATCGGGTACTGAAACTACAAGGTCAAGTGGTGAGAAAAACACTGGAAGTCATTCTGAAGACGTTTTAGTTCCTGAAGTATTTTTTGAGGCGACGGCCGATAATGGAGTAACAGTAGGTGTAGCTTACATCCCAACTAGAGAGATGGGAAGTAAATCTAGATCTGACACAAATTCCGATGGAGATACTGGAACATATAAAGCGGAAGCAGAATTAGACAACGTAGTTCAAATTTATACTGATATTCCACTAACATCAGCTTTTGGATACGATCTGTATGCAAAGCTAGGAATTCAGCACGCAACTATTTCAACTCTAGAGTCATTAAATTCTGGATCAAGTTATCCTAACAAAGATGTGTTAGGTTATACACTTGGATTAGGAACGAAAGGTGACTTACCTTACGGTAATAATCTTTATTATAAATTTGATGTTACTTACACTGACTTTGAAGATTATGCAGCAGACTCAGACTCGAGTCCTGCGAACAAAGTTGAAGCTGAGTTAGAAGATATCGCAGCTAAATTGTCAGTGGGATACAAATTTTAAGTAAAGTTAATCTAATGAATTAAAAAACCTGTGAGTGAAAACTCACAGGTTTTTTTTATAGTCGAACGTATTTCTTTTCTTTATCTACCGCCCAATCCTTCGTTCCATTTGTTACAATAAATAAAAAACCACCTGCCAAACCAATATTTTTAAGAAATGAAATTAATTGTGTTTGACTTGAAAAATCTAAATGAAAAAGAAAGGCAGTCGTTAAACAGAAAATCGCAAGAATACCTGCAGCTACACGTGCTTGGAAGCCCACAATTACAAGTACTGGTAAAATTATTTCAATTGCTATTGCAGGAAAAATTAAAAAGCCTGTAACTCCGAAACCTTCCATCCAGCTCATAGAGTCTTCTAAATTAAAAATTTTATTGATAGCTGAGATTAAAAACAAAGCCGAAATAAGAATTCTTCCAATTAAATCTAATACATTTATCATGATAAAAAACTAGATTGAAAAATGATTAATGTCAAAAAAAGATTGTTTAATTCAGGTTTTTTTCAAAAACCTTAATATTATAGGTACAATAAATAATATCATTAATAAGCGAATTATATGATGGAAGGACACAAACTCTGGATCTAGATTAAAAAAAATAGCTATAACTGCTACTTCGTAAATTCCGCCAGGACAGTATGATAGAAGTAAAGTAAAAAAATTTTTATCAATTATAAGACTTGCTACCAGTGCTGCAATCACACCTAAGAAAACTAGTAAGAAGGTAGCCACAAAACTATGAAAAGCGTTTTTAGCTACTTCATTGAAAGTTTTATCTGCAAACCTACAACCAACTGACGCACCCAATATTAAAAGACAGTAATCTACAATTTTAGGAGATATCTGATAAGAAGCAATTTCTGTAATTTGGAGAAAACCACTAGCCACTAAAGTTCCTGATAATAAAGCAGCTGGTAATTTAAATTTGTCAAATATTATAATTAAAACTATTGAAAAAATAATTAAAATTAAAAGTTGGGATATATTTTGATCTTTTAAAGTTTCTTGCACAAAATCACCTAGGTCAGCTTCATAATAGCTATTAACAAAAAAAGGAAAGACAGTTACAATTATTATTAGTCGAATTAAATGTGAGGTTGCTACATGGCTCAGGTCAGTTTTTTGGCCTTCAGCTAAAATCATTAGAGGGCCTAAAGCGCCTGGCGCGGCCGAAAAAATAGAAGTTTTTTTTTCGTATTTAGAAAATTTTTGTAAATAAACTGAAACTAAAAAAATACTTAAAATGATGTAAGCAAACATAATTAATGAAGTAAAGATCCATTCATGGATTTGAGAAAAAAGATCTTTATCGATATAGTTTCCAATATAAAGTCCTAACAAAATTAATATTGAGGATAAAACAATTCTAGGAATTATGATTTTTAAACCTAGCAAAGCTCCAATAGATGCAGCTACCATTGGGCCTAAAAACCAAGCAAGTGGCAAACTGAAATAATCAGCTACGATAGCACTTGGAACTGAAATAGTTACTACCAAAAGAAATTTCACCGAAAAGATTTGCTTAAAATTTTCTTTATTAAATGGGATAGCTTGGTTATTCTGCATAATCTATGATTTTAGGATTCATTGGAACTGGAAAAATTTCTTCATCTATAATTTATGGTATTTATAAATCTAAATTAAAAGTTAAAAAGATTTATATATCTTCAAGAAATACAAATATAGCTAAAAAACTAGCTAAAAAATTTAGATCAATTAGAGTTTTGAAAGACAATCAAGAGATTGTCGACAAATCCTCAATAATATTTTTAGGAATCACTCCTAATATAGGAAACAAAATTCTTCCTAAATTGAAGTTCTCAAAAAAAAAAAAAGTAATAAGTTTAATTTCCACTATAAATTTAAAGAAGTTAAAAAAGTTTACAAAAGTTAAAGATTTGGTAAGAGCAACTCCTTTACCTCCTATTGAAATTAAGAGAGGTCCAATAATTATTTGTCCTCCTAGCAAGTTTGCAAAAAATATATTCAAACATTTAGGCAAAGTTTTAGAAATAAGAAATGAAAAACTTAGCTACAAATTTTGGTCTACAGCATCTTTAATGGCTGCGTATTATGAAATTCTTAATACGAGTTCCAAGTGGCTTATAAAAAAAGGAATTAACAAAAAGTTTGCAGATATTTATATTGCTGAACTATTCTTAGCGTTGAGCCAAGACGCTTTAAATAAATCTTCTCAAGGTTATAAAAAGCTTGTAGCAGACTCTCAGACACCAAAAGGCCTTAATATGCAGGTTCTTAATGAATTGAAAAAAGGAAAATTCTTTACTAAATTCACCAAAGCTCTTGAAAATGTAAATAAGAGAGTAAGCAAGTAATAAATGGAATATTTTATACAACAACTGGTTAACGGTATTACTTTAGGTTCAATATACGGGCTTATCGCTATCGGTTATACCATGGTTTATGGAATTATTGGAATGATAAACTTTGCACACGGTGATATTTTTATGATCGGGGCTTTTGTTGCACTAATTTCGTTTATTATCTTTGGCTTAACTGGGGTAGCGTTGCCAATAATTTTATTACTAGTTTTATTAATAGCGATGCTTTTTACTGCTTGCTATGGATGGACAGTTGAAAAACTTGCTTATAAGCCTTTGAGAGGGTCTTTCAGATTAGCACCTCTAATTTCAGCTTTAGGAATGTCAATTGTTTTACAAAACTATGTACAAGTTGCACAAGGAGCAAGAGTAAAACCTATGCAACCACTATTTTCTGGAGGACTTGAATTTTTTAAAAACTCAGAATTTATTGTTACAGTCAGTTTTCTTCAAATTTTTATAGTTGTTTTAACAATTATTTTAATGGGAATTTTTACTTATTTAATTACAAAAACTGACTTAGGAAGAGCCCAGAGAGCATGTGAGCAAGATAGAACAATGACAGCTTTACTAGGTATTAATGTCGATAGAACTATTTCAATTACTTTTATAATTGGATCTTCATTGGCATCAGTAGCAGGAATGATGTTTGTACTTTACTATGGTGTTATTGATTTTTACATTGGATTTTTAGCTGGAATTAAAGCTTTCACTGCAGCAGTCTTAGGAGGAATTGGATCTTTACCAGGAGCCATGTTGGGTGGATTACTGATTGGACTAATTGAGACTATGTGGTCTGGATATGTTTCTATTGAGTATAAAGATGTTGCGGCATTCAGCGTCTTAATTGTCGTTTTGATATTTTTTCCTACAGGTTTTCTTGGAAAGCCAGATATCGAGAAAGTTTAATGGAAAAACAGGATATAATTAAATCTTTTAAAGATAGTTTATTTACTGGTTTGATAGCTTTAGCTTTATTTGGTCCTATAGTTGGGCTTCGTACTGCTTCAAAAGGGGAAGGGCTTTTCATAACTCCACAATGGGGAGTAGTTTTTTTACTTGTTGGATTGTGTATTGTAGGAAGATTTTTAATCAATATAAATTCTGCAAGAAGAACAGAATTTAAAATTTTTTCAACACTGACATCAAAGTTTTCAAGTATTACCAAGGATAAAGCTAAACATTTTGCAATTACAGGAATTTTGTTTGCAGTAGTATTTCCATTTCTACCGTTTACTGACAGGTACTTTATGGATGTAGCAATAATGATTTTGACTTACATTATGTTAGGATGGGGTTTAAATATTGTAGTTGGTTTAGCAGGTCTTCTTGATTTAGGTTATGTAGCCTTTTATGCTGTTGGAGCTTATTCTTATGCACTTATCGCAACGACTTTTGGTTGGTCGTTTTGGATATGTTTACCATTAGCAGGCTTGTTCGCTGCTTTCTTTGGGATTTTGTTAGGATTTCCAGTTTTAAGATTAAGAGGAGATTATCTTGCAATTGTTACATTAGGATTTGGCGAAATAATTAGAATTATTTTAATAAATTGGTATGAAGTAACAAATGGCCCAGATGGAATTACAGGTATTCCAAGGCCATCATTTTTTGGATTGCCATTTAAAAGATCACCAGATGAGGGCGAGATGAGCTTTCATACTTTTTTCGGATTAGAGTATTCTACAATGCATAGAATAATCTTTTTATATTATTTAATTTTAGTATTAGCTCTAATCACTAATTACTTTACATTGAAGATCAGAAAGTTACCTGTTGGAAGGGCTTGGGAGGCTCTACGAGAAGACGAAATTGCATGTAAGTCTTTGGGAGTTAATCCTACAAATACTAAACTTACAGCTTTTGCTATTGGCGCTATGTTCGGTGGATTTGCTGGATCTTTTTTTGCTACAAGGCAAGCTTTTATAAGTCCAGAAAGTTTTACTTTTATCGAGTCAGCGATCATAGTTGCAATTGTTGTCCTTGGAGGGATGGGCTCACAAACTGGTGTAGTGCTCGCTTCAATTTTTTTAATTGGTATAACAGAAATTTTTAGAGATCTAGAACAATATCGAATGATCGCATTTGGAGGAGCCATGGTGCTTATCATGGTCTTCAAACCTAAAGGAATATTAGCTAATAGAAAACCAACTATTCTAATGCATGGAGACAAAAAGTGAGTAATTTATTATCAGTTGAAAAATTGACAATGAAATTTGGCGGTCTAGTAGCAATAGACGATTTAAGTTTTGATGCAAAAAACAATCAAATCACTTCTATTATTGGTCCAAATGGAGCTGGAAAAACTACAGTCTTTAATTGTTTAACAGGTTTTTATAAACCAACAACTGGCCAGATGTATTTACATCAGGCTGACAATAAAGTGTCTTTAAGAAAGTACACTGATTTTAAAATTGCTCACGTTGCAAAGGTGGCTAGAACTTTTCAAAATATAAGATTGTTTCCAGCAATGTCCGTATTAGAAAATCTATTAGTTGCTCAACATAATGAGTTGATGATTGCTTCAGGATACTCACTTTATGGCTTACTTAATTTAAAATCTTATAGAGATAAAGAACAACTAGCAGTGAACAAAGCAAAGTATTGGTTAGATATTATAGGATTGACGCATAGAGCAGATGATAATGCGGGAGATCTACCATATGGGGATCAACGTAAACTGGAAATAGTTAGAGCAATGTGTATTGAACCTAAACTATTATGTTTAGATGAACCAGCAGCTGGACTAAATCCAAAAGAATCCGCAGAGTTAAATAAACTTTTGAAGTTTATTAAAACTGAAAAAAAAACAGGAATTTTATTAATTGAACATGACATGAGCGTTGTGATGGGTATTTCCGATCACGTTGTAGTATTGAATTATGGAAAAAAAATATTTGAAGGAACTGCTGAACAAACAAAAAAAAGTAAAGAAGTAATTGAGGCTTACCTAGGAGTAGATGAATAATGCTTAAAATTTCAAATGTCGAAACATTCTATGGAAAAATACAAGCACTGAGAGGAGTTGATATAGACGTAAACGATGGGGAAATAGTTTCTTTAATAGGTTCAAACGGCGCCGGCAAGTCAACTTTATTAATGACTATAAGTGGGGTTAATAAAGCTAGAAATGGTAATATAACTTTTAATGGTGAAAGAATTGAGAATAAAGAACCACATAAAATAGTTGATCTGGGAATATGCCAAGTCCCTGAGGGAAGAAGAATATTTTCTAGATTAACTGTTGAAGAAAATTTGAGACTGGGTGCATACACAAATGAACAAGGAAAGCATTTTGAGACGGATATAAGAGAAGTGTATGACTTATTTCCAGTTTTAAGCGATAGAAAAACACAAAGAGGGGGAACATTGTCTGGAGGAGAACAACAAATGCTGGCAATAGGTAGAGCACTTATGAGCAAACCAAAAGTTTTACTTTTGGATGAGCCCTCTTTAGGGATAGCTCCAAAGTTAGTAAATCAAATATTTGCCTCTATAAAAAATATTAATAAAGAAAAAAATGTTACTATTTTTCTTGTAGAACAAAATGCAAAGAAGGCGCTAGAGTTAGCAGATCGTGCCTACGTTTTAGTTAATGGTAAAGTTACCATTATGGGTTCTGGTCAAGACCTACTCAAAAATAAAGATATTCAAGCAGCTTACCTCGAGGGTGGAACAAAAAATTAAGTTTTTTTCGTATTTACAAGATCTAGTTAAAGGTGTTCAATAACAATAATTAATTAATTAATAACAAAGGGAAATAATATGTTTAGAATGTTTAATAAACTTCTTTCATTAATTGCCGGAACATTAATGCTTGCAACTGCTTCAGTAAAAGCTGATGTTGTTGTTGCTTCTGCCGGACCTATGTCTGGTCAGTACGCTTCATTTGGTTCTCAGCTAAAAGCTGGTGCTGAAATGTGGTTAAAGCACGTTAATAAAAAAGGCGGAATTAATGGTGAGAAAGTTAAATTAGAAATCGGAGATGATGCTTGCGATCCTAAACAAGCTGTAGCTGTAGCCAACAAATTTGCTGGTCAAGGTGTAGCTTATGTTGCAGGTCACTTCTGCTCTGGTTCTTCAATTCCAGCTTCTGCGGTTTACAACGAGGAAGGAATTATTCAAGTTTCACCAGCTTCAACAAATCCAGCATTAACGGATAAAGGTGGTAAATATACTTTTAGAGTTTGTGGTCGAGATGATCAGCAAGGTGAAGTAGCTGGTAAATTCTTAGCTGATAACTATAAAGGTAAAAAAGTAGCTATCCTTCATGACAAAACTGCTTACGGAAAAGGTTTAGCAGATGCGACTAGAAAAAATATGAAGAAAGCTGGCCTTAAAGAAGCTATGTACGAAGCTTATACAGCAGGTGAAAAAGACTACTCTGCTTTAGTTTCAAAACTAAAATCAAATAACATTGATGCAGTATATCTTGGTGGTTACCACACAGAAGGTGGTTTGATCGTAAGACAAATGAGAGACCAAGGTATGAAAACTAAATTAATCAGTGGTGACGCTTTAGTTACAGCTGAATATTGGGATATTACAGGTGATGCAGGTGAAGGTACGTTAATGACTTTCTCTCCAGATCCAAGAAATAATCCTGCGGCTGCAGATGTTGTAAAAGAATTTAAAGCTGCTGGTATTGAGCCAGAAGGTTATGTTCTTTATTCATACGCTGCGTTACAAGTATTTGAACAAGCTGCTAACCAAGCTGGATCAAACGACCCTGCTAAGGTTCTTAAGGTAATGAGAAAAGGCAAGTTTGATACTGTAATTGGTTCACTAAGCTTTGATAAAAAAGGTGACGTGAGCTTACCAGGTTACGTATTTTATGAGTGGAGCAAAGGTAATTACAAAGAACTGTAATTCAATTACTTAACTAATTTAAAAGGGGGCTTAGGCCCCCTTTTTTATTTATAGAAAGGAATTTATGGAAATAACTTATGATGATTTTAAGAAAGTGAGGATTAAAGTCGGCACTGTTTTAGAAGTAAAAGTAAATGAGAAGGCGAGAAAACCTTCATTAGTAGTTAAGGTAGATTTTGGAAAAGAGATAGGCATTAAACAATCTTCAGCGCAAATTACTCACTATTACACTCCTGAAAATTTAGTAGGTAAACAAGTTATTGGGGTTTGTAATTTTCCGACAAAAAATATAGCTGGTGTTGTGTCAGAAGTTTTAGTACTTGGAGCTATTGAAAAAGACGGAAAAGTTGTCCTAGTGCACCCATCTCAGAAAACTGATAATGGTTTAGATATTGCATAATGAGTTCTGAAACATTCAATTGGAGTTGTAAACACACTTGGTCTAGAAGTGCAAAAAATACATTTTGGTGTTTATTAGGTTGTTCAATAGGTGATTTTGGAACAATTTTATTTTTTCAATTAACAAAAATTCCTTTTCCTGTTCTAGCTATTATGACTTTAGCAATTATAAACGGGATAATTACAAGTATAATTTTAGAAACTATTATCTTATTAAGACAAAATTTTTCTTTTAAGTTAGCTTTTAAAACAGCGGTTGGAATGAGTTTAATCTCAATGGTAAGTATGGAAATTGCTATGAATGCTACTGATTATTTTCTTACAGGAGGAGCTATTTTAACTTGGTGGGTAGTGCCGATAATGTTAGCTGTCGGTTTTGTTACGCCTTGGCCATATAATTATTGGAGACTAAAAAAATTCAACGAAGCTTGCCACTAAGTAATTTTGTTTAAGATTTTATCCTTAAAAACAAAATGATGAACAATTACCGCAAGTATATGCAGACTTACAAGTGCTAATAATAAGTAATTAGCGTAAATGTGAACTTGGTAATAAGCATCAGCTAAAACAAAATTATCTTTTTTAAATCCATATTTAAAAAATATAAAATTAAGTGTTTCTCCCATATAAAGTTTCTTAAGAATTCCAGAGATAGTTATGGTAAAAATACTTAAATAAAGTAAGAAATGATTAGCCTTCCCAATAAAGACTTGGCCTTTAAAAAAACTTCTAGTTTCAGATGGACTTGGGTTAAAAAATTTCCAAATTAGTCTAAACAAAGTAAGATAGAAAACGGTTATTCCAACTAGGATATGTATATTTTCAAGTTCAATTCTTTCATCAGAAAATTCAAGCCCTACTAAATAAAATCCAAAAGGAACTTGGGCTATTAAGACAATAAATGTAATCCAGTGGAACAATTTGGCCAATAGGCCATATTCATTTTGACTGTTAAATAATTTCATTATTAATTAAAATTAGATATGTCATTTAAAAGCACTACATCTAAATTTATTATTTTTACAGTAGTATTAATCTCTGTTTTTTATATCTTTAATTTTGTCACACATAAAAAAGACGCTTTAGCCAATATTAACAATAAACAAATTGTTGAAGTCTTTAAGACACCCTCATGCGGATGTTGCTATGGGTATGTCTTATTTTTAGAAGATGAAAAATTTAAAGTAAAACAAACAGATATGAGAAGCCTTCATACAATAAAACAAAAATATAATATTCCATTAGAAATGCAGTCTTGTCATACTACAATTATGGGTAAATACTTTATTGAGGGTCATGTCCCGTTTGAAGCAGTTGATAAATTATTAAGAGAGCAACCAGATATTGATGGTATAGCATTACCAGGAATGCCTATTGGCACACCAGGAATGCCAGGTGATAAAGATGAGCCCTATGTTATTTATCAACTTAAAGATGGGAAATCTTCAGTTTTCATGACAATATAAATTTTATGATGCAAAAGATAAAAATAATAAAATCACTTATTATTATTTTTTCTTTAAGTCTTTCTTTTTCTGCTAATGCTCAAACTGTGGAAGAAATTATTAAAGGTAGAAAAGCAATGTTTAGCGAAAACTATCAAAACGCTAAAAAAATATCCATATTACTGAAATCTAAAAGAATTGAGGAGGCTAAACCTTTGATGAAAAAAATTTCAGATAATTATATAAAATTATTAGATTATTTTCCTGAAAATGCAAAAGAGGGATTTAAAACAGGAGCACTACCGAGCATCTGGGAAAATAAAGATGAATTCAATGCTTTAATGAAAAAAGCATCAGATGATATGATAAAACTTGCCAAAGCTATTGAGACTGCTGAAGATCTAAGAGCAGCGCAGAAAGAATTAATGTGGAGCAATTGTTCGGCTTGTCATAGTAAGTTTAGAGCGCCTCATTGAATTAAAATGCAACTTTTTCCATTAATATTATTCGGTATTGCAACCGCGTTTTCCCCTGGTCCAAATAATATTATGACATCTTATACAGCTTTTAATTTTGGTTTTAGAAAAGCCATTCCCACTATGCTTGGAGTAATTATCGGATGGACGCTTTTAATTATTCTTTTGCAACTTACATCTGGAGCTATTTTTCAAAAGTATGCATTTATTCAAAATACAATAAAAATATTAGGATCAATCTACTTATTATATATGGCATACAAATTATCTTTTGCAGGACAAACAAAAGATAAAAAAATTGATCCAAAACCAGTAACTTTTTTAAATACTTTTTGGTTTCAATTCGTAAATCCTAAAAGCATTATCGTTGGTTTAACTTCAATTTCTTTATTTATTGATACACAAAATAACTATTTAAGAGACTCGATTGTTTTGACATTTGTATGGTTTTTGATGGCTGTTGGAAGTCAAACAGCCTGGTGTTTAATGGGTAAATACATGAGAAAATTCGCCACAAGTGATAAATTTATTAAGAATTTTAATTACACAATGTCTTTTTTACTTATCGTTTGTGTGATTTTGTTCTATGTATAGCGCATGAAATTTAATAGTAAAAATTCCTTTAAATCATTAGATAATATTTCATCATCAGGTAAAGAATATAAAATTTTCAATTTAAAAATAGCCGAAAAGAATGGTTTAGACGGAATTTCAAAACTACCTAAATCTCTCAAAGTTTTATTAGAAAATTTACTTAGATACGAAGACGATATAACTGTCGATAAAAAACAGATTTTAGCAATCAAAGAATGGTTAAAAAATAAAAAATCTAATACTGAAATAGCTTACAGACCAGCTAGAGTTTTAATGCAGGACTATACAGGAATCCCAGCGGTAGCGGATTTAGCTGCTATGAGAGATGCTGTAAAAGATAAAAATAAAGATCCAGAAAAAATAAATCCCTTATCAACTGTAGATTTAGTGATCGATCATTCAGTGATGGTTGATGAATATGCTTCAGGTAAATCATTTGATAAAAATGTAGAAAGGGAATTTTCTAGAAACGGAGAGCGTTATTCTTTCTTAAAATGGGGACAACAAGCTTTTGATAATTTTAGAGTAGTACCACCAGGAACAGGTATTTGTCACCAAGTAAACTTAGAATATTTATCCAAAGTTGTTTGGTCATCTAAAAGCGGGAATGATTTATATGCTTACCCAGATACTTTAGTTGGAACAGACAGCCACACTACAATGGTCAATGGTTTATCCGTGTTAGGCTGGGGAGTTGGTGGTATCGAAGCCGAAGCTGCGATGTTAGGACAACCAATTTCAATGTTAATTCCAGAAGTGGTTGGAGTTGAAATTAAAGGTAAACTTAAAGAGGGCACAACTGCAACTGATTTAGTTTTAACAATTGTGGAAATGTTAAGAAAAAAAGGTGTTGTAGGAAAATTTGTAGAATTTTATGGAGAAGGACTAAAAAATTTAACTTTAGCTGATAGAGCAACTATTGCTAACATGGCTCCTGAATATGGAGCAACGTGTGGCTTCTTCCCTGTTGATGATGAGTCACTAAAATATTTAAAATTATCTGGACGAGATAGCGCAACAATTGCTTTGGTAGAAAAATATTCTAAAGAACAAGGGCTATGGGCAAGTAATGATGTAGAGTTTACTGATACAGTATCTTTAGATGTAAGCACAGTTGTAACAAGTATCTCTGGACCTAAAAGACCTCAAGATAAAGTTTTACTAACTGAGGCAGCAAGTTCGTTCGCTAAAGTTTATAAAGAAAACGCTAAAAGATCTAAAGTTGTAGAGTCTGATGTTGCAGGAGCAGATTTTAAATTAAAAGATGGAGATATTGTTATTGCAGCAATTACCTCATGTACTAATACATCAAATCCAAGCGTTCTAATCGGAGCTGGACTTCTTGCCAAAAAAGCTTATGAGAAAGGATTAAAAGTAAAACCGTGGGTCAAAACTTCTTTAGCGCCAGGATCGCAAGTTGTTACAGACTACCTAGAAAAAGCTGGCTTAAATAAATATTTAGATGAATTAGGTTTTAATCTTGTAGGATATGGTTGCACCACATGTATTGGAAATTCAGGACCATTAAATAAAAATATATCAGATGCAATCAACGAAAAAGATTTATATGCGGTTTCAGTTTTATCTGGGAACAGGAACTTTGAGGGTAGAATAAATCCTGATGTAAAAGCGAATTATCTAGCTTCGCCTCCTTTAGTTGTTGCTTATGCTTTAGCTGGGAATATGAATTTTGATTTATATAAATCTTCTCTTGGGAAAGATAAAGCTGGAAAAGATGTTTTCTTAAAAGATATTTGGCCTAGCAACAAAGAAATTGAAGATATTATGCTTACCTCTTTAAATGCTGATATGTTTAAAAAAAGATATTCTAACGTTTCAGAAGGACCAAAAGAATGGAGAGAGATCGATACAGTTGACAGTGATATTTATAACTGGGAACAAAACTCAACATATGTAAAAAGACCACCTTTTTTTGATAATCTTTCTGATAAACCTGAGGGATTTAAGGCAATTAATGATGCTAGAATACTTTTGTTATTAGGAGACACAGTAACTACGGATCATATTTCACCAGCAGGAAGCATCAAGAAAGATAGTCCAACGGGGGATTATTTTATGGAACATCAAATCCAACAAAAAGACTTCAACTCTTATGGAGCTAGAAGAGGAAACCATGAAGTAATGATGAGAGGAACTTTTGGAAATATCAAAATTAGAAATGAAATGGCACCTGGAACAGAGGGTGGATTTACTACTCTTCAGCCTGATGGCAAGGTTATGAGTGTTTATGAGGCTGCAATGGAATATAAAAAAAGAAATAATGATTTAGTTGTCATTGCTGGTAAAGAATACGGGACAGGATCCTCGAGAGACTGGGCAGCTAAAGGAACAAAGCTACTAGGTATTAAAGCTGTATTAGCTGAAAGTTTTGAAAGAATTCATAGATCAAATTTAGTAGGTATGGGTGTTTTGCCACTACAATTTAAAGAAGGTTTTGATAGAAAAAAATTAAAAATAACAGGAGTTGAACTCATTACAATAGTTGATATTGAAAAAGGAATTAAACCAAGAGCAGAGGTAGCTTGCGAAATAAAATATAAAGATGGAACAATTAAAAAGATACAAGCTTTGAGTAGAATAGATACTGAAAATGAAATAGAATATTATAAAAACGGAGGAATTCTTCAGTATGTTTTACGTAACATGCTCAATTAATGAGAAATATCACAGTAAAAGTTCATCCATCTAAATCGAATTTAAAAAAGAAGGACCAACTAGCATGGAAAATTGCAGAAATTTCATCTGACAAAGCAAAATTAAATAAAGATGCAATTGAGATGGTCATTAATAGAATTATTGACAATGCATCGGTTGCAATAGCGTCTTACAATAGGAAGCCCGTCGTTTCTGCAAGACAAATGGCTTTAGCACACCCCAGAAAGAATGGAGCAAACGTTTTTGGATTAAATCCTAAAGTAAAAGTTGACTGTGAATGGGCTGCTTGGGCGAATGGTACTGCAGTAAGAGAACTTGATTATCATGATACTTTTTTAGCAGCAGATTACAGCCACCCTGGAGATAACATACCTGCAATTTTAGCAGTTGCTCAACAAAAAGGATGCAATGGATTAGATCTTATTAGAGGAATTTTAACTGGTTATGAAGTTCAAGTTAATTTAGTAAAAGGGATTTGTTTACACGAACATAAAATTGATCATATAGCACATTTAGGACCAAGTGTTGCAGCA
Source organism: uncultured Pelagibacteraceae bacterium (assembly GCA_902616145.1). Taxonomy (GTDB): domain Bacteria; phylum Pseudomonadota; class Alphaproteobacteria; order Pelagibacterales; family Pelagibacteraceae; genus Pelagilacustribacter. The sequence goes on from CACMRM010000005.1 coordinate 31,154, forward strand.
GGTTTAGGAAGTTTATTAAAATTAAATACAGAAACAATCTATCAGTCAGTTCAACAAGCTCTACATACAACTATTTCAACTAGACAATCAAGAAAAGGAGAAATTTCAAGTTGGAAAGCTTTTGCTCCTGCACATGCTGGTAAGTTAGCAGTCGAAGCAGTTGATAGATGTATGAGAGGCGAGGGTGCACCTAGTCCAATATATGAGGGTGAGGATAGTGTTATAGCTTATGTTCTATCAGGCCCTGGAAAAAAATATATTGTTCCTTTGCCAAAAGTTAATGAGCCAAAAAAAGCAATATTAGAAACTTACACCAAAGAGCATTCTGCTGAGTATCAGTCACAGGCATTAATTGATTTAGCAAGAAGTTTAAATAAGAAAATTAAAAATTTAAATAATATAAAAAAAATTACAATAGAAACAAGTCATCATACACATTATGTAATTGGAACTGGTGCTAACGATCCTCAAAAAATGGATCCTTATGCAAGTAGAGAAACTTTAGATCACTCTATAATGTATATATTTGCTGTAGCTTTAGAGGATGGAGCTTGGCATCACGTAAAGTCGTACACACCACAAAGAGCTAGACGAAAAAGCACAGTTCAACTTTGGCGGAAAATAGCAACCAAAGAGAATAAGAAATGGACAAAAAAATATCATAACAGGGATCCTAAAAAGAAATGTTTTGGTGGAAAAGTTATTGTCAAAATGAAAAATGGTTCCACAATATCAGAAGAGATCAATGTTGCAGATGCTCATCCAGCTGGCAAACGACCATTTGGAAGAAAAGAATATATTAATAAATTTAAAGTTCTAACAGATAATATTATTTCAAAAAAAGAGTCACAAAGATTTTTAAAATGCGTTCAAAATTTAAGAAAATTAAAACCTAAAGATTTAAAAGGACTGAATGTTGAAATTTTACCTAAAATGAGAAAAAGAATTAAAAACGGTAAAAGTATTTTTTAATCATTTGATTTTCTTTGCTAAATCATTAGCACTTAACCATGCATTTTCAACTTTAGGACCAATAAACCAATCAGCGCACAATCCTAACCTTAACTTTTTATTCCAATAACTCTTTAAAGGTGAACCATTTAAATTATAAGAATATTTCCATCCGTGTGTTTTTTTGAAAATAATGTTATTTTTTTTGTAGCCTGTAAAGTTTAAAAATTTTGATATTAAAGTATTTTCTGCTTTTTTACTTTTTTTATAATGATTTATATTCTTTCTAGCCCATCCAATTGAGGATTGTAATGTCCAAAGTGAATTTGAAGAAATAAATCTATTTTTACTATTTTCAAAAGCTGCCCATGTTAAAATGTCATCATTGAATTTTATACTACTCACAGGAACTATTTTTTGATTTTTAAAAGCCAACATTGTTGTAATGTTAGGCTCCATATTAATCTTTAAATTTGATATTTTTTTTTCAAGATATTTACCTGCGATTTTTTTTAATTGAGGAAAAGGACAAGTTAAAATTATAGACTTAGCTTGAATATTTTCACCATTATCAAGTTTTATTTCCCAAAAATATTTATTATTTAAGATAGTCTTGACTGAAGATTGAAAACTTTTTTTTATTTTTTTGGTATAAAATTTAGAAATAAAATTGTTGCCTTTCTTACCAATAAACTTTTCTGAAATTTCCTTTTTTTCAAACGTAAAATCTAAATGATTGCCAGTCCAAATTTTTGCTTCTTTTTTTTTACAAAGATTTTTTATAAACTTTAAAAATTCTTTAGATTTTGGAGAAATATATTGAACCCCATGGTCAAAACTTAAATTTTGTTTAAATCTTTTATTTGATGCACGTCCGCCCGGACCTCTTGCTTTATCAAGAATATGTACTGAATATTTTTTTGAAAGATGGTGAGCTATTGTAGAGCCAGATACACCTGACCCTATAATACAAAAATCTAACATTATAAGAATAAAAATTTATATTTTTCGTTAATCGAAAGAACTTCATAACTAACAAGTCCTCCAATTATTAACTGTATTGAAATTACTAAAATCACAAACAGGCCTAAATATCCGAGCCACATATGTTTTTTGATATATTCAGCAAAATAACTTGCAAGAGTTGCGATCAAAAATACTGATAACAACAAACCTATTACCATTAAATGAAAATTACCTTTCGAGGCAGCTACTACTGCAATGGTATTGTCAAAACTTAATGTAAGATCAGCAATTAATACTTGATAAACCCCAACACTAAAGCTTTTAGTCTCAGCAGATTTTAGTTGTGGTGTTTTAATTTTATTTTTACCAAAAAAGTCTTGTCTTAAATTATTTATAACCCATAAAAGTAAAACCCCGCCTAGGATCTTTATCCAAGCAAATTCAAACAAATAATTAGCCCCTGATGCAAAAACAATTCTAAACAAGAATGCTGCAGCAACACCCCATGCTATAATTTTTCTTCTATTTTCTGTTGCAAATCCTGCAGCGATTAAACCTATTATGATCGCGTTATCCGCAGCCATAACTATGTCTATGAGGATTATTTGTACTGAGATAATTACTTGCTCTAACATTCGAGAATCAATGTATATAAGGTTATTAAGATATATTAAAGAATAAAATGGAACTGTTCAAAAGCTCATCAAAATTTTCAAAAAAACAAATAATTTTGTTGTCCATACCGGTTTTTTTTTCAAACTTGGCTATTCCATTAGTAGGAATGGTTGATACGGGCTTGATGGGAAATCTAAGTGAAACAAAGTATTTAGCTGCAACAAGTATAGCTACATCAGTTATGACAATGATTGTTTGGAGTTTTGGTTTTTTAAGAATGGGCACCGTTGGAATAGTTGCACAGGCCTATGGAAGAAGTGATTATAGAGAGATAGTAAAAACGATTTTAAGAAATATAGCCCTTGCTCTAATTGCAGCATTTATAATAATTATTTTCTTCCCGGCTTTAAAAATTGCAATAAGTTATTTTTTTTCTCCCTCTGATGAAACAGAGGTATTAATAAAAACTTATTTAAATGTAAGAATTTTTTCAATTCCTGCAGAATTAATTATTTATGTTTTAGTGGGTTTTTATCTAGGTATACAAAAAACTAAAATTTCAAGTTTTTTAATAATTGTTCTATCAAGTTTGAATATTGTTTTTAGTTCTCTACTAGTTTTAACATATGATTTAAAAGTTTTTGGTGTAGCTCTAGGAACATTAATTTCAAGTTATATAACCTTAATTATTTTCACATTATTTACCTATAATTATATTATTCAAAAATTCAAAGTAATTCCTAAATTTGAAAATTTAATAGTAAAATCTAAAATACTTAAACTTTTAAATATAAATTTAGATATTTTTATAAGAACTTTATTTCTCACATTTGCTTTTCTATGGGTAACTTATCTTGGTTCAAAAATTGGAGAAGATTATTTAGCAGTTAATACAATATTAATGCAATTTATAATTTTATCATCATTCTTCTTAGATGCTTATGCATTTTCGACTGAAGGTATTGTAGGTTTCGCTGTAGGGAGAAGAAACCAAAAATCTTTTTTAGAAGTTGTAAGAAATTCTATTCAGGTAAGTTTTATCACTGCTATCATTATCTCAATAATCTATTTAATTTTTTTCAAAGAAATAATTTATATCATTACTGATATTGAGATTTTAAGATTTATTTCATTTCAGCATATCTTATGGGTAATTATAATTCCACCAATTGCATGTTTTTGTTATCAATTAGATGGAATATTTATTGGAGCGTCCCAAACAAAAGAAATTAGAAATGCAATGATAGCATCTGTTTTGAGTTATATTGGAGTATCGATCTTCTTAACAAAATATCTAGACAATCACGGTATTTGGTTATCTCTTTTATTATTTATGATATTTAGGTCTTTGACTTTACAATATTATTTTAAAAATATTTTGAAAAAATTCTAAATGCAATTTTTATATAAAATACCTGGTTATATTCTACTCTTATTTGGCGGTTTTTGTTTAAGCTGGGGAGGATTTATTATTAGATCTTTTGAAGAGGTAAGTATTTGGCAAATATTATTTTTAAGATCTTTTTTTTTCCTTTTAGCTCTAATAGCTTTTCTTTTTGTAACTTATAAAAAAAATACCTTTAATATTATTAAAGAGTCTGGCCTTCCAGGTTTATTAGGAGGTTTTGTTTTATCATTTAGCTTTGTTGCTTTTGTAGTTGCAATGAGCAATACAACAGTAGCAAATGTCGTTTTTATTATAAGCACACAAACTATGTTTCTGGCAATATTTGGATATTTTTATCTAAAAGAAAAAGTTTCTTTAATCGGCTTAATATCAATCCTTCTTGCCATGAGCGGTATTATTATAATGGTTGGAGACTCTATTTCAGGCGGATCATTATTTGGGAACATGGTGGCGTTAGCAATCCCAATAAATTTTGCGATTTTAGTAATGATAATTAGAAAAAATACCAAAGTTGATATGGTTCCTGCAATTTTTTATTCTGGAATATTTAGTTTGATTTACGGTTTTTTCTTAGCAGAGTCCTTTGAATTCACTAAACATGATCTATGGATGGGTTTTCTTCTTGGAGTTCCGCAATTAGCAGTTAGCTTTATTTGTATAACAATCGGATCAAGAACAGTTGAGTCAGCAACAGTTGGAATTTTGATGTTGATGGAAACTTTATGTGCGCCTCTTTGGGTATGGTTATTTTTAAATGAAATTCCTCCAATTAGTGTATTTATAGGTGGCGCAGTCATTATTTCGGCAATAATATTGAAGAGTTTTGACAAAAAACATAGCAAGACTTGAATAATTTGCATTTGACTTTTTACTGTATTTAGAGGAGAGTCCTCTGCGTAACGGGAGAGACCATTTAGGCGCCGAAGGAGCAACCACCCCGGAAACTCTCAGGCAAAAGGACCGTTACCGTAATAACTCTGGAAAGCAGGCGGAAGCCTCACCGAAGGATTAAATCTCTCAGGTACATAGACAGATGGGGTTAGATAAGAGTTATTATGGAAGTACAAAAAACAGCTTTATATAATTATCATAAAAACCTAGGGGCAAAATTTGTTCCATTCGCTGGCTATGAAATGCCAATCCAATATAAAGATGGTATTGTTAAAGAACATATTTCTACAAGAACACACGCTGGATTTTTTGATGTGTCACATATGGGACAATTTTTTTTAGAAGGGGATGAAACATTAATAGAGTCTTTAGAAAAAATTATACCAGCAGATTTAAAAAATTTGAAAATTAACCATTCAAAATATTCTTTTTTACTGAATAACGAAGGTGGAATAATTGATGATTTAATTATTACAAGAACAGAAAAAGGTTTTTGTATAATCTTAAATGCAGCTTGTAAGGAAAACGATATTAAACAAATTTCACAATTTTTAAAAAAAAATCATAAACATCTTTTAAACAACGATTTGTCTTTAATAGCGTTACAAGGTCCAAAATCTGTGGAGATTTTAGAAAAACTAATTCCAGGTGTTGCTAATTTAAAATTTATGACTGGAAGTAATTTTGAGTATGAAGGTGAAAATCTTTATGTAACAAGATCTGGATATACAGGTGAAGATGGTTTTGAAATCTCAATTTCAAACACAAAAGTTGAAAAGCTCGTCGATTATTTAATTTCAAATGAAGTTAAACCGATAGGTTTAGGTGCTAGAGATACATTGAGATTAGAGGCAGGTCTGTGTTTATATGGTCATGATTTAAATGAAAAAATAAATCCAGTAGAGGCTAATTTAAAATGGGCTATAGCAAAAAAAAGGAAAGAAGTTGGCGGTTTTAATGGATGGGAAAAAATAAAAAATTTATTAGTAAACGGATGTGAAAAAATTAGAGTTGGTATAAAGCCTGATGGAAAAGTTATAGCTAGAGAAAATACGAAAATTTTTTCGTCAGATAATAATGAAATAGGATTCGTTACAAGCGGTACTTTTGGCCCAAGTGTGAACGCTCCAGTTGCAATGGGATATGTTAAATCAGAATTTTCTGAAATAGGGACATCTATTCAGCTTGAAGTAAGAGGAAAAAAATATGGGGGTAAGATTTCTGAACTTCCATTTTATAAAAAAAGTTATGTTAAATAAGGGTAGACAAATATGAGTGAAAAAAAATTTTCTAAAAAACACGAATGGGTTTCACTGGATGGAGATGTTGCTACAGTAGGAATAACTAAGCACGCAACAGAAATGCTCGGTGACATTGTTTTTGTGGAGGTTCCTGATGCAGGAAAAGCTGTAGAAAAAGAAGGTCAAGCAGCTGTTGTAGAGTCCACTAAAGCTGCGAGTGATGTTTATTCTCCTATTTCTGGTGAAATTACTGAGGGAAATAAAGCCATTGCAGATGACCCCGGTAGCGTAAATACTGACCCTGAAGGTGCGAGCTGGTTTTTTAAGTTAAAGATAAAAGATAAAGGTGAGTATGACTCCCTAATGTCTAAAGATGAATATGATAAATTTTGTAAGGAGAACCCAAGTTAAATGATTGACGATAACTCAAAAGAATTTATTAAAAGACATATTGGTCCATCTGAAGAAGATCAGTCCAAAATGTTGCAATATGTTGGGTACAAATCATTAGAGGATTTAATGAGTAATACTGTGCCAGAAAAAATCTTATTAAAAGATGATCTTAAAATCGATCAGCCAATGTCAGAAAACGATGCTTTGAAAAAATTAAAATCTATATCTAAAAAAAATAAAATCTTTAAAAATTTTATTGGAATGGGATATTACAATTCTATTACACCTAATGTAATTCTTAGAAATATTTTAGAAAATCCAGGATGGTACACATCTTATACACCTTATCAGCCTGAAGTGGCTCAAGGTCGTCTAGAAATGCTTTTAAATTTTCAACAATCGATAATTGACTTGACGGGCATGGATATAGCTAATGCTTCTTTATTAGATGAAGCAACAGCAACAGCAGAAGCAGTAGGTTTGAGCCAAAGATTAGATAAAACTAATTCAAAAAAAATATTTATTTCAAACAATTGTAATCCTCAGACGATTGATCTCATAAAGACTAGAACAAATCCTTTTGGTTTAGAATTGATCATTGGTGACGAAAAAAAAGAACTTACAAAAATTAATGAAGATATTATTTGTGGAGTTTTATCCTATCCAGGAACTTTAGGTGAAATAACAGATCCTAGTGAAAGTATTAGTCAAATACACAAAAAAAATGGAAAAGCTATCTTAGTTTGTGATTTATTGGCTTTAGCTAGATTAAAAACTCCGGCAGAACTCGGGGCTGATATTGCTGTAGGTAGTGCTCAAAGATTTGGTATTCCAATGGGATACGGTGGGCCTCATGCAGCATTTTTTGCTACAAAAGAAGAATTTAAAAGATCAATGCCAGGAAGAATAATAGGCGTTTCAAAAGATAGACACGGAAAAAAAGCTTACAGGCTTTCTTTACAAACTAGGGAGCAACACATTAGAAGAGATAAAGCAACAAGCAATATTTGTACTGCTCAAGCATTATTAGCTATTATTTCTGCTGCCTTTGCAATTTATCATGGACCTGAAGGAATACTTAAAATAGCGAATAGAACTTCTAAATTAGCTAAAATTTTTGCTGATAGCATTAAAACAGGTGGTTACAAGATTTTATCAGACCATTTCTTCGACACCGTTACAATTAAGACCAAAGAAAAAACAAATTCTATTTATGAAGCTGCATTAAAAGAGAATATTAATCTAAGAAAAGTTGATAAAGAACATTTATCAGTTGCTTTTGACGAAGCAAAAAAACTTGATGATGTAAATTCATTGTTAAAACTTTTTGGAGTTTCTAAAATTATCAAACAGGATATAAAGGTTGAACTAGATAACCTTCCAAAAAATCTTTTAAGAACTTCAAAATACCTAACCCATCCAGTTTTTAACAAATACCATTCCGAAACTGAAATGCTTAGATATCTAAAGAAACTAGAAGATTGTGATATTGCACTGAATAGATCAATGATCGCTTTAGGATCTTGTACAATGAAACTTAATGCAACAGCAGAATTAATTCCAATTACTTGGAAAGAGTTTTCACTTCCACATCCTTTTGTTCCTACAAATCAAATGGAGGGTTATAAAATTCTTTTTAATGATTTAATAAATGATCTGAAAGAAATTACTGGATATGATGCAGTTTCTTTACAGCCTAACTCTGGAGCTCAAGGGGAGTATGCAGGTCTAATGACTATAAGAAAATTTCATAAGAATAATAAACAAGACAATCGTAACGTTTGTCTAATTCCGGATTCAGCTCACGGAACTAATCCAGCAAGTGCCCAAATGTGCGGGATGAAAGTGGTTGTAGTCAATTGTGACGACGACGGAAATGTTGATATAGACGATCTTAAAAATAAAGCCGAAAAACACTCAAAAGATTTGGCTGCTTTAATGGTAACTTATCCTTCTACCCATGGAGTATTCGAGGAAAAAATTATGGATATTTGTGAAGTTATTCATAAGCATGGTGGACAAGTTTATATGGATGGAGCAAATCTAAATGCACTTGTAGGTGTTGCAAAACCAGGGAAATTTGGACCGGATGTTTGTCACATCAATTTACATAAAACATTTTGTATACCTCACGGAGGAGGCGGACCAGGAATGGGTCCAATTGCTTGTGCTAAACACTTAGCTGATTTTTTACCAACACACGAAATTATTAAAGAAGCTGGCCCTAAGAATGGAATGGGAGCTGTATCAGCTGCTCCATGGGGAAGTTCAAGTATACTTCCAATATCTTGGATGTATATAAAGATGATGGGTGCTGAAGGATTGAAAAAAGCGTCACAAGTTTCGATTTTAAATGCAAATTATATTTCAAAAAAATTATCCAAAGATTATAAAGTTCTTTACACTGGCAAAAATGGAAATGTTGCACACGAATGCATAATTGATATCCGACCAATTAAAGCAAGTTCGGGTATCTCTGAGGAGGATCTAGCAAAAAGACTAATTGATTTTGGCTACCATGCCCCAACAATGTCATGGCCTGTTGCTGGTACAATCATGATTGAGCCAACTGAAAGTGAAAATTTAGAAGAGATTGATAAATTTTGTAATGCACTTATAAAAATTAAAAAAGAGATAAACTTAGTAGAATCATCAAAGTTTGACAAAATAGATAACCCGCTGAAAAATGCACCTCATACTTATGTTGAATTAGCTTCTAGTGAGTGGAAGCACGCTTACACTAGAGAGGAAGCAGCTTTTCCAACTGAGTACGTAAAAAATAATAAATACTGGGCACCGGTTGCTAGAGTAGATAACGTTTTTGGAGATAGAAATTTAGTATGTTCATGTCCTTCAATGGATGAATATAAAGATGAAGCCGCTTAATTTTTTTTAATGAAAGTTGCTGTTATCGGCTCAGGTATCTCAGGATTATCTTCTGCATATTTTCTCTCGAAAAAATATAAAGTTGATCTGTACGAAAAAGACGATCACTTCGGAGGACATTCTTTCACTTATGAGATTAAAGAAGATGATAAGATTGTTCCAGTAGATCTAGGTTTTATTGTTTTTAATGAGGTTACTTATCCAAATTTAGTAAAATTTTTCAACGAATTAAATGTTCCCTACGAAAAAAGCGACATGTCATTTTCTGTATCAATTCAGAATAGCAATGTTGAATATAGTGGTAGTGGTCTAGGCGGCATCTTTGCTAATAAATTCAATTTTCTTGATTTAAAATTTTTAAATATGATTAGAGAAATAATAACATTTTATAAAAACGCTCCAAAATTACTTAAAAGTGAAATTAAAGAGGAAACTCTCGGTAGTTTTCTTAACAAAAAAAAATTATCTAACTACTTTATCAATTATCACTTAATACCTATGGTTGCAGCTATATGGTCAATGCCATTTAATAAAGCAAAGGAAATGCCATTAAAATTTTTTTTAAATTTTTTTACTAATCATGGATTATTTAAATTTAAAAATAGACCACAATGGTACACAGTTTCGAACAGAAGTAGAGCTTACGTAAAAAAAGTAACAGAAAAAATTAGTGGAGAAGTTTTTAAAAATTATAAAGTAGATAAGGTAATTAGAAGTAATGACAACGTAAGAGTGATTATTGGCAATGAATATGTTGACTATGATCAAGTAGTTTTAGCCTCACATGCAGACCAAAGTTTAAGAATGTTAGAAAAACCTACTGAACAAGAAAAAAATATATTGGAAAAATTTAATTATGTGAAAAATGAAGCTTATCTACATACCGATGACAAATTAATGCCTCGTAAAAAAAGGGCTTGGTCTAGTTGGAATTCAGTCTCAGATGGCGAAAAGACATGCATTACCTATTGGTTAAACAAACTACAAAATTTAGGTACATCCAAAGACTATTTTTTAACCTTAAACCCCATTTGTAAAATCAATGAAAATTTTGTTATAAAAAAAATTAATTTTACTCACCCCTATTTGAACTCAAAGAATACTGTGCTTCAAAAAGATTTGAAGCTAATACAAGGAAAAAAAAGAACTTGGTTTTGTGGAAGTTATTTTGGTTACGGTTTTCACGAAGATGGATTAAAATCGTCTATAGATTTAATAAATAACTTTAAAATTTGATGAATTCCTGCATTTATAATGGCGAAGTAACTCATACAAGATTTAAACCTGTTAGACATTTTTTAAAATATAAAACTTTCTCATTATTAGTTGATTTAGATGAAATCAATCAATTAGACAGATCAATAAATATATTTTCTCATAATAAGTTTAATATTTTCAGCTTTTACGACAAAGATCATGGAGAACGTGACGGAAGTAATTTAAAAGATTGGGTTCTTAAAAATATTAGCAGGTTCAATATAGAAGGTAAAATTAATAAAATTAAAATACTTTGTTATCCAAGAATTTTTGGCTATGTGTTCAATCCTTTAAGTATTTTTTATTGTTATGAGAAAAATAAATTAAAAGCAATTTTTTACGAGGTAAAAAATACTTTCAATGAGCAGCATACTTATATTTTTAAGATTAAAGAGAGTGAGGAAATAGCTCAAAAATGTAAAAAAAAGTTTTATGTATCACCATTTATGGATATGGAAACTTACTATAATTTTAAATTGCTTAATCCCAATGATAAACTTTCAGTCTTTATTAAACAAACAGACTCAATAGGAACAATTTTAACAGCCACTCAAACAGGAGAGAGAAAAAAATTTAACACTAAACAACTTATAGTTAATCTTTTTAAATACCCTTTGATGACGCTTAAAATTATCACTTCGATACATTTTGAAGCATTACTTTTGTGGAAAAAAGGGGCAATATACAGAAAAAGAAATACAAAATTAAAAAATAATTTAAGTTACGAAGAATATTAATGAGTTTAATAAAAATTTCAGAAAAATTTGTCTTAAACAAATTAAAGAATATTTCACAAGGAAATCTTAAACTTATAAATTATGATGGAAAAGTTTTTCATTTTGGTGATTTAGAGAGCAAATTATACTCAGATATCAAAATTAACAATCCTAATTTTTTCTTAAACGTCGTTATGGGAGGAAGCTCAGCCTTAGGAGAAGCTCATATGAAAAAAGATTTTTATACCTCAAATTTAACAAATTTAATTGAACTTACGGCGAGAAACATCAACACAATTTATTCTTTTTCAGGTAGTTTAAAATTGCAAAAAATAAAAAATTTTTTAAAAAAAATATTTGCATCCAATACAAAATCTAAAAGTATAAAATATATTTCAAAACATTATGATTTAGGGAATGAATTTTTTTCAATGTGGCTTGATAAATCTCTTACTTATTCAAGCGCGGTCTATAAAAACGAGAAAGATGATTTAGAAATTGCTCAAAAAAATAAATTTCAAGAGCTTATAAATTTGATGAATATTAGAGATGGTAACAAGGTTTTGGAGATAGGATGTGGTTGGGGCGGTTTTGCCGAATTTTTAGCTAAAAACTACGATGTAAGTGTGGACTGTATCACGATTTCAAAAAATCAATATGAATTTACTAAAAAGAAGATTTTTGACTCAGGGTTAAACAACAAAGTTACTGTTAAGTTTTTAGACTATAGAGATCTTAACGAAAAGTACGATCATGTAGCTTCGATAGAAATGATAGAGGCTGTTGGTGAAAAATATATGGATCAATATTTTGGCACAATAAAAAAAGTACTTAATAATAATGGCACTGCTGCTATTCAAGGTATTGTGATAAAAGATGACTTATTCGAAAGATATAGAGCAAATGAGGATTTTATTCAAAAATATATATTTCCTGGTGGATTTTTACCTTCAGTTAAATTTATGAAAAATATAATTAAAAAAAACGAACTTAAACTAGAAAAAATTAATACTTACTCTGATGATTATGCCAAAACTTTAGCAACATGGAGAGAAAATTTTTTAGGCGTTTGGGAAAAAATTAGCCCACTTGGTTTTGATGATTATTTCAAGCGTATGTGGGAATTTTACTTATCTTATTGTGAAGGCGGTTTTAAGTCTAGAAACATTAACTTGATTCAATTCTCTATGTCTAATAGATATTCGTCATGAAAAAATTTGTAGTATTATTTTTACTAATTTTAACAACAGGATGTGCAAATAAAATGAAACCGACAGATTTTAAAGATCAAAAACCAAGACTAGTCATCGAAAATTATTTATCGGGTAATGTCAAAGCTTGGGGAGTATTACAAAATAGATCTGGAAAAGTTACGAGACAATTTAAAGCTGATTTAAACGGAAAATGGGATGGATCTCAATTAATTTTAGACGAAGTTTTTGATTGGAACGATGGGGAAAGACAAACTCGTCAATGGACTATTAAAAAAATTGATGAACATAACTATGAGGGAACAGCTTCTGATGTAGTTGGGGTAGCTAAAGGATATTCATATGGCCCAGCTTTTAAATTTGAGTACGTATTACTTGTGCCTGTTAAAGGCAAAAATATCAAAATTACTTTTGATGATTGGATTTTCATGCAAGATGAGCGTGTGGCAATTAACAGAGCAACAATGACTAAGTTTGGAATAAAAGTTGCGGAATTAACTGTAATGTTTGTAAAAGATTGAAATGTTTGAGCTTCCTAAACTAGATTACACCAATTCAGCTCTTTCCCCAATAATGTCAGAGCAAACTTTGGACTTACATCATGGTAAACACCATCAAACATATATTACTAATCTAAATAATTTTATAAAAGGTTCAAACTATGAAAAATTATCTCTAGAAGATATAATTAAAAAATCATCTTCTGAAAAAAACGCAGGTATTTTTAATAACGCAAGTCAACATTGGAATCATAATCTTTTTTGGAAGTGTATGAAGCCTAATGGAGGCGGAAACGTTCCATCAAAACTTGAAAATAAAATTAAACAAGATTTCGGAAGTTTTGAAAAATTTAGGGAAGAGTTTATCAATGCTGGAGCTACTCAGTTTGGATCTGGATGGTGCTGGTTATCTTTAAAAGATGATAAGCTTGTAGTAACTAAATCACCTAATGCTGAAAACCCTATAATTCATAATATGAAACCAATATTAGGTTGCGATGTCTGGGAGCATTCTTATTACTTAGATTATAGAAATAAAAGACCAGCTTACTTAGAAAATTTTTTCGATAAACTAATTAATTGGGAGTTTGTAGAATCAAACTTATAAGAATTATATAATTTACTCCCTATTTTTTCTGATTTTCAGACACAAATTAGTTATACCTTTAGTTTATGACTAAGAATAAATATTTATCCTTTATATTCATTTTTTTGATCACATTTTTAGCATCTGGAATTGGTGGATTTACAACTGCCACTTTCAAAGAGCCTTGGTATTCTCAGATAATTCTTCCAAGTTTTAATCCTCCAAGCTGGGTGTTTGGGCCTGTATGGACGACTTTATATATCTTAATGTCAGTAGCAATTTGGCGTATTTGGACAAAATATTATGATTACAAAATTTTAAATTTATATTTTTTGCACCTCTTTTTTAACATGATTTGGAGTGTTATTTTTTTTGGTTTTCATCAAATAGGATTAGCGTTACTAGATTTAGTTATAATTCTAATATTTATAATTTTCTTGATGAAAATTTATTATTCGAAGGATAAGATTAGTTTTTCCTTAATGGTTCCCTACTTTTTATGGAGCACTTACGCTTTAGTGTTAAATTTTTATATTTTTATTTTAAACTAAATTAAGCTATATACACACATGAACTACAATAAAACTTTTAATTTTTTAAAATCCTTACCATCTAAATTAAACCTGTTTTACAAAAAAAAATCAAAATCTGTAATAAAAGTAAACAACAAATCAAAAAATAAGAAAGTTTTTGATCCGGTAACTAATTTTGATAAGTCTTTTGAAAAATACATAAGATCATTAATTCACAAAAAATTTCCTAAAGACTCCATTATTGGTGAAGAGTTTGAAAATAAAAAATCCGATAATCATTTTCAATGGTCAATCGACCCGATAGATGGGACAAGAGCTTTTATTATTGGAGCACCGACTTGGTCTAACTTAATAGGTCTTTCTTTAAACAAAAAATCAAAAGTTGGTTTAGCGAATTTTCCAGAATTAAATAAATTTTATATAAATGATCAAAAAAAATCCTATATTTTTAAAAATAATAAAAAAAAAATTCTTAGATCCTCTAATAATAACAATTTAAAAACAGTAAAAATTATCGGAAATTTTCATGGGACCTTAAGCTACGAAAGGCAAAGAAAAGTTATAAAGAAATTTGGTTGGTCATTCAGGTTAGCTGGATTTGATGCTTTAAATTATTGTTTATTAGCTGAGGGAACAGTAGACGCTGTAATAGAAGCTAACTTAAAGCCTTATGATATTTTACCTTTAATACCAATCATAAAAAACTCAGGCGCTGTTGTAACTAACTGGAAAAATGAACCTGCAGAAATAGGAGGTAATATTATTGCTTCATCTAATAAAGCTTTACATAACAAGATTCTAAGATTACTAAAACCTTTTACAAAAAAAAATGATTAGTTTATTTTTAAATAGAATTTATAGAGCTATCAAAATAGATATAGATCTTTACGAAGAGGTTGAAAAAGATAAAAAAGCGACTTTTCAAGCAGGTATAGTAGTCGTGTTATCAAGTCTTGCAGCCGGCGTTGGATCTTTGCATTTGGGAGCTTCAAATTTTCTAATTGCTCCTGCGCTCTCTCTTTTAAGCTGGTATGTGTGGGCTTATATAATTTATTTTGTTGGTGTAAAACTTTTTGGGGATATTAAAACCAAAAGTGATCACGGTGAACTTTTAAGAACGATTGGGTTTTCAAGCGCACCAGGATTAATCAGAGTCTTTGGAGTTACACCAGAGTTAATGACAGTAACTTTTGTTGGTTCAGCATTCTGGATGCTTGCTTGCATGGTTGTAGCAGTTAAATCTGCGCTAGACTACGATAGCCTTTGGAAAGCATTTGGGGTTGTAGTAGTTTCTTGGTTAGTGCAAGCGTTCTTTTTATTCTTAATAATTATTTTATTTAAAGGTTTCTAAATAGGAAAAATTCTTTTTGAAAGGTTACAGCTGTTACAAATTTTGTAGCTATGCATAATTAAGTTTTGTTTTACACTTTCGTCTTCTCTTCTGCATTCTTCGCAAATATTATCTGTAATACCTTTATTATCGTCTATGACAATATGATCATCGTTTTTCATAAAAATTAATATATCATTAAAATATGAAAAAATATTTATTTACGATTCTAATTTTTTTAATAAGCACGTCTGCTCAATCAAAAAATTTAAAAAAAGTTTATTTTGCAGGAGGATGCTTTTGGTGCATGGAGGAGTCGTTCGATGGCATTGAAGGTGTTTTGTCAACAGTTTCAGGTTATTCAGGCGGGCATTTGAAAAATCCTACTTACAATGATGTAATATACAAAGATACAGGCCATGTAGAAGCTTTAGAAATAACTTATGATCCAAACAAAGTAAACTATGAAAAATTACTTAATATTTTTTGGACAAATATAGACCCCTTTGACTCAGAGGGTCAATTTTGCGACAAAGGTAAAAGCTATAGATCAGTAATTTTTTATCAAAATCAACTAGAAAAAGAATTTATTGACGAATCTTTTAAAAATTTAGAAAAGAAATTTGGTAAAAAAATTGTTACTTTAGTATGGAAATTTGAGGAATTTTATCAAGCAGAAGATTATCACCAAGATTATTATGAAAAAAATTTTATTCGTTATCTAATGTATAAAAAGGCGTGTAAAAGAGAAGATACCTTGAGAGAAATATGGAATTGAAAAAAATAATTTTAGCAATTTTTTTCTTGAGTTTTATTAATTCAGCAAATGCAGAGATAATAAAACCAGCTGAAAATTTGTCTGCTTATGATGTTATAAAAATACAATTAAATGCTTTAAAAAATAATGATGATCAAGATAACGGCATAAAACAAACATGGATATTTGCCCATCCTGATAATAAAAAAATGACTGGCCCATATCCCAGATTCAGAATTATGCTCTACGACGTTCATTACAGAATATTGTTAAACCATTTTTCACATAAAATAGATTTAATTACTAATACTGAGAATAAATTTGTTTATGGAGTAAAAGTTTTAACCGATGAGAAACAACAATTTTTTTATGAATGGCATGTAAGCAAAGGTAATGAGGAAAATTGTACAAATTGTTGGTTTACCACAGCAGTTTCAATGCCACTTGATCAAGGAAATTCAATTTGAAAAGACCACCTTTTGCTATTCGATACTTGATTATTGGTGCAATATTAGTGGGGCCACCAATACTCAGTACTCATTATGGAACAATATACTTAGGTAAGCATAATGGTGTGCTTCTTGGTTTTTGCGTTGGAATAGTTTGTGTATCTTTTGCGTGTTGGAAGCTGTTTATTGATGAGTGGAGGGATGACGAAGACTAATGAAATTCGAAACTTCAAGAGAAGGAGCGTTAAAAAAGCTCGATGCTTTTATAAACAGTGAATTAGCAAATTATAGTTTTAAAAGAAATTTTGATTTAGGGCCAAAAGACAAATCAAACGTATCTTGCTTATCACCTTACATCTCTCATAGATTAATTACCGAACATGAAGTTGCAAAGACAGTTTTAGCAAAGTTTCCATATCAAAAAGTTGAAAAATATATTCAAGAAATATTTTGGAGAGTTTATTGGAAAGGTTGGTTAGAACTTAGGCCTCAAGTTTGGACTGACTTTATAGAAGATTTAAAAGGATTAAAGGAAGATGATAATTATAAAAAGGCAATCAATGGCGAAACTCTAATTGAATGTTTTAATGATTGGGTAAAAGAGCTTAAAGAAAATAATTATTTACATAATCATACAAGAATGTGGTTTGCTAGCATTTGGATATTTACTTTAAATTTACCTTGGCAGAAAGGTGCAGAGTTTTTTATGAAACACTTATATGATGGTGATGCCGCTTCTAATACTTTAAGTTGGAGATGGGTAGCAGGATTGCAAACTAAAGGTAAACACTACGTTGCTCAATCATGGAATATAAGCAAGTTCACAAATGATAAATATAAAAATGTTAAATTAAATGAGAACGCTTCACCTATATCAGACAAAAGAGAATATAAATTAAATCCACTTAATTTTATTTCAGAAGATAATTCAAATGAAAATTTATTATTTTTTGAGAACGAGTTAAATTTAGAAAATAAAAATTTAAAAAAATATAAAAATATTTATCTAGTTTTATTAAGTAATGAGGCTCGAAAGTTGAAGCTTGAAAAAAATGTATTAGAATATAAGTCAAAAATAATAAGAGACCAAAAAAAACGATTTAGAGATATAAAAATCATAGATGAAGAAAAATTTAAAGCTCTGGCGAGTGAAATTAATTCTTTTGATGTTATTCACCCAAGCATTGGAGAAAATTATTCTTATTTAAATGCCATAAGGAAAAAACAAAATTTAGAATTAAATTTTATTTTGCGTGAGGAAGATAAATTTTCTTGGCAATTTTCTAATAAAGGATATTTTAATTTTAAAAATAATATTCCTAAAATTTTAACAAGTTTTAATTTACAATAAATTATTTAGAAGAACATTTTTTTGAACAGTATTTTACCCTCTCCCAATTTAGTCTCCATTTTTTTCTCCAAGAAAAAGGTTTATTACAAACTAGACAAGTTTTTTTTGGCAAATTAGCTTTTTTTATCATTTAGTTGGTGTTTATTTTTTATAAAAAGAAAATAAGCTGCAATCTCATAAAAGATATTTAATATAAAAAATAAAGGTTTAATTTTAAATATTTTATATAAAAAATTATATTTAGGAACATTTTTCCAAATTATTAAAAAAGACTCTGCTCCATCAATTACTCTACCATCTTGTATAACATGCATTCTTCTTAAAAGATCTTTATAAGATTTAGAAGTAATTTTCTGAGCTTCTTCATTATCAGTTACATCTATCCACTCAACACTATTATCGCTATGTTTTTTGTAATGATTGATTTCAGCTCTACAAATATTACATGAATTGTTAAAAAAAACTTTAACCATTAGTATTATCTTTTATAAAATTATTGGCAGCTTTAAAAATTCTTGTTTTTCTCTCTTTATTCATTTTTTCAGAAACTCTAACCATCATTGCAAGACGTGGATTTTTTAAAAAGAATTTCTTATGTCTATCTATAAATTTCCAATATAATCCGTCCATTACATCACACCAAGGACCTTTTTTAAAATGCATCATTTTAAGAAAATAACTAGATCCACAAATATAAGGTTTCGTTGCAAATATTCCGCCATCACTAAATAATCCCATTCCGTAAACATTTGGCGCCATTACCCAGTCAGATGAGTCTACGAACATTTCCATAAACCATTTGTAAACTTGTTTAGGGTTTATCTCACAAAGATTCATTATGTTTGCCAATATCATTAGTCTTTCAATATGATGCGACCAGCCGTAGTTTTTAGCATTATTAATTGCATGATCTAACGGATCTAAACCAGTATTTCCGTCGTACCAAGATTTTTTCATTTTTCTTTTATGATTAAAAAAATTAGTATTATCTAATCGGTGATCATAGTTTTGATAAATTCCTCTCATAAACTCTCTCCAACCTATAATCTGTCTAATATACCCTTCTAAAGAATTCATAGGTATTTTATTTTCAATCTTTCTTAACTTCTCTATTATTTCTTCTGGAGCTATTAGACCTAGGTTTATAAGTGGACTTAGCGCACTATGAAAAACAGTATTTGATTTATCTGTTACTGCATCCTCATAATCCCCAAAAAGCTTTATTCTCTCTCTCAAAAAATCATCTAGCCACTTATTTGCATCTTTTCGTGTTGTTGGGAACCAAAATCTATCAGTATTCCCTGGATGATCTTGAAAATTAGAATTAATAAATTTTTTAAGAGCAATAGTTTCCTTTGTCTCTTTTACCTTAGAAATTACAGGGACTTTTATAGTATTAGGAAGTTTTTTTCTATTTTCTTCATCGAAACTCCATTTATTTCCTTTTGGAGTTCCATTTTTATTCATTAATAAATTCATTTTTGTTCTTACGATTTTATAAAAATTTGCCATGAAAGGTCGTTTATTTTTAGAAAGGTAATCTTTAAATTCCTGTCTCTCCATTAAAAACATCGGAGATCTAACTTGGTTAATCTTAAGTGAATTTTTTTTTCCCAAATTTAATATTCTTTTTTCAAAAAATTTATCCTCAATTTCAAAAAAGGTAATTTCTTTTATCTTTTTTTCTTTAATAGTCTTTTCTAATTTTTTTTCGTAGGATAATTTAAAATCTTTATTTACATCTTTATATATTAAATTAAAATTTTTCGATTTAAGCTCATCTTTAAATGATCTCATTGAAGATAAAAATAACAGTATTTTTAATTTGTGATGTTTTTCAAAGGTGCATAAACCGTAGTCTTCTGCCATAAAAAAAGTATGATCTTTATAATCAGAGAGATATTTTGGGTTAAAAAGTTGATTTCCTAAAATTATAAAAAGCTTCATAAGTAACAAAATACATATTTTATTAAGATATTACACGCGTCATTATTTGCATGTAAATAACCTTTAATAATGTTATTTTTAATTATGAAAAAAGTAATTTTAGGAGCGACCGGATCAATCGGAACTTCTTTGGCAAAAAAATTGTATGAAAGCGGTGAAGAATTACACTTGGTAGGAAGAGATGAGTCTAGTTTGTCATCTTTAGCAAACGATCTAAAATCAACATTTACCGTTTGCGATGTTCTCGAGGAAAATTTTTCTGAAAAAATATCGACTGATTTAAAAGATGATCAAATTAATGGTCTAGCTTTTTGTGTAGGCTCAATAGATTTAAAACCATTAAAGTTAACTAAAAAAAGTGACTTTATGCAGTCTTTTAATCTTAATCTTATCTCAGCTACTGAGGTAATAAGATCATTAGTAGATAATTTAAAAAAAAACAAAGGTTCAATAGTTTTATTTTCAACGGTTGCAGTAAAACAAGGTTTCCCAAATCATGCGATCGTTTCATCAGCTAAAGGAGCTATAGAAGGTCTGACTTTGGCATTAGCAGCCGAGTTTGCTCCTAATGTTCGTGTAAATTGTATAGCACCTAGTTTGACTAATTCCAAAATTTCTAACTTTTTACTCAAAAACGAAAAGGTTGCTGAAGGTATTGCCAAAATGCACCCAATGAAAAGGATAGGCCAAGGGGAAGACTCTGCCTCAGTAGCTAAATTTCTTCTTACGGATGAGAGTTCCTGGATTACTGGCCAAATATTTGGCGTGGATGGAGGAAGATCATCTGTCGCATAACAATTTATTTTAAAGTTGTTAATAAATTATATGAAAAATTTTATAACTTTATTAATTTTTATCTTACTCAGTTCTAATCTTTTTGCTGCTGGCAGCGACAGTAGCGGAAGTAGCGGCGGAGGTGAAGATGTTTCAAAATCTAATTACAAACAAGCTGTAAGTTTAATTAAAAGAGCAGGTAAATTAGAAAAAAAAGATAAAACGGATAAAGCAATAAAACTTTACTCTCAAGCTTTTGATAAACTTGAAAAAGCACATAAGTCTGACAAAAAAAATCCAGATATATTAAACTATATGGGCTTTACTACACGAAAGGCCGGAAATTTTGATCAAGCTGAAAAATATTATTTAAAAGGATTAAGTATTAACCCTAATCATAACGGTATTAATGAGTACCTAGGTGAACTTTACGTACAAACTAATAGAATTGATAAGGCTAACGAAAGATTAGAAGTTCTTAAAGGTTGTAACTGTGACGAGTATGGTGAACTCGAGCTAATAATTAAAACTCGAGGTTCGAAAATTTACTAAGATAAATCTACTGCAAATTTTTTCAATTTCTCAATTGGTATAAGATCTAAAGTTTTAATATTAGTTTTTTTTAAAAAAACTGAACAGGCAACATCCTCTTCTATTGCTCTCGCATACCAAGTTGCACAGACACACCAACAATCACCATCTTTTAAACCAGGAAATCCAAACTCCGGATGCGGTGTAATTAAATCATTTCCTACCTTCTTAGACCAAATTAAAAATTTATCTGTTACTTTTGCACAAACCGTATGAACCCCTCTATCATTTTTATCAGTATTGCAACATCCATCTCTTAACCAACCAGTTAGTGGATCGCTAGAGCATGGCTCTAACGGCTCACCAAAAACATTTTTTTGTATTTCATTACTCATCTTGAGAAAACATTAGCAATTTTAGAATCTATTTCTAAATTAAATGAAAAAGATCTTCTTTCTCCACCCGACTTAAATGGATATGCTGTATGCATCAAATAATGTGGAAAAAGAATTACATCACCTTCTTTGGGCTGATGATTGTAAATGCTATTACTTAAAAACATCTTGTTTCCATTTATAAAATCTATTGTGCCATCAATTTTTGATTTTTTACGGCCCTTTGGAACAAATTTTGGAATTTTTAAGTAACCCACACCAGATATATGTCCATCATGGTAATGTATTGGATTATATTCATTATTAAATTGTCTCACTATCCAAAAATTTTTAATTGAAATTTTCTTTACATTTTTTCCAATAGTTTTAAAAACATATTTTTTTACTTCATTAGAAATTACTTTTTCCAAATTTTTTTTTACAAAAGATTTCGGTAATTGAAATTCTTGTTTTACCTGCCCGACTAATTTTTTCGAATAATCCAGTTTTTTTAATAAACTCTTTTTATTTAAAATTTGGTCAACCTCATTATTAATTTTTTTTATTAGTTTATTTGAAAATTTTAATTTAGCTATTTTTGGACCAAAAGGGCTTAATACTTTCATAATTATAGCTTAGTTGGATTAGGTTGACCTTTATAAACTTTTTCAGGATCAAATTTTTTTTCTTTTTCTTTAAATTCTAATTTAATTTCTTCAGAATTTTCAATTTTTCCTAAAGGTATTGATCTGTAAAAGCATGATTTATATCCTACATGGCAACTTGCTCCGTTTCCTATATCTACTGACATCCACAATGCATCCTGATCATCATCTATTCTTAAATCAATAACTTTTTGCACAAAACCGCTTGTTTTTCCTTTGTGCCATATATCTTTTCTAGATCTACTCCAATAATGAGCCTCTTTAGTTTCAATTGTTTTTTTTAGAGCTTCCTCATTCATGTAACCGTGCATTAATAATTCACCGGAGCCACTGTCAGAGGTGGTTACTGGAATAAGTCCATCTTTATCAAATTTAGGAGATAGAAATTTTCCCTCTTCTACCTCAAATACACTCTCTCTTTTTTTAAACATGATCGTAAAATAATGAAAAAAAGGCAAAATAGCAATTTGCATTAATCAAATATGTCCTATAAAACCTTTTAACAATGAAGTTAGTTAAAGACGCAGATAAAAGTTCCTCAAAAAAGCCTGAAGTTTCCGACAAACAGGCAGAAGAGGCATTTAAAACTATTCTTAAATGGATCGGGGAAGATCCAAATAGAGAGGGCTTAATTGAGACACCTAAAAGGGTTATTAAAGCTTTTAAAGAATATTTTAAAGGGTATCATCAAGACGCTGAAGCAGATTTATCTAAAACTTTTGGTGACGTTGAAGGCTATGACGATATGGTTGTTGAAAAAAATATTACTCTTGAAAGTCATTGTGAACATCATATGGCACCAATTATTGGGGTTGCTCACGTTGCTTACATTCCAAACAAAAAAGTTGTGGGGTTAAGTAAATTAGCTAGAACAGTAGAAGTCTTTTCAAAAAGACTACAAACCCAAGAGAGACTTACAATGCAAGTAGCAAAAACTTTAATGAAAACACTTGACGCAAAAGGCGTTGCGGTAACTGTTGATGCAGCGCACCAATGTATGACAATGAGGGGGATCAAAAAGGAAAAAGCTACTACAGTAACTAACTATTTTTTAGGTTCTTTCAGAGAAGATTTAAGTATACAAAATAGGTACTTAAGATACATTGCTAAATAGATGTTTGAAAAATTTAAAGCAATAGTAATAGATAATCAAAACGAAAAATTTACAAGAGAAATTAAAGAAATTGATACAAGTCATCTTAAAGACGGAAACGTTTTAGTAAAAATAGATTATTCAAGTTTAAATTTCAAAGATGCCATGATTTTGAAAGACGGTGGGAGAATAGTAAGAAAATTTCCATTTGTGCCAGGAATTGATTTTTCAGGTACTGTAGTTGAAAGTCAAGATGATAAATTTAAAAAAGATGATAAAGTAATTTTAACTGGGTTTAGAGTTGGAGAAGCTTACTTTGGCGGTTTCGCTCAGTATGCAAAAGTTGACGCTAATTTTTTAATTAAAATACCAAAAAATTTAGATACCCATAAGTCTATGATGCTAGGTACAGCTGGCTTTACGGCTCTTCTATGTTCTTTTGCGGTTAAAGCCAAAGAGGAATTATTGTTAGGTGAAAAAATAAAAGATGTTTTGGTAACTGGTGCTACAGGAGGTGTTGGAAGTATTGCCATAATGATCTTATCTAAAATGGGATATGATGTTCACGCTGTAACAGGAAAAAAAGATAAAAACGACTATCTAAAAGATTTAGGTGCAAAAAACATTATAGATAGAAAAGAATTCGAGGGAGAAAGTAAGCTTCTTGAAAAAGGAGTTTGGGACGGAGTAGTTGATACTGTGGGAGGCGCTTCTTTAACAAAAATATTAGCTCAAACCAAACCAGGTGGAATTGTGGCCTTACCAGGAAATGCAGGAGGAATTAAGATAAATACAAATTGCATGCCTTTTGTTATCAGAGGTGTTAAACTCTGGGGCATCGACTCATCTGGATCTTCAATAAAAAGACGTGAGTTTGTTTGGAATGAAGCTGCAAAATTAATTGACTTTTCAAAAGTAAATTCATTTACAAAAGAGCTTTCTTTTACGGAGCTTTTAGATGTTTATCCAAAGCTTCTAAAAGGCGAGTTATTTGGAAGAACTATAGTAAATCCAAATAAATAAACTATAATCATTTAAATAATGGATTGGGATAAATTAAAAATTTTTCATACTGTTGCTGAGGCATCGAGTTTCACCAAAGCATCAACTATCTTAAATTTAAGCCAATCAGCAATTAGCCGCCAAATTCAAGGTTTAGAGACCGATTTAAAGGTCCAATTATTTGAACGTCATGCTAGAGGTTTAGTTCTTACTGAAAATGGCGAATATCTCTTTAAATCAGCTCATGAAATTATTTCAAAGCTAAAAGATGTTGAGTCAAATTTAAGTGGTCAAAAAGATAAGATAAACGGAAAATTAGTTGTTACTACTGTCGTAAGTTTTGGAACTACATGGTTAACTCCTCGAATAAAAGAATTCATGGATCTTCATCCTGATATAGAAATAGAGCTAATTTTTAATGATGTAGAGCTTGATTTAGCAACTCGTCAAGCTGACGTTGCAATTAGGATGAGAAGACCAAAACAATTAAATTTGATACAAAAAAAATTTGTAGATTTTAATTATCATATTTATGGTTCAAATGAATATTTAGAGAAAAATGGTTATCCAAAAACCCTAAAAGATTTAGATAAACATAAATTTATAACTTATGGTAAGGGAGCTCCATCTCCAGTTTATAATCCCGATTGGGTTTTAAAAATAGGTGCAAAAGATGGAAAAAAAAGAAAATCTGTGATGAAAGTAAACAGTGTTTACGGGCTGTTATTAGCTGTTCAAAGTGGAGTTGGTTTAGCTGCGCTTCCAGATTATATTACTCATAATATTAGTGGCATCACTAAAATTTTACCAACCGAACCAGGTAAGCCAACGGAAACTCATTTTGTATATCCTGCATCATTAAAAAATAATGCAAGACTTATAGCTTTTAGAAATTTTTTATTTAGCAAAGTAAACGAATGGAAATTTTAATCTCATTTATAATACCCTTTATAATACTACTTACAGTTGTAGTATTTATTCATGAATATGGCCACTATTACTATGCTAAGAAGTACGGAGTAGGTGTCACAGATTTTTCTATAGGATTTGGTAAAGAAATATTTGGTTTTAATGATAAATCTGGAACAAGATGGAAATTTTGCGCAATTCCTCTTGGCGGATATGTAAAATTTTTTGGCGATAGAAATGTTTTTAGCCAAGCAGAGCAAGAAGAATTATTAAAAAAATATAGCAAAGAAGATCAAGAAAAATTATTTGTTGTTAAACCTTTATATCAAAGATCTATAATAGTTGCGGCTGGACCTTTTGCAAACTTCTTGTTAGCCATACTTATTTTTGCATTCATTTACATGTTTGCCGGAAAAGATTTTACTCCTGCCCAAATACAAGAGGTTCAGATTGAAAGTCCTGCAGAAGAGGCAGGCATTAAGTCAGGAGACATTATCAAGTCTATAAACGGTAAAGATGTAAATAGCATTATGGAAGTTTCCGCTTTCATTAATTCGTCTTCATCAGAGATAATTGATATCGGCATATTAAGAAATGACAGTGAAATTACATTTTCTGTAAAACCTGAGGTAATTAAAGGGGAGGACTCTTTAGGTAATAAAGCAAATAAAAAGATTATCGGTATAAAAATAGCTCCTTTAAATGATGAAATTAATAGAGAAAGATTAGGCCCAGCAACTGCTTTATTTTATGCTTTTAAAGAAACTTGGTTTGTAATTGATGCTTCATGGAATTTTATTATTTCAATGTTTAAGGGTACCGGAGATACTACTCAATTAGGCGGTCCTATAAAAATAGCTAAAATCACTGGTCAAGTTGCAAAACTGGGCGTTATAGCTTTTTTAAGCATTATGGCTTACATATCGATTAGCTTAGGATTCATTAATTTGTTGCCTATTCCTATGTTAGATGGTGGACACTTAATGTTTTATGCTTTTGAGAAGGTTTTAGGCAGACCTTTAACTCAAAGGACTCAGGAGGGATTTTTTCGAATCGGTCTTTTTTTGCTACTTTCTTTAATGTTTTTTACAACATTTAATGATTTAAGGGATTTAGGCTTATTTTAAGCCATTTTTTTAATCAAAAAAGTCAATAATATCAGGGCTTTTTGATCATACAACATATTGTGTTGATATTTACGTGAAACACCAAAAAATTGTTGATTTTATTGGATTTTTATAGAGATTAGATAATAACTAAGGGGCATAAATGAATAAAAAACAACTAGTAGCAAAAATATCGTCCACACTGGGTCAAAGCAAAGCTGATGCTGAGAGAACTTTTGATTCAATAACGACTATTATTTTAGATGCTTTAAAGAATGATGATACTGTAAAAATAGCTGGATTTGGTACTTATAAAGTAGCAAAAAGAAAAGCTAGGGTAGGAAGAAACCCGCGAACAGGTGAGTCAATTCAAATTGCTGCATCTCAGAAAGTTAAGTTTTTACCAGCTAAAAGCTTAAAAGAAATGTTTAACAGATAAACGTTTTATTTAGCCCTTATTTGATTTGCTCAAATAAGGGCTAACTACCTGCAAAAATTGCATAGCTCAAATTAAGTTAAATCAATTCTTTTTCAATTTTTAAAATCCTATAAACCTCGTTTAACAAGGGAGTTATTATGAAAAAATACTTAGGATACTTTCTAGCAGGTACAGCCATTTATTTTGGTTTTGCCGGTCTTGGATACGCTGAGACCACAGTGTCTGCAGAAGTACAATACATTTTTAATACCCTATTATTTTTAATGTCAGGTTTCTTGGTCATGTGGATGGCCGCAGGTTTTGCAATGTTAGAGTCAGGATTAGTAACATCGAAATCTGTATCAGCAATCTGTGCAAAAAATATAGGTCTTTATTCAATCGCCGGAGTAATGTTCTGGTTGGTTGGTTACAATTTAGCTTACGGTATCCCAGAAGGCGGATATATAGGTTCATTCACACCATGGAGTGATAATTCAGCATTAGAGACAGGATATTCTGATGGTTCTGATTGGTTTTTCCAAATGGTGTTCTGTGCAACTACAATGTCAATCGTATCTGGTACGTTAGCTGAGAGAATTAAGATCTGGCCATTTTTCTTATTTGCCGCAATTTTAACTGGATTTATATATCCAATTTCAATGGGTTGGCAGTGGGGTGGTGGATGGTTATCAGCTGCTGGATTTTCAGACTTTGCTGGTTCAACATTAGTACATGCTGCAGGTGGTGCTGCCGCTTTAGCAGGTGCAATAGTGTTAGGAGCCAGAACTGGAAGGTTTAGTTCTAGCGGCGGAGTCAAAGCCATGACGCCATTTGCTGCATCATCTATTCCGTTAGCAACACTAGGAGTGTTTATACTATGGTTAGGTTGGTTCGGATTTAATGGTGGATCACAGTTAGCTTCTGGTACGTTAGAAGATGTTTCATCAGTCGCAACAATTTATATCAATACGAACTTAGCTGCAGGTGGCGGTGTATTAGCTGCTGCAACAGTATCAAGATTGATTGGTGGTAAAACTGACGTAGTAATGATGCTTAACGGAGCGATAGCTGGTTTAGTAGGTATTACAGCAGAACCATTAACACCAAGTCCGTTAGCTGCAATTTTTATTGGGGCAATAGCAGGAGTATTAATGTACTTCTCAGTTAAATTATTGTTCAAGATGAAAATTGACGACGTAGTTGGCGCCATACCAGCACACTTAGTAGCTGGAGTATGGGGTACATTAGCAGTACCATTAACAAACAGTGATGTTACTTTTGGAGCACAATTCCTAGGAACAATCTCAGTAGTGGTATTCGTATTCATAGTCTCGTTTATTGTTTTCCAAATTATTAAAAATACAATTGGATTAAGAATAAGCAAAGAAGCTGAAAGACTAGGAACTGATAAAGCAGAAGTCGGTGTAATAGCTTACGGTATAAGAGACTAGAACAATTTAGCTTATCTCCTCCCTCGTTAGTTGGAGAAATACTAAGGCCCGGAGACCCCCTCCGGGCCTTTTTTTTTAGAAAATAAATAGATTTTTTTTCAGGTTGTATTTTTGCTATACTTTATAACCCATCCAAATTTAAATTTATAAAAATTTCTCTAAAAGCCGTTATATTTAAACTGATATAGATTTTATTTAGTTTTAGATTTAAAAACTTTAATGGATTTGAGTAATTTTATACTTGAAAACTTTTAAATCACCTAAAAGAGTATATCGACAATTGCCGCGAAAAATATAGTTAAATTCGCTATATGTTCACTCGTATTCTTTATGTATATTTAGTTTTGCGTTATCTTGGGCTACTTTTACTGCTCTTAAGTCGACAATTGGTTTAAGAATTAGTAAAGCAGCTGAAAAACTAGGAACTGATAAAGCTGAGGTAGGTGTTACAGCTTATTCAATAAGAGACTAAAATTTAAGTTTAAAGGCCCCTAAAACTTCACTCGAATGGGGCCTTTTTATTCTATTTTTTCAAGCTGTGTATTAGTAATTTTCCCTGAGCAACTTAAATCTTTAGATTTATTGGGATGAAATATGTTTATATTTATATTCGTATTCTCAATTATTTTCTTTCTTAAATCATTATCTAAAGAGGAAATGTTTAGAATTTTTTCATTTATTGTATTAAACAACAACTCATCGTTTACTAGATTATTTAGCCTCTGAGAAAAAAGAGAATATCCGTATTTATTTGTAAATATTTTATTACGAATTTGAATACAGTCCTTTAATTTTGGATAATATTTTTTTGAAGTATATCGTTTTTTATCCATCGTTGCATTTAAAGAGATTGAGATGATGTTTTTTTTATTAATATTAATGTTGTAATTTAAATCTTGATAAGCTACTCCTGTTATTCCTCCACCTCTAAATACATTTGTTAAGTTTTTTTGGATAAATAGATCATATTTTAAAATTAAAAAATCTTTTAATGGCAAAAATCTATTTTTAAAATCCAATTCTGCTGCATTAATACTTAATAAAAAAAATGAAAAAAATATAAGTATAATTTTACTAATTTTCATTCTCATCCCATAATTTTTTTATATTTACAAAAGGAGAAACGCCAAAAATAGAATTGATATTTGCACAGTGTACAGCTAAAGATGGCATCGGAGATAAACACGGATGTGTTTTATATATTTCATGAAGGGGTTTTTCCCATGGATCTTCCCACTCTATTCCCATTTTTTTTAATTCCTCAAAATTTTTTTTTATTAATCTTGAACTTGTCATAAATGTTACGAGACTTTCTGAAATAAGTCTCCAATGATATTTTTCACCTAAATAAATTTTAGTGTTTTCAGTTTTTGAGTACAAATAAGGGTAATCTGAAGGTAATAAAACTAAATCTTGTAAAAAAATTGAGTAAAATTTTTCATAACTCAATATCATTTCTACGATTGAATTTATTGAGTGCAAATAATCATCTTCAACAAAATAGATAATATCTGCCTCCTCATTTTTTGCTATTAAAAGTGAATTGTAAAAATTAGCCATATTTGAAAATTTTGCTTTTGAGTATCCATCTTTAATTTTGTGTTTAAATTCACTCAAGTTAATCGATAAAATTTCATTCTTTATTACTGACCCTTTTAAAATTTCTTTGAATATTTTTAAATCATTTTCTGGAGAGTTGGTATCAGTTACAACTAACTCAAAATTTATATTTTCAAATTTTTCTTTTGCCTTATTAGATGCTTTGACAATTGATCTTAATGTTCTGAAGGTGTACTCATTTTTCTCACAATCAAAAATTCTTCTCTTGTTTTGATCCATAATTAGCTCAGATGTACAAGTACGAACTATAATTTTAAGTGATTGAACTTTCTTTTTTATATCAATTTTACCTAAAGGAATAGTTATTGATTTTTCCCCTTGAATACTGAGCATTTCGTTTAAATCTTTTCCCAATGTTGGAGAGCTTAAATTAGACTGGTCAATAATTTCAAAACCTAAAATTCTGCAAATTTTGATAAAAATTTTTTTAAATAAGTTGTTTTTTTTCTTATTTTTTATTTTTTTCATTCTGGTTAAATATATATATTAGTTTATATTCTACTTCTATGAACATAAAGTCTTCGCAAAAATTAGTAGAGGAAGCCAACAAAACTATTGAAACATTAAGCCCAATGGAAGTAAAGAGTTTGCTGGAAAAAAAAGAAATTACTTTAATAGACGTTAGAGATATTAGAGAGCTTTGGAGAGATGGCACAATTGAAAATTCTAAACATATTCCAAGGGGGATGCTTGAATTTTGGCTTGATCCTAATAGCAGTTATTATGAGCAGAATAAAATTAAAGATATTAAAAAAATGGTTTTTTTCTGTGCCATGGGGTTTAGATCTGCACTGGCTACTAAATCTTTAATTGATATGGGTTTTAAAAATGTAGCTAATGCCGAAGGCGGATTTGATGCTTTAAAAAATGCTGGGCTTAAGGTTATAGAAAAAGAAAAAAAATAATTATTTACTTGCTTCTTTAATCACAAATTCAATCCTATCTTGACCCCAAAATAATTTATTATTTGACATGAAAGTTGGAGCTCCGAACACACCTTTTTCATAAGCTTCACTTGTTCTTTTTTTTAAAAAATCTTTAACTGACGACGATGTAGCTCTTAAAGCAAATGTTTTGGGATTTACATTTAAATTTTTAAGAACTTTTTGAATTATTGTATCGTCGTTCATATTTAAACCATCTTGCCATATTGCATCAAAAATATTGTCTATATAATAGCTTTTATAATTATCTTCCTCGGCTACAAATACACCTCTCATAAGATTTAAACTTCTTATAGGAAAATAAGAATTAAACTTAAATTTAATATTTTTTTTTTCAGCAATAAGCTTACAGTCTCTTATCATATGTTTCGCTTTAGCAGGAATAAATGCAGGAGCTTTAATTCCATGTAAATTATGTAATCCTCCTAAAAGAATAGGTTTATAATTTATTTTAATATTTGTTTTTACTTCAATTTTTCTAATTTCTTTGTGTGCTAGAAAAGAATATGGACTAATGAAGTCAAAATAAAAATCAAATGGCTTAATCATTTAAACTAATTTTTTTTGAAAAGAAAATTCTAAAAAACCAAAAAATTACTATTCCTACCGGTCCGGTAAAATAAGTTAAAATCAATGAAGGAATAAAGATTATTCTTGGAATTAAATATTTTTTCGATTCTCGCACTATCCATGCTCCTAAAAACAAACTTATGGCTAAAAAATGTAACCAAAAAATCAGTAACACGGTTTCATTTGCAAACATCGAATATAAACCGTCTAACCCA
The DNA here is from genome assembly GCA_902616145.1 of uncultured Pelagibacteraceae bacterium. Classification (GTDB taxonomy): domain Bacteria; phylum Pseudomonadota; class Alphaproteobacteria; order Pelagibacterales; family Pelagibacteraceae; genus Pelagilacustribacter. The sequence goes on from CACMRM010000005.1 coordinate 62,814, forward strand.
TTATAAAGTTCAAACCCATCAAACAAGTTGTTTTCTAAGTAGAGATTATAAGATAAATAAGCGTATCCTAGCGCCAGAAGTAATGGCGCTATAATAGATTGTACAAGGAAATTAGTTAAACTATTGAATGGAGCAAAAATTAGTAGTAACCAAAATGGAATTACCCCCCAATTAGCAACTAAATAAATATTTTCAGAATTTAGTAAATCTAAAAGATTATTTATCATTAAAATAATATAGTATATTAACATCATGAATCCCACATCAAATAAAAGTGATTTCGAAGACTTGACCACATCTTTAAAAGATTTGGCGTATGCTTATCTTGAAAAGTACAATCCATCTAAACAGCAATTGAAAGTATATTTGCTTAAGAAATACTTAATAAAAATAAAAGGAACTAAGTCAAAAAAAGAGGTGTCTTCAATTATAGACCAAATTGTTTCAAATTTAGAAAAAAATAAATTTTTAAATGATGAGATGTATTCAGACTCAAAAGCTCGAATGTTTTTGAGAAGAGGATACTCTCTAAATAAAATCAATCAATCTCTAAGAAACAAAGGAATTGAAGAAAAGTATGTAACCCAAAGTATAAACAAAATTAAAGAAGATCAGATCGAACCAGATTTTGTCTCAGCTCTGAAGTTATGTAAAAGAAGAAGAATTGGACCTTTAAGACCTCAAAGTAACAGAGAGTTATTTTATAAAAAAGATATGGGAATTTTAGCTAGAGGCGGGTTTAGTTTTGACTTATCTAAAAGAGTTTTGGATCTTGAGTCAGAAGAATTTAAGAAATTAATCAAGATTATCTGACTTTTTCTTTTTTTCCTCTTCTACTAAAAAATCTAGTTTTCTTTTTAAGGCATTTCTTACTAAAATGAAAAATAGCACACCGAAAAAAGTTACAGAAATTATAATAATAAGTATAGTTTTAATCATTTAAATTTTCTGAGCGTTTAATTAATAAACTTGGATTTTTGTAATCTTCTTTTCCATATAAAAAAGGCTTATCATCTAAAGTTTTAATTATTGCTCCAGCATTTTCAGCCACGGCATGTCCAGCTGCATAGTCCCACTCATTTGCTCTCTCACTTGCGGCGTATATATCAAATTCACCAGTAGCAATAACACAAAATTTATAAGAACTTGCCATTTTGACAATAGAGGTAACTTTATGATCTTTTAGTTTATTCAAAATCATATTTGATGGTTTTATTACGCTTGACAAGGCCACAATTTTTCCTTTTGGTTGTCTTTTTTTACAATTAATTTTTTTAATAATATTATTTTCAATTAGAAAGCTTTCTCCAGGTGAATATGAAAAAAAAAGCCTGTTTTTTTTTGGAACACCAACAAGTCCGATAACTGGTTTTGTATTTATAACTAAAGCTGCATTGAGAGTATATTCATCTTTTCCAGCTATATACTCTTTCGTACCATCTATAGGATCAATTAACCAAAATATTTTTGATTTATTTTTTTTACTTATATCTACTGTTTCCTCTGAGACAATATCTATATTAGGAGTTAACTCTAAAATTTTTTCAGTGATTAATTGATTAACTCTCAAATCTCCGTTACTCACAGGAGAATTATCTTTCTTGATCTCTATCTTTAATCCTTCATTATAAAGATCAATCGACTCTTTTCCCGCTTGGTGGAAAGTATCTATCAAACCTGTAGCTATTTCTTTAAGATCATTTTTATTCATTTTCAATTTTTTCTAATGTTACGTTATCGATATTTATTACCATCTTTCCGTAATTTTGAAAATTTACCGTGACTTTATTTCCTATTACAGACTGCACTTGACCCACACCCCAATTTAAATTTGCAGGGTTTTTAACATAATCTCCTGGTTCAAAATCAATTAGCATTATGGAAAATTATCAACAAATGCATTATACACTTTAAAATATGAATTCTCTAGGAATTAATAAACCAAAAAAAGAAACCAAAGTTGTAGTAGCAATGTCTGGAGGGGTAGACTCATCCGTAGTAGCAGCATTGATGAAACAAGAGGGCTATGACGTCACTGGTATAACATTGAAACTTTATGATGATGCTAAGCAATCAAAAGAAGGCAGACAATGTTGTGCTGGGCAAGATATTATGGATGCAAAGAGAGTTGCAGAAAAAATAAACATTAGTCATGAAATATTATATTATCAAAAAAAATTTAAATCTGAGGTAATTGACTCATTTATTGAAAGTTACGTAGCTGGCGAGACGCCAATACCTTGCGTTCAATGCAATCAAACAGTTAAATTTAGAGACTTGTTTAAATATGCAAAAGATTTAAAAGCTGACGCTTTAATAACTGGTCACTACGTCTCAAGAATTCAAAAAAATGGACATGCTAATATGTATCGAGCAAAAGACCATAGCAGGGATCAAAGTTATTTTTTATTTAACACAACACAAGACCAATTAAATTTTTTGAGATTTCCTTTAGGTGAAATTGAAAAATCTGAAACAAGATTGATAGCAAAAAAACTTAATTTAAATGTGGCGAACAAACCCGATAGTCAGGATATTTGTTTTGTTCCTAATGGAGACTACAGTTCTGTAATAAAAAAATTTAGACCTGAGTCTTTTAAAAAGGGTAAAATAATTGATTTAAAAGGCAAGATAATTGGTGAGCATGACGGAATAATTAATTTTACAATTGGTCAAAGAAAAGGGATAAAAATTTCCAGTGAAAAACCTTTGTATGTAATAAATTTAGATGCAGAAAAAAATACAGTCATAGTGGGAAGTAAACAAAATTTAGAAGTTAAGGAAATACATTTAAGAGCACTTAATATTTTAGGCAAAAAAAATGATTTTGATAGAATAGTGAATATTAAAGTTAGATCTACTGGGAGACTTTTAAAGTCTAATATTAATTTTGCAAATAATTCCGCTAAGGTAACAATTTTAGATAAAGAGACTGGAATTTCACCTGGCCAAGCTTGTGTTTTTTACTCAAAAGATGAAACTGGGGATAAAGTACTGGGTGGTGGGTGGATTGATAAGATAATCAATAATAAATTATCCACTTAGTTCACAATCTCTTTTACGACACGTATTAAGTGATTATAATTTTTCTAAACTTATGTTTTAATAATCTTAATTAAGAGGCAACTCTTAACTGGCCAGTTGAGGAAAAACCGAGAGGTTCAAGCTCAAAGGGCAGAAAGATGAACCTAGTAGCGCTAGAATAGTTCATCGGGATGGCTTGGCGGTAGCGCCTAAAACGACGAGCCAAAACTACTAAATTTCTGGGCGAAAGCCTAGAAATTTAAGTGGTTCTCCTCCAAAACAATCTCGAAAGAAAATAAAATAAAATTACCCCGACAAAATAATTCCATTCAAGGGCGTGCTTGAAGTGAGTGTTACCTTTCGTAACTAATATTGGCAAGCTAAGAACGGCTACAGAAGCTAAAACACCTACTAATATAATCTTTATAATTAAAACTTTTTTATTAATCAGAGTTATTAATTTACTCTTAAGTTTATAAAAATGATAAACAAGATAACCTTGCGCAATAATCTCGAATATTATGAACAGCAATAAAACAACTCTTCTAAGCAACTTATAGATTTGAATATCAAATTTTATTCCTAAAAATATTGAATGAATTGCTAGAAAAATTGCGGAAAGAATTCCAAATGTTTTAAATTTATAATTTACATTGGTTAAATTTAACCTGTTTACTATTTCATTATTATTTCTCCAATAATAAAACAAAAGTATAGCAGTTAAAATCATCGAAGGCTTAAAAATTAAATACTGCGGATATGTTCTTGATGCTCTACTTATTGAAAGACTTCCATCTAGATACGGAATGGAAAATGCCGACCTACCAATCATGTCAACCTCTAAAAAGGTATATTCGAAAATCTCAGGGTTTTGAGAAATAAATAGACAAAGGTTTATTGCTATCAATGGAATAAAAAAAATCCATATACTCAATTTTCGAATTTGAGCTATTTCACGCATATTTATTTAAAGATTATTTCTTTTTATTTCTTTTTCTTGCTCTTCTTTTCTTTGAGCCAATTTTTCTTCTTCCCCTATGTTTTTTTGGATATCCCATAATTCTCCTTTCAATTTCTTTTAAAATATTAATTCATTAAAATAAAGTAAGTTTTGTCGAAAAATTTTCAAAATTGCAAATGATAAATGATTTTGCCAATATGTATGTTTTAAACTCCATATTAAACAATAAATTACGACAAAAATATTGGCAAAAGTTATATTTATTTTGAATTTTTTTAAAAATGAATTTCCTGAATTATAATAAACATCCTTGTGATTTACTAAATAGTATAATGAAAAAGTAATCAAACTTAGGGAGTATAATATGTGAATAAATCTCGCCCAATCAGTAGCAATAGCAAAAACAATAGTGAATAGCATGATTGAAACAACAAATAAAAATAAAAATATTTTATCTTTAGTAAGATTAAAATTAATTAAAATTAATAAAAAAATTGGATGGGCATAAAAAAGATACCTTAAAATATAACTACTTTTAAATCCCTCTATGAAAAAAACTATTTGTTTTGAAATATCTTTATTAAGCCACGAGTAAAGAAGGTCATCACTTTTATATTTTAAATTAAAATTTTTATTTAAATTCTCAACTATTAATTCAATGTTGCTTTGACCATAATTAAAAACATGAAAAATAATTATAGCTATACATAAAGAGCTTGCTAAAACAACTTCATAATATTTGATTTGATAATTATTATTTTTAACAAACACATAATATATTGTGAAAAAAAAAGGAAAACATAAAATAGTTAGCTCATATAAAAAAGTTAGAAATACTAAAAAAATTAAACCAGAAAAATATACAATATTTCTATTTTTAATTTTTAAACAAATATAGGCGTATATAAGAAAGAAAGTTAATAAATAAATTTCTCTCTGTATTATTATCTCTGCATATTTGGTTGTAACGCTTACTAAAGGGTATAAAAAATATAAGGGAGAAAAAATAAAGAAATAAAACAAAAAGTTTTTTTTAAATTCTTTAAAAAGTAAAAAATTTAAGTAAAAAAAAGCTAAATAATTTATAATATGAAAAAACGTAAAAATATTCCTTATATCAAAATTAAAATTTATACTTAAAGAAGTAATCACCTCTCCAAGCAAACCTCTCCTTATAAATCCACCATCGTAATTTATTAATAAACCTTTAATACTTATCAATTCACTGAAGTTTACGTGAAAAATTAAAATATTAAAAAAATAGATTGAGGCTACTAGCAAAAGTGATGCCAGAAAAAGATTCATATTTTTATCAAATAATTTCATTTTTGATCAGTTAGCTAAGAATTAATTATATTAAAATAACTCAAGTTTAGATATAAATAAATCTATTATGAAAAAATCAATCTCAACATTTTTAAAACATCCTTCAAAGGATACAGCTAATAGATCTGCAAATCCTCCTGTTATTAGAGCATCTACTATCTTGTTCAATTCTATGCAAGAAATGTACAAACATGAGTCAAAAATAAAAAGACATAAAAAAGTAACTCATTACACTTATGGACGATACGGAAGCACTACAACAATAGAATTAGAAAATATTTTAAAAGAATTGGAACAAGCTTATCATGTATTTCTAACTGGAACAGGTTTTGGTGGCATTGCTTTAGCCTTGATGTCTTTATGCCGACCAGGCGATGAAATTTTAGTTTCTGATAATGTTTACGGACCTACAAAGGAAATATCACAAGAATTATTAAAAGAATTCAATGTAAAATCTAAATTTTACAATCCTGTATCTTTTAAAGATTTAAAACAAAAAATATCAAAAAAAACAAAAATGATCTTAGTTGAAAATCCAGGGAGTAATACTTTCGAATTTCAAGATTTATCAAAAATTACAAAATTAGCTAAGAGTAAAAATATTTATACACTATTAGATAATACCTGGGGAACTCCTCTATATTTAAAACCTATTAAAATAGGTTTTGATATGTCATTTTGTTCAGCTACAAAATATTTTTCTGGACATTCAGATGCAATGGGAGGCTCATTAGCTGTTAATAAAAAAGTTTATAACAAAATAATGTTTTTTTATAAATTATCGGGTTACAGGATGTCAGCAGATGAGGCATATCTAATTATAAGAGGATTAAGGACCTTAGATACTAGATTAAAAGCACATTACGAAAATACAAAAGAAGTTATAAAATTTTTAAAAAAACAAAAAAAAATTAAAGAAATTCTCTACCCACATAATCCATCTAGCAATAATTATAAATTATGGAAAAAATATTATTCAGGAGCTACAGGTTTATTTTCAATTGTAATAAAAAGTAAAAAAAGATCTTCAGTTATAAACTTTGTTAATTCTTTGAAATTATTTGGAATTGGCTATAGTTGGGGAGGATTTGAAAGTTTAGCAATTCTTCAGGATATTAGAAGTACAAAAAAAGATGAGTATTTAAAAGGACGTCAATTTTATCGATTTAATAAAGATGAATTTATTGTTAGACTACATATAGGATTGGAGGACCCAAAAGATTTAATTAGTGATTTGAAAAAAAGCCTTAAAAAAATTAAGTAATGAAAAATTTTTTTCCAAACAGAACCGCACTTTATGCGCTTATAGGTGCATGCTTTGTCGTCTGCACAACAATGGGTGTAAGACAGACATTTGGGCTTTACTCAAGCGAATTTGAGAACACTAGCGGTACTACAAATACAGAATTTGGATTAGCAATTGCTTTACACGCAATCTTCTGGGGGATCTTCACTCCAATATTTGGCAGAATTTCCGACAAGTTAGGAGGAAACGTTGTCATTATTCCTGCTTTAATTTTTTATTCAATTTCAATGTTATTAATGGGCAATAATTATGTTTCAGGTATGTGGTTGCAGATCAATCTTGGACTACTTGTTGGTGTAGGTTTAGCCGGAGCTGCAGGCACAATACTTACACCTATGATTTCTAAACATTTTCCTAACGAAAATAGAAGTAAAGCTGCAGGTTTTGTTACTGCATGTGGTGGACTAGGAATGTTTATTTTTCCTATTTTATCAAACATATTCAAAAATTTTTCTACTTGGCAAATGTCTTTTATCATATTTTCAATTATTTTATTTTTAATGTGTATACCTGGACTATTTGTTAAACTGCCTGAAAAAAAAATAAGTAATAGTGATAACAATATTGATGAACGAAGTTTAAAAGAGGTCTTAAAAGAGTCATTTGCTCACAAAGGTTTTAGGCTATTAGTTTTAGGTTTTTTTGTTTGTGGTTTTCAAATTACTTTAATTGCAACTCATGTTCCCAGATATGTTCAAGATAAAGGATTAGCAGATTGGACTGGAACAGCTATATTAGCTTTAATTGGTTTTTTTAATATTATTGGGACTTTAATAATGGGTTATCTTGGTGACAAATACAGTAAAAAAATTCTTCTAAGTGGTTTGTATTTTTTAAGAGGGGTAACTTTAATACTTTTTATTTTTTTACCTGCTTCAAATTTATCTGCTGTACTCTTTGGAACCTCTTTTGGCTTATTGTGGCTTGCTACAGTTCCGGCTACAAATGGTATAGTTGCTCAAATCTTCGGAACCAAAAATTTAACACTTCTATTTGGAATAGTTTTTTTAAACCATCAATTCGGATCATTTTTGGGAGCTTATCTTGGAGGTTTTTTCTACGACCAATTTGGAAGTTTTGACTATGCTTGGTATTTAGCAATAGTTTTATCTTTTGTAGCAACAGCTTTACATTTGCCGATTGATGAGAGACCCCTGACTACTGTGAATAAAACTATTTAGGGTTGTATTTTGAGTCCCTAAGTGAATCAAAAGTGAATCAAAACAAGAACATCCTGAAAATTTCAACTTCAAATTGTGGATAATTTTTTTATTTATTCATGAACTGTTTTTTTATAGGCTCTCTATAACAAAGGAGTCAAAATGTTTTCAAAAGAACTAGGAAAAAAATTAGACAGGTATCATTTACTTAAACATCCATTTTATCAGATTTATTGGAACGAAGGAAAATTAAATAGAGAAATCATTAAGGATTATGCTGAGCAGTATTACCAACACGTAAAAGCTTTTCCACGATACATAAGCGCTACCCATTCAATTTGTGAAGATATTGAGAAAAGAAGAATCCTTCTAGAAAATCTTCAAGACGAGGAAAATAAAGACGGAGATCATCCAAAACTTTGGAAAAATTTTGCAAAGTCTCTAGGAGCAGATGAAAAAGAAATTGAAAACGTATCCCTTGACTGGTTTACAAAAGATATGATCGACAATTTTTTTGACCAAGCTAGGAAATCATATGCCGAGGGACTAGCATCTTTATATACTTACGAAAGACAGATTCCTGAAATAGCTGAGACGAAAATTCAAGGTTTAAAAAAATTCTATGGAGTAAATTCTAAAGAAGGTTTAGAGTTTTTTCAGGCGCATAAATCGGCTGATGTAATTCATAGAGCTGAATGTGAAAAGCTTTTAGATGGTTTGTCAAAAGAAGAGCAAGAAAAAGCTGAAAATGCCTCTTTGTTAACTGCTAGGTATCTTTGGAATTTCTTGAGTGGAATGGTTTCCAAGCATAATTTGAAAACCGCAGCTTAATTTTTTAAAGTCTAGATTGACAATTTGGTAATAGAAGAATACCTATGAAATAGGTATGGAAATTTATCTTCCTATTGTTCAAGTCCACATAGATATTATTTTTATCTTATTTTTAAGTTTTGGTGTTGGAGTGCTCTCAGGACTGTTTGGAGTTGGCGGTGGTTTTTTAATGACACCTTTTTTAATATTTTTAGGAATTCCTCCAGTTTATGCAGTGCCTAATGAAATTAATAATATATTAGCAACTTCGGTGTCTGGTTCAATGACTCATTGGTTTAAAAATACTTTAGACTATAAAATGGGTTTAATGATAATTATTGGAGGTACAGTTGGCACTGTTCTAGGCATTATCACTTTTACATTTTTTAAAGAAACAGGAAAGCTAAGTTTAATTATTTCATTATCATATATGTATCTTCTTGCGATTATTGGCACTTTAATGCTTATCGAGGGCGCAAAAGAATTAGATAGAGCTAGAAAAAAACTAATTTTAAAACAAAAACTACATACCCACTATTGGATACATGGTCTTCCATTGAAGTTGCGGTTTCCTAAATCAAGACTTTACGAGAGTGCTTTTACACCAATTATTTTAGGAGTTATAGTTGGTTTTATCGCTGCTTTAATTGGTGTAGGTGGAGCTTTTTTAATGGTACCAGCAATGATTTATCTTATAGGAATGCCTATAAAATTAATTCCAGGAACATCTCTGTTTGTTACTGTATTTATAAGTGCGTTAGTCACAGTTCTTCATGCATTTAATTACGGTTCTATAGATTTAATTTTGGTAATTATTTTAGTAGTAGGCTCTATTATTGGTGTTCAAGTCGGGCAAAAGGTTGGACAATATCTTGATAGTTCACATTTAAAAACATTGTTTGCAATGTTACTGTGCACCGTCGCAATCGCCATAGCGTATGATACATTTTTTTATGAGGGAGTAAGGGAATTAAAAAATACGGAAATAGTAAATTTTGAAAATTTGAATTTTTTCTCAAAATTTATTTCTAAACTATCCGATAACAATCCACTTTTATATGGATCTTTAGCAATACTTTTAGCAATTGTATTAGGGGTGTTAGGAGCCGGGATCAGACAATTGCTGAGCAAATATAAATATATATTTGTTATTAAAAAAAATTAAAATAAAACTCTAATTAGGCCAAAAATTGACACTAATATTAAAAAATAAAGCACATACTTTTTATAATTCTCTTTAGAACTTCCGGCAAATAACTTTGTACCAATCGAAACACCTATTGGGACCACTAATATTAAAGGTAAAATTCTATAAATAATCTTATAATCTAAAATATCTTTTAAATAAGCGAGCACTAAAGCATAAAAATCAGTAAAAAAAAATAATGCTGCAAGTGAAGCTCTTATTACTGCTGGTTCAGCTGCAATTATCAAAAAATATAATGCAATTGGCAGGCCTGCTAATGTACCAAATCCATTAACTGTCCCAGCGACGGTACCAACTAAGAATTTAGAAAAATTATGATTTAAATTCTTATTTTTATAACCTCTCAATAATAAAAAAGCGAAAATTAATACAGTTAATGAAATTATCAGATGTGTAAATTCAGGTTGTAAAACTGAGAGAAAATGTACTCCTAATGGCGTTCCTAATACTACCCCTAAAAGTAAAAATAAAACAAATTTCCAATTAATTTTCTTCCATATACTTGGAATCATAAAAAAACTCGCAATTATCTCTAATAAAAGAATAATTGGTACTATTTCTTTAGGCGGCAATATGAATGAAAGAAGTGAAACACTCGAGGCTGAAAAACCGAAACCACTAAAACCCCTGACCAATGAGGCAAAAAGAATTACGCTACAAAAAAATATAAATTCTAATACACTCAGATTTATCGTTTCTAAATATTCCATAATAAGATTATTTATCTTAAGTTTATTTTGCTTTACAAAAAACAAATTAAAATGATATTAAGCATTTAATATTGAATATAAATAAAAATTATGCACAAGAAATCATCAAATAGAAGCTTTGGAATATTATTTTTTTTAGTGTTTTTAGGATTTGGATTGTGGCCATTAACTAAAAATCAACCGGTAAATTTAGTACTAATAAGTATTTCAATCATCTTTTTAATCTTAGGAGCATTCAACTCAAAAATTTTATCTCCATTTAATATTTTATGGATTAAACTTGGAGAACTTTTGGGAAGAATAATTGCGCCAATCGTAATGGCCCTAGTTTATTTTATCATTTTAACTCCGATAAGTTTATTAGTCAGAGTTTTCGGCAAAGATTTACTTGGACTTAAATTTTTAAAAAATCAAAATTCGTATTGGATTAATAGAAAAAAAGATTTAGGCAAAATGGACAAGCAATTTTAAATGATAGAATTTATAAAAGAATTTTGGGAGTTTTTAAGAGAAAGAAAAAAATATTGGCTGCTGCCTATTATTATCGTGCTTGCACTATTTGGTGTATTAATAGTTTTGAGCCAAGGTTCTGCAGTCGCTCCATTCATATATACAATTTTTTAAGTGACTTCTATTCTTGGCATATCAGCTTTTTATCACGATAGTGCAGCAGCGTTAATCATTGATGGTGAAATAATTGCTGCATCACAAGAGGAAAGATTTTCTAGGAAAAAGCATGATGCTAGCTACCCCTTTCATGCAGTAGAATATGTTTTAAAAGAAAAAAAACTAAGTTTGAGTGAAGTTGATTATATAGTTTTTTTTGAAAAACCTTTTCTAAAATTTGAGAGATTACTTGAAACTTATATGGCATTTGCCCCAAAAGGTTTTAAATCTTTCAGTCTCTCAATGCCCATTTGGTTAAGAGAAAAATTATTTCAAAAAAAATTTTTGTTTGAAAAACTTAAGCTTCATGACGAAAAATTTAATGATATAAATAAAATTAAGTTTTCTGAACATCACTACAGTCATGCTGCTAGTGCGTTTTATCCATCACCATTTAAGGAAGCAATAGTTTTAACTTTAGATGGAGTAGGGGAATGGGCTACAACTACAGTTGCAATTGGAAATGAAAATGATCTCAAAATGATTAAAGAAATACATTTTCCACACTCTTTAGGATTACTCTATTCTGCATTTACTTATTACACAGGTTTTAAAGTCAATAGTGGGGAGTATAAAGTAATGGGTTTAGCGCCTTATGGAAAACCTAAATATAAAAATCTAATTATAAAAGAACTTATGGATTTAAAAGATGACGGATCTTTTAAATTAAATATGAAATATTTCAATTACGCTACTGGCCTTACAATGACCAATAAGAATTTTTCAAATCTCTTTGGCCAACCAGTTAGAGACCCAAAAAAAGATTTGCTAAGTGATTTTCATATGGATATTGCAAGCTCGATACAGGCTGTGACCGAGGAAATAGTTATACGTATGGTAAAAAATATTGCTAAAGAATATAAATTAAAAAACTTATGTTTAGCTGGAGGCGTTGCTTTAAACTGTGTCGCTAATGGAAAAATTCTAAGAGAGAATTTTTTTGATAATGTTTGGATACAACCTGCTGCCGGGGATGCTGGCGGTTCATTAGGTGCAGCTTTAGCTTTTTGGTACCGAGAATTAAAGAAACCCAGGAAAACTTTCAAAGATAAAATGCATGGTGCTTATTTAGGTCCAAAATTTAGTGAAAGTAAAATTGAAGAAACATTAAAAATTTTAAAAGCCAATTACATAAAAAAAACTGATAGTGAAATAACACAATTAGTTGCCAAACATTTATCTGAAAGTAAAACAGCAGGATGGTTTCAAGGAAGAATGGAATTTGGACCAAGAGCTCTAGGAGGAAGATCGATTTTAGCTGATCCTAGATCAGAAAAAATGCAAAAAGAATTAAATTTAAAAATTAAATTTAGGGAAAGCTTTCGTCCTTTTGCTCCTTCAGTCTTACGAGAAGATTTAAATCAATGGTTTGATTTAGATTATGACAGTCCATACATGCTTCTTGTCTCAGAAATCAAAAAGGAAAAACAAATAGAAATGTCCGAGGAAGAAAAGAAACTCTTTGGAATTCAAAAGTTGAATATAAAAAGATCATCTATTCCTGCGATAACTCACGTAGATTACTCAGCAAGAATACAAACAGTGCATAAAGAGACTAATTTAAAATATTACAATCTATTAACTGAGTTTAAAAAGATTACTGGTTGTCCAGTGCTAGTAAACACGTCTTTTAATGTAAGAGGAGAGCCTATAGTATGTTCTATTCAAGATGCATTTAATTGCTTCATGGGGACAAATTTAGATATCTTGGTAATTGAAAATTTTATTCTTTACAAAGAAGATCAAGATAAATCTTTATTAAAAGATTATAAAAACAAATTTGAACTAGATTAATTTAAATTTAGTATTGTGGCTGGGTCTAATTTAACTTCAAACCAATTAAGTCTGATATCTAAATGTGGTCCCGTTGCTCTACCACTTTGTCCTAAAGTTCCAACAACGTCACCCTTTTTTACTTTTTGACCTTTCTTAACATTTATATCTTTCATGTGCATATACAGAGTACTGATACCGTGACCGTGATCGAAAATAATTGTCCCACCTGTGAAATACATATCTTTTTCTACTAATGTAACCACTCCATCCATCATTGATTTTACAGGAGTACCCTCAGGTGCGTGAAAATCAATTCCATAATGAGGTCTTCTTGGTTTTCCATTTAGAATTCTTTGACTACCGTAAACACCCGTGATGATATATTTATCTATGGGGTAAACAAATTTATCTTTGAAAAAAATCAGATTACTATTAATTGCTCTAGCATCTCCAATTAATTTATTATCTTTTTTTATCCTTTCATAAACTTCTGGTGGCGGAGTGACTTGTTTTGGAGGAAGACCATCTATTCTTTGAATCTTATATTTTCTTTTGAATACTTTTTTTTCAATTAATTGTATTTTTTTTTTATTTTGTATTTTTATTATTACGTTATTTTTTCTATCTCTATCTAGTCCAAAAGCAAAAAACCCATCTTTTGAAACTCTTATTTTTCTATTATCTATAAACACTTTTGATTTCGGATCTGTTTTACCAAGAATAAAAGAGCCTTGCTTAAAATCTCCTTGAAACTCAACAGCGTGAGAAATATTAAATATAATTAAAAAAAATAATGCATATCTAATCATAATAAAATTTTAAGATCTTCATAAATTAACTGAAATGAAACTATTAAAATTGCGAATAAACCTACCCAACTTATCCAAGAATATTTTTTTATTAACTTAGCAGTATAATTAGCAGCAAACGCCATCAGCAATATTGATAAGCCTAATCCAAAAGCTAAAAGTGTATAATGATCTTTAGCAGCACCAGCTACTCCCAAAACGTTGTCTAAACTCATAGTTACATCTGCAAGAATAACGGTGAAAATTGCTTTTCTAAAATTTGAATTATCAACTTGTATTTTTTTTTCTTCAATTTTATTTTGAATAACATCACGATAAAGTTTATAGCAAATATAGAGTAACAATATTCCCCCAATAAGTCTTAACCCTGTAATTTGCAATAAATAAGCTGTTATAAAGGTAAAAATAATTCTTAAAACTACCGCTCCCCCGATGCCCCAAAATATAATTTTTTTTCTGTTAGAAGACTCAAATTTTGATGCAACCATTCCAATAATAATTGCATTATCGCCTGCTAAGACTAAGTCTATCAAGATAATTTCAATTAATATAATTAGTTGCTCTGTCATAATGAAATTTATATTCTATAAAATATGAACTATAAAAATATTAAAATAGAAAAGCGAGGAAATTACGCGATTATTCAAATTGCTAACAATAAAAATAATAGTTTAGATGAAAAAACCCTAAATGAAATAGCTAATGCAACCAAGCATTTAAATAAAACTAAAGAAATAAAATGTATTGGTTTAATTGGTGGATCAAAGTTTTTTTCTCCTGGAGCTGATATCAAAGAATTAGAAAAATTAAACTCCAAACAAGCAAAAAAACAAAAACTATTCTCAAATACTGATAAACTAAAAGATATTGATATTCCAATCATTGCCTTTGTTAATGGTTATGCATTAGGTGGAGGTTTTGAATTAGCTCTTTCAAGTGATCTCATTATTGCTAGTGATAATGCAAAGTTTGGATTACCTGAAATTAATTTAGGACTTATTCCGGGTATCGGTGGAACACAAAAAACTAAAAAATTTACCTCAAATCAAAATATAAAATATCTTGCTATGTCTGGAGATATTATCGACGCTGAAACAGCGATGAAGTTTGGGATAGTCTCACAAATTATTCCAAAAGAAAATTTTTATGACTTTATGATAAAATTTTTGATCAAAATTTCTTCAAAACCCAAAAAATCTCTTCAAATTATTAAAAAACTTGTAAATTTAGAGACAAATTCTAAGAATGCTTTACAAAAAGAAAGACAAGAATTTTATAAGCTTTTAGATAGTAAAAATAAAAAAATTGGTATCAAAAGTTTTATTTTAAAAAAAACACCAGTGTGGGATTAAATATCAAACCACTCTAAATATTTTTCTCTATTACTTGTAAGATATCTTGGCAAAAGATCAGTATCAATTTTTTTAAGTTTGTAGTCGCTGTCCCATTTATTTTTAGAACTTTTGTCTGCAAAATGATCATAGAACATTTCTCTTTTAGAAATTTTATCTCTAATTTTATCAACTGTTATTCCACTTAATTTAAATTCATCATGATGACCAAAGTTCATAAATTTTTCAAACATGTCCTCTGGACTTTTTAAATTTGTAAAATGCCATCCACCACCGTTTATAATATTTAAATTTGAATATTTGGTGTTTGAAAAATATGTATCTATTCTCCACATAGGATATTTTTTAAACTTAATATTACGAAGCCAAGAAAAAGATTTTAAATTCTTTTTTTTACATCCTTTAGTTCCTGGCCATAGCATTCTGTCATACAGTAAATTGAATTTAAAATAAAAAAATAACTGATTAAATATCACAATATCATTTTTATTTTTTTTGAAATCTTCAGAGTCCAAATTAGGAATTTCATCATTATCACTTAACATTATAAAATCATCATCATTAGCATCCCTGATAGCATTAAAATGTTCATCGTAAGATAATTCAATTCTTTTTAAACTATTCGCTCTTTGTAAGGTTGGATTATTATTTTCTTCAACAATTCCATCAGGTTCTTTTTCTATCACGATGTATTTAATTTTATCTTTGAACTTAGGATAATTGTTTATATCAAAATTTAACTTTTTCTTTTTACCGCTATGAGAATACGTAGACTCAGTTACAATAAATTTATCAACTTTATCTTTAAGAACGTTTAATCTTACTTCGTACATCATGTGTTCGTTGTAAAAAGACGTACAATCAATGATTTTCATTAATTTTTAACCTCAAGGTTGTAGACATTATGCATACCTGCAATCTACTTTTAACACAATTAAATTAATCCATAATTTGAGAAATTAAAACAATTATGAGAAAGAATTTTTTAATTTTTGCAGTTTTTTTATATGTGAGCTCAGCCTTAGCTGCAGGACATATAACTAAAGCTCAAAAGGAAAAAACAATAGAGTGTTTAGGTCACTACAGTGCGACAGCTGTTTTACCAGCTGATACTATAGAGGTTAAAAATATGGAATTAGCTTTAGCTTCAGTAAAAGTTATAAGAGAATATCTCGCCTCCGAAGGTGTTAAAGACGATGAGATGAATAAAGGTATGAATGCTTACGTAGACAAAGTTTATGGAAAGCCTTTTAATAAATCTAAAAATGCTGAGTGTAATAAGTTTATATATAAGCAAATTAAAGGTTCAGAGGAAAAAATTGAGAAACTATCAAGAACAATTTATGCAGGATAGAAATGAGTGGATACGTAATTGCTAATATAGACGTTAAAAATCCTGAAGCTTATAAAGAGTATATTGGTAAGGTAGCACCTACGGTTCAAAAATTTGGAGGCGAATATCTTGTTCGTGCTGGTGAATACACAGTGATTGATGGTGAATGGAAATATCCTAGAACAGTAGTAATTAAATTTCCAACATATGAAAAAGCTTTAGAGTGGTATGACTCTGAGGAATATAAGCCAGTAAAACCGATTCGATTAGCAAACTCAGTAGCTAATGGAATTATAATAAAAGGAATTTAAATAAAAGGAAAAAAAATGGAAAAAGAAATGTTAGTACATCTTAAATTTAAAGAGGGCAAATTAGAAACTTTTACTAGCTGGATGCAATCAGATGAAGGTATGGGCGTTAGAAAGAGTGTTGCTTACCCAGAAAAAACCGTCGGGGCTATGATTCCTGATAAAAGCGGAATGTTATTTAAA
Organism: uncultured Pelagibacteraceae bacterium; assembly: GCA_902616145.1. GTDB lineage: Bacteria > Pseudomonadota > Alphaproteobacteria > Pelagibacterales > Pelagibacteraceae > Pelagilacustribacter. The sequence goes on from CACMRM010000005.1 coordinate 79,745, forward strand.
GTTAATGTTCATAACGAAGCTGGGATGAAAGAGTTTGTAACTGGGAACAATCCTACAGCTAAAGCGATTTATGCCGAGTGTGTGGATAGTGCTCAATTATATGAGCTATCAAAAATAAATCTATAAAGAAGGAGGAAAAATGAAAAACTATATGGTAACGCATACTTTTAAGTCTGCTGAAATGAAAAAAAAATTTACTGATACAGTGGCTTCTATGAAGATAGAAGATATTGTTAAGAGCATGAAAAGTGACAATGCTGCTTGTCAAATGACTTGGAATACACCAGGAAACACGATGGAAATGTATTGTTGGTGGAAAGGTAAAGATGAGCAAGCAATTATTAATCAACTAGGTCAAATGAATGATTTTTTCACTCCTCATAAGTTTGTTGAGTGCACAGATCAAGTCATGGACTATAACGCATAGGATATTTATGATCGATAAATTTGGAAACGCATTTTATTTAATAATCTACTTAGCACATTTTATTATAGTTGGTAGTTACGCTTACCAATTAGTCTTTGATACTAAAAAATTTCTAAAGGGTAGAGGAGTTGATAAAACTGCTACCTTGATTACGAGATTTGCAGGCTCATTCATGATCGCTACTGTTTTAATGGCAATATATATAGCTTTTATTAGATCAGGCGGTGTAGAGGCTACTTGGGCTTTCTTTAACTTAGTTTTTATAATGAATGTTTCGATATTAGTTGTAAATTTTTATACATTAAAGATTGATAAAACAGGTTTAACTAAAAAAACTAGAAACGATGGAATATATGCTCCACTCGTTCTTGTTATTATCAGTGCTATTCTTTGTTACGGTTTAGCAGATAAAATTTACGTTTAAGGAGATACATGGCAAAGTTTATAAATATTGTTAGATGTAAAGTGAAATCATCTAGCAGAGAAGAATATTTAAAAAAAATAGATGAGATGCCAAAGTTCGATGGGCAGATTTCAGCAAAATACGTTGAGACGAAACCTAATGAATTTTTTATGATAGGTGAATGGAATTCTGAAGATGACATTGCTAAAGCAAGACCAAAAATGATTATATTCTTGGACACACTTCGGCATACTTTAGAAGAGCTGTCATCAGATTTAGGAGTAACAGATCCTCACTCTGGAACAGTTGTGATCGAGAAATAAGAAAGGAGAAATAACATGACAAAGATGTACATTATGGGAAACTATACCGAGAAAGCCTTTCAAGGTTTTTTAAAAGATCCAAATAGTGACAGAAAAGCAGTGGTCGAAAAACTTGTTAAAGGTGTGGGTGGAACATTACACACTATGGATATTGTAAGAGGCTCATATGATTTTTGTGTAGTTGCAGATCTTCCTAGTTTTGATGATTTTGCTGCTGTCAAATTAGTTGTAGAGTCGACTGGAGCTGTAAAAAACTTATCAGCACTTGAAGCTATAGATTTTGCTAAGGCTACAACAAAAGCTTCGAAAATGTCTTATAAGGCTCCGGGCCAATAAAAGAAAAAGGAGGTAACAATGGCAAAATTTTATACATTAGGATGTTACACAGCTAAAGGTCTTGGAGGGTTTGTAAGCAATCCATCTACAGACAGAAAAGCTGCTACATCTGCACTTGCGGCTTCTGTGGGAGCTAAAGTAACTCAATACTCAGGCCTAAGAGGAAAATATGATTTCATGGCAGTGATTGAAGGAACTTTTGAACAAGCTGCTGCAGCTGCAATGGTTGCTGTTTCTAGTGGTGCTGTTTCAGATTTTACAATTTTGGAAGATGTAAATTTAAATGAAATAGCTAAAACTGCTCAGAAAATGGCATCATCATACAAAGAGCCGGGAAAATAATTATTTTCGGTAGCTAATACATTTTAAGGTATCAGTGAATTTTATTTGATTTTTATACTTAGATTTTATTTCACTGATACCAAGATTAATTTCTTTATTACTCATATTTAATAAGCATGAGATGTATCTTTCTCTAATCATTCTTATGTACTTTTGTTTAGATATTTTTACTTTAAAGTTAAAGTTTGTGTAGCTTATTTTTTTTAAATTTTTTTTTATAATTTTAAATAAAACTTCATCTCTCTTAAGACTACTATCGAGTTTTAGTCTCATCTTTTTAAAACAGGGAATTTTATTATTTTTTGTTTTAAGTGAAAAAAATAATATTTCACCTTTATTATTTAAACTTTTTTGTGCAAGATTTAGAAGACGATTTAAATCTGATTTAGAAAAAAAATGAATAGTTTGTTTGATTAAAATTAAATCATATTTTTCTTGTTTTTTTAAATATTTTAAGGCACCAATTTTCTTAAATATAATATTCTTTTTAACGTCCTTATTTGCAACAATATCGATCCCTATGGGTTTATTTCTAAATTTATATTTCTTTTGAAGGGCACTAATAATATTTGCTCTTCCGCATCCAATATCTAATATTTTTGAATTTTTATTGAGATTAATTTTCTTTTTAAGAAATTTATTAAATTGGGAGATGTACGGTTTAGATGATAACCAGGTTTTATTATCCCAGTTTTTAAGTTTTTTCATTAAGTTCTTAATTTTGTTTTTTTATGTTTTGAAGAATATTTTTTATGAATATTTCAGCATGATACTTATCCTTTAAGTGGGAAGCCAAATCATTAGATTTATAGATTTTATCTTTATTAAAATTACTAAAATCAACTTTTGACATATCAATATATTTAATTCTTTTATCTTTACTTAGAGATAAAGCGTCATTAATATAATCAGAAACATCAATATTATAAGTATTATTTAAATGTCTTTTATGAGGAAAGCTTACAATAAAAATTTTTTCAATATTTTTGTCATTAGCTAAGTAATCTAAAAATTCACCCAAAGATTTTTTAAAATTTCTTTCGGCATTGCTGTCATAATTTTCAAGTTCTTTCATTATTTCTCTAAATCCACATTTGTGTATACTTCTATTTTTATATCCATTTTTTAAGATATTATTTAATTGATTAATGTTACGTTTAATAAAATAATTTGTTTTTTTAATTGGAAATTTAATTATCTTATTAAAAGTACTTTGAAAATTTAAATCAGAGTATAAATATAATTTAGAATAATCATATGTTGCCCTAGTAAACTTTTCTCTACTTATGCTTTGTAGACTACCATTTTTTGAATAAACTTTTTTATTTTTGTATCTGCAAAATTCATCACCAATATCGGTTTGATCAATATAAATTAAAAGTAAGTCAGGTTTTATATTGAATTCTTGTTTTAAAATTTCATATTGTTTATGCATCAAAGACGGAGCGAAAGATGTAATACCTGCATTATAAACAGTGTAATTATTCTCAATTGCAAAATTTTTAATCATTTTTTCTGATTGTTTTATCTCAGAAATACTCTCAATCCATGAGTCACCTTGAAACAATATTGTTTTTCTATTTATTCTACTTTCATTAATAATAGAAAACAAATAACCATTCTCCTTGTCTCCCCATCTATTTGCATCTCTTAAATGATGAATTTTATTTGAGTAATTTTTATGAAAAATGAAGTTTTCTTTGCTTTTAAATAACAAGTTTTTATTCTTACTAATTTCAACAAGGCCCCACAAGCCAAATAAAAAATATGTAAGGGTAAATAATAAAAAAAATAAAATTGACTTAAATATAAGTTTTTTCATTTGATAAATAATTGTTTGTATTATCAATGATATACTATATGATTAATAATATGAAATCTCCAAATAGCCCAGATATACCTAATTCTTTAAATGAGCATTGGATGCCATTCTCATCAAATAAAGATTTTAAAAAAAATCCAAGGCTTATTGCAAATGCAAAAGGAGTTTATTTAAATACTCATGAAGGACATACTTTAATTGATGGAAGCTCTGGCCTATATTGTAATCCGTTAGGTCACGGTAGAAGAGAAATAATAGATGCAATCAAAAATCAATTAGAAAAATTAGATTACACTATGCCTTTTCAACAAGGGTACGGCGGATCTTTTGAATTAGCTTCTAAAATTGCTCAAAAAACTCCTGAGGACTTAAATAGAATTTTTTACACAATATGTGGTTCTACAGCCGTAGAAACAGCAATCAAAATAGCAATTGCTTATTTTAAAGCTAAAGGCGAAGATAACCGATGTCGTTTTATTGGCCGAGATAGAGGTTATCACGGCATGAACATAGGTTCATTAACAGTTGGAGGGATACTTAATAATGTAAAAGTTTTTACAAATATTTTAATGCCAGGTGTAAAACATATGAGACACACTTTTCTTCCTGAACATAAATTTGTAAAGGGTCAGCCAGATACAGGCGTTGAGTTAGCAGATGATTTAGAGAAGATTGCAAGTGAAATCGGCGGAGAAAATATTGCAGCATGTATTGTTGAACCTATAGCCGGCTCTACAGGAACTTTAGTGCCTCCAAAAGGTTATCTACAAAGGTTAAGAAAAATTTGTGATAAACATGGTATACTTTTAATTTTTGATGAGGTTGTGACTGGCTGGGGAAGAACTGGATCCGCCTTTGCCTCTCAAGAGTTTGGAGTAACTCCTGATTTAATTACAATGGCCAAAGCAACAACAAACGGAATTGTTCCAATGGGAGTAGTTGCAGTCAGAGAAAAAATATATGATCAAGTGATGAATGCATCACCTGACGGTACCATTGAATTATTTCATGGTTACACGTATTCTGGAATTCCTGTAGCTGTTTCCGCAGCTTTAGCAGTACAAGAGATTTTTGAAAAAGAGGATATTTTTAATAGAGTTAAAAATCTTTCTGATTATTTTCAAGAAGGACTTCATTCTTTAAAAGATTTAAAGTGCATCGAAAGTATAAGAGGTTACGGTTTTTTAGGTGGAATAGATATTCAAATGAGAGAGAAACCTGGTAAAGCTGGATTTCAAGTCTACAAAGAATGTTATAAAGCTGGTTTAAACATCAAGCCGACTGGTGATGCCTTGATAATAGCCCCTCCTTTCATTTGTGAAAAAAAACATATAGATGAGATTATTGAAAAATTAAGAAAAGGAATTAAAAATCATCTAAAAATTTAATTCATTTTGGGCCAAAAATCCTTTTCAAACCCATTTTGCAACTAGTTGATATTTAACAGTTGACGTTAATCTGCTTAAATCAAATTATGAGTTCGCAATATAAAGTTGAAAAAAATTCTAACGAGATAAGTCAAGAAGGTAAGGTAAAACTTACTGACCTATTATCTAGAATTAATGAAGAAAAGAAAATCGAGAGAAACAGAAATTTCGTCTTGGGCGTTGCTGCATTTTCAGCTGCAACAGTTTTTGGTATAATTCTAACATTATAAATAACACTTTAAAATTCTTCCAATTACTATTAGTACAAGCAGTTTAAAAATTGTTTACATATACTTTTAATAAAGTATTACATAAAGAATGGTAATCGCATTTTATGTAGATGAAATGAATTTAAGAGGGGTATCTAATTCAACTTTTAAGTATGCCCTTTATAATCAGAAATTATTAAAAAATAAATCTATAATATTTTACAATAAAAAAAACTCATCAAATAAAAAGGAAGTAATAAATAAATTTAAAAAAAAATTTATTACAAAAGGAGTCAATAATTTTAAAAAAATAGATGATTTTAAATCAAAATTTAATATTGAGTTTATTTATACACAAAAAGGAGGTGAAAAAAATCATTGGGTATCTGATAAGATTAAAACTTTTGTTCATGCCGTCTATCCGCAAAAACTTAGAGAAATTCATGGCTATCATTATGTTAGCGTATCTGATTGGCTTAATAAAAAATTTTCAAATGATAAATTACCAGTTCTGCCATATATTGTTGAAGTTCATAAAACAAAAAGTAACTTAAAAAGTTTTTTAAAAATAAAAAAAAAACAAAAAGTTTTTGGATGTCATGGAGGTGAAAGTAGTTTTGATTTAAAATTTACCCACGATGTCTTGCAAAAAATAGTAAATGATAGGAAAGATTTTACTTTTTTATTTCTTAATATTAATAAATTTTGTGATCATCCAAGAATAAAGTTTATTAAAGGAACAACATGTGAAAGATTTAAAAAAAAATTTTTAAATACTTGCGATGTTATGATTTATGGAAGAAGTTTAGGTGAGTCGTTTGGACTTGCATGCGGTGAATTTGCTTTCTTAAATAAACCAATAATTTCCTATAAATTTAACAGACACTCAAATCATAAATTTAGTTTAAGTAATGAAAATTTTTTTGAGTATGGTTCATTCAAAGAATTGTACTCAATTTTGAATAAATTTAATTTTAAGAAGCTAAATTATAGAAAAAATAGTTATTTAAATTATGACGCCAAGAAAGTGATGAAAATATTTCATGATATTATTCAAAGCAACCATAATGAGATAGATTTAAGTTTTGTAGATTATCTAACTAATATAAAAAATTTTTATTTTATGTATTACAAGTATATTAGGCATAAACTTTACCATCATTATTATAATTTTATTGAGTCTAAATTTATCAAAATTCATCGTTGATTATAATTAGAAATAATATAAAAAGCTTAAGGTTTAGGCGAGGTAGCTCAGTTGGTTAGAGCACAGGACTCATAAGCCTGGGGTCGGCGGTTCGAATCCGCCCCTCGCTACCAAAAACTAATTAATTACCTTTTATCTTAAAAATAAATTTTCTAAATTTATAATAGAGTTTCCAACCCCAATTATCTTGATCTTGAGGAATTTCTTTAAAATTCAATATTTCGTCTGATAGGTCTTTTCTTCCGTTAGTAAAATTTTTTTTTGTGTCTATAATTCTTGATTGATATTGGTTTTTAAATTTTTCATCTTTAATAGTAATCGATACATAATCATTCCAAATATCTCGACCTAACTCAAAATTTGTAAAATGTTCTAATACTTTAGGCTGATAATTATTTTTTTTACCCCAAAGCTCTAAGGCTTTACTACTATCTGGATAAAAACGCCAATTATCATTTGAGTGTCTATGATATTTAGAATTTGATGGAACATTTAAAAAAAATAATCCCTCAGGCTTTAAAATTCTTAAAATTTCAAGATAAGTCAGCCAAAAAAAATCTGTATGTTCAAAAGTGGAAATTGAAACCACAACATCAACACTGTTATTTTCAAAAGGTAATTTGTAAGGATCTTTTAAAACTAAATCTACATTTTCTCCATCTATAATATCAACTCCAGTATATTTAAATTTCTTATCTAAAAGATCCTTTATACTTTGGTTAACTGATTGAGAACCAATTTCAACCACTTTAATTTCACCATCAATAAATTTCAAATATTTCTCTTTAAAATCGATAAAGCTTTTTAAAGCAGATACATGCATTTTTATTTTGCGTATTTATTAATTAATTTGCTAATATATTTTGCGTCATTTACTGATACTTTATGATGGATTGGTAATACCAAATATTTATTTTCCAAAAAATCCATATTAGGAAACTTTTTTCCTTTAACAAATTTCTTAAAAATTGAATACCTATCGTTTCTAAAATGAACTTGATTGGTTTCGATTAAGTGTTTTCTAAGTTTTTTTTGGAGTTCATCTTTATTTTTAACACAAATAGTAAAAAGCCAAGCTCCATGTTCTTTTTTTTTGTCAAAGTCATGAATGCATTTAACCTTTTTATTTTTCATAAGTTCTTTAAGGTAAGTATTATATATTTTTCGTCTATGTTTTATTATAAAACCAAAATCATTTAATGCATCGCAACCCATAGTAGCCGAAATATCTGTCATTTGATATTTGTATCCAATTTCATCTACATCATTTTCCCAAATACCTTGTTGCTTTTTCTTTCTATCGATACCAAACCACCTTATCCTTTTTGCTTTGTCTTCAAGCTTTTTATTTTTGATTGTAAGAATTCCACCGTCCCCTGTAGTAAAATGTTTAATAGCTTGAAAACTAAATGTAGAAAAATCGCATAGGCTTCCAACAGTTTTACCTTTATACCTCGCTCCCAATGCGTGAGCTGCGTCTTCAATAAGTGTAATATTATTTTTCTTTGAGATTTTTTGAAGCTCATCCATATCACAAGGAAGACCACCGTAATGAACACACACTATCGCTTTTGTTTTTTTTGTAATTAATTTTTTAACGCTTTTTACACTAATATTCATTGTATTAAGATCGATATCAGCAAATTTAATCTTGAGACCCATGTATAGCATTGGAATATTTGTGGCCGTGCATGTAAATATTGTAGTAATCACTTCATCACCTTTTTTAAGTCCTGCAAGAATGTAAGCAAGATGAAGAGAGTCAGTCCCTGATCCAGTCGCAATTACAGAAGAATTTTTAGCAAATTTTTTTTTAAACTCTTTTTCAAATTTATCAACCATTGGTCCTTGACCAAGCCATCTCCCACTCAATTTCTTTTTAATATTGTTTGCAGATCTTTTTGAAACATAGGGATAAAAAAGTAAAACACCCTTTTTCTTATCTTGCATTATTGGCAAATCTTTAAAAGACATAATACTTTGATATCATAAAAAAAAAAAAATAATAGTAGTTAAATTTTCTTTTTATATAATTTAAGAAATTTTGAAATATTCATTGACATTCTTTTTTTGTATAATCGACCTTTAATTTTTTTAAAAGATATTTTTTTTACATTAGGATTATATTTTTTAGCAAACTGATATACGGTTCTTGTTGGACCTCCCACATTAATTGTACCTTTCATTCTGATTATCTTCGGGATCATAGCTGCTATTTCATCCTGAAATATAAAGTTAAGGTATACATCTGTTAGAGCTTTTTTATGTACAAAAGGTTTTTCTGTCATGCAAATCCTAAGTATGAGTGAATTTGAGTATATTTGTGCTGCAGCTTCCCCACCGAGTTTTGACCACGCATATTTACTACCAGGTAGAAGTGGATCACTCTCTTTATAATTACCCTTGTTTCCTGGATAAACATAATTAGAAGAGAAATAGACAAATTTAATATTAAATTTTTTACAAACCATAACTAAATTTGCAGTGCCGATAATATTTAAATTAATACTTTTAATTGGATCTTTATCATGAAGTGATAATGGTCTAGATAGCCCAGCTAAGTGAATTATTATTTTAGGTTTAGTCTTTCTTATAAAGCTTTTAATTGAATGCAAATTTGTTATATCAAGTAAACTTTTTTTTGGGAAAATAAAATTTTTAAAATTTTGTTTTTGAAGAACTTTCCCAAATCTGCCTGAACCACCAGTGACTAAAATTTTATTACTTTTTTTCATGTTTATATTCAAATAATAAGTCGTACATGTTTATATCTTTGTATTTATTTTTATCAAAGTTTTTAAAGTTCAAAAATTTAGTTACTTTATTTATATTTTTTTCAACCAAATTATAATTATTTTTATTTAAAAAAGTGACAAGAGGCTCAAAATTAAATAAATACAAATAATTAATTTCCGGGTGCATATTTAGTTGTTTCATAACTATTGTATCAGATAAATTAGAATTGAAAAAAACAGGCAACTGTGAAATAAGAATATATCTCGTTTTTTTACAACATTTGATCAAGCAATTTTTATAATTTTCAAGATATTGTAAAGAACTTCCAAAATAAACCATATCTAATTTTTCGTTTATATGTTCAATTTCTTTCAAAAATATATTATTAAATTTTTTTTCTTGAATAATCTCATCAACCTTTTTTTTTATTATTTCTTGGTCAACAAAATAGTATTTGAAGTTTTCGAATTTTTTATCAAGGTAATAATATAAATTTAAATTTGCAGCACCATAATCTAAAAAACTTATTTTATTATTTTCTTTATATATAATTGAAAGCAAATCTGGTAAATGGGAATAACTTAAGTATGGCTTATCATTTGTAAGAGCAGAATTTTCTCCTGGGAAATCAAAATGTTTTTCATTTAATGGGTAATTTAAAATGGGCAAATTTTTAAATTTTGTTTCAACAAAAAAATATTTTGTGAATTTAAAAATTTTTTTTGCTAAAAATTTATGTAAATTATCAAATAATTTTGAATTAAAAAAAGAATTTAAAATTGCCATCTAATCTTGAATTTTAATTTTATTAACATTCGTATCAAAGAAAAAAATTGGCCAAGCAAGTGGTTTTGAATATTTTTGAAACCAGTAAGATAAATATCTTTCAGCTAAAAAAGCATAAATTCTTTGTAAGGAATACCCCTCCAAATTAAACCCAAACTCTTTTTCGCAATTATCTAGCCATTTAAATACAGACCTAAAATAATTTTCCATTAATACCTTTGATTTACAAAAAAACAAATTTTCTCTGTTAAATGATGATTTTTTACTAATAAAATTTTTAAAATCATTTTTTTCATTTTCATCAAGACAACCAACAGCTTTGTCTAAATATCCCTCACCATGAAAAACGTCGAAATGAAGTTTTATATTTTGATTCTTTTTTAAAAATAAATTTGGATTTTTTAAAAATTTAAGTTTTGCGTGTTTAATGATTTTACTGAATTTCCAATTGTTTATGTTCATTTCTTCACCTAAAATGACATCATAATTTTTCCATTCTTCAGGTATTTCTTTTAAAACAAAATCATTAAAATTATTAAGATTTACTTTTTTATTAAGTTCATCTGAGTGTAACTTATTATTTTGAGACCAATGATATCGGTATCCTGCAAAACCTATCCAGCAACTATTTTGAATTTCACTCAACATGTTTTTCCAAAACCAATAATAAAATGTGTACTCCCCGTAATATGGATTTTTGTCTGATATATTTTTTCCAGTATTATCTCTTAACCATTCGGAGGAAAATTCTTTATTTCCTAAACCGACTGGAATATATTTTAATTTTTTTAAATTTTCTAAATGATGTGAATTTAAACACATACAAAATATTTTTCTATCTAACATCAAATTAAGTATCTAAATTTTTCAAATATTTCGAATATTCGCAATTACCATAGAATTTAATTGAGTCTTTAATTTCTTTTTTTGAAATCCACCTGTTTTTATAGGCAATTTCTTCTAAACAAGCTATTTTAAGTCCCTGTCTTTTTTCTACAGTCGAAATAAAATTTGATGCATCATAAAAATCCTCAATATTTCCCGTATCCAACCAAGATCCTCCTCTTCCAATTAAATCAGCTTTAAGATTATTTTTTTTCTTGTACAGGTTTAATAAATCTATTATTTCTAATTCTCCTCTACTTGAAGGTTTTAATTTTTTACTTAATTTTGTTACATCATTATCAAAAAAATATAATCCTGTAACAGCAAGATTAGAATTAGTTTTTTTAGGTTTTTCAATTAATTTCTTAACTTTGTTTTTTTTATCTGTAAATGCCACTCCATATAAATTTGGATTTCTTACTGGATGTAAAAAAATAGTTGCTCCCTTTTTTAAGCTTATATTCTTTTTTAAACTTTGAGTAAGACTTTGACCATAAAAAAAATTATCACCCAAAATTAAAGCAACATTATCTTTTCCAATAAACTTTTCTCCAATTAAAAAGGCCTCCGGTAAACCATTTGGTTTAAGCTGTTCTTTATAACTTATCTTTATTCCAAAATTATTATTTTCAGGAAGTATTTTTCTGAATTGATTTAATTGACCTTTGTTTACTATAATTAAAATATCTTTTATACCTGCTAACATTAAAACTGATAGAGGATAAAATATAAGTGGCTTATCATACAAAGGTAATAATTGTTTGTTAACAGCCTTTGTTAGTGGGCTCATTCTCGTGCCTTTTCCACCTGCTAATATAATTCCCTTCTTTATCATGAATTGAGACCTAATCTTTTGAAGTACTTTTTTTTAAATACATCTTTTAAAAATAAATCATTATTTAAATACCAGTTTATAGTCTTTATTATTCCCTGATTAAAATTTGTTTTAGGTTTCCACTTAAGGTTTTTTTTAATCTTGTTACTATTGAGAGCATATCTAAAATCATGCCCCGGCCGATCTTTAACAAATTTAATTTTTACTTTTTTCCCAACTTTAATTTTTAAAATTTGAAAACTTTTTAAAATTTTTTTTACTAAATCAATATTTCTCATATTAATACTTGAACCAACGTTGTAATTCTCCCCTGGTTTACCTTTTAAATATAGCCTGAATAAGGCTTCACAGTGGTCCTCTACGTAAATCCACTCTCTTGAATTTAATCCTTTCGCATAGATAGGAAGTTCTTTGTTATTCATGATATTTAGTATCATCTTAGGAATTATTTTTTCAGGAAACTGGTATGGACCGTAATTATTACAACAATTTGAAATTAATGCATCTAAATTATAAGTTCTAATATACGACATTACCAAATGATCTGCTCCAGCTTTCGACGCAGAATAAGGAGAACTTGGTGAGTACTTATAATTTTCATCTGATCTTAAATTTTTACTTATATCTCCATAAACCTCATCCGTAGAAATATGAATTAGCTTGGTTTTAATTTTTTTCTTTTTAAGAAATCTCAAGGCTTCAAGTAAATTGTATGTACCAGTTATATTTGAGTTTATAAAATTTTTTGGATTATCAATCGATCGATCAACATGTGTTTCTGCAGCTAAATTAAAAATAGCTTTAGGTTTATGTTTTTTAATTATTTCTATTAATTTTGATTGATTATTTATGTCAGATTTAATTAGCAGGTAATTCTTTTTGCTTTTAAATTTAGAAACTAAGTTATTTGATGAATAGGTAAGTTTGTCAATATTGATAACAAAAAATTTTTTTTTGATTAAAAAGTTAACTAAGTTGCTACCTATGAAACCAGATCCTCCTGTAACAATGATTTTTTTCATATTAACATTAAGAATTAATTGATTAATGTGATAAATTAGTAAAAGAATTATCTTACAAAATCAAATATTATTATTTTATGGAGTCAAAAGATCTAACTGTAGTAATAGTAACGTTTAAAAGCGATAGAAAGATACTTTCGTGTTTAAACTCAATTTCTAAAGACATTAAAGTATTAGTAGTTGAAAACTCAGATAGTCAAAGTTTTAAAAATCAAATAGAGGAAAAATTTAGTAACGTTAAATGTATTTTAACCGGCTCTAATAATGGATACGCAGTGGCAAATAATATCGGTTTAAAAGAGGTGAAAACAAAATTTTCACTTGTTTTAAACCCTGACACAATACTTCAAAGTGATACAATAAAAAACTTCTTTGATGTAACTAAAAAATTTCCAGATTTTTGGTTGATAGGTCCATATAATAATCAATCCATAAAAAAAGAAATTGATGAAGAAGTAATCAATGTGAAAAATTTAAAAGGATTTGCAATTTTCATTAATATGGAAAAATTTCAAGATAATTTTTTTTGATGAGAATTTTTTTTTATATTTTGAAGAAATAGATTTATGTAAAAAAGTTAAGGATAATAATGGTGATATATTTTTAGCTAAAAGTATTAGAATACAACATGATAGCGCAAGTTCAGTAAATAGTGGCAAATTTGAACTAGAAAAAAATAGAAACTGGCATTGGATGTGGTCTTCATTTTACTTTCATAAAAAACATAAAGGTTTTTTTATAGCCTTATTAATTGTTATTCCAAAGCTAATATCCTGTTTTATTAAAATTATTTTATATTCAATTTTATCCGACAAAGAAAAGAAAGATATTTATTATTTTAGAATGAGCGGATTAGTAAATTCTATCATTGGAAAAAAATCTTGGTATAGACCATCAATAGATTGATTTATTATGCTCTAAAAGATATTAATTCTTAATGGCAAATAATAAAAAGATTGTAATTACTGGAGGCGCAGGATTTGTAGGAACAAATTTAATTAAATTATTTTTAAAAAAAACAAATTATAAAATTTTAAGTATTGATAATTATTCATCTGGATCAAAAAAAAATCATGTAATCAGCCGAAGAGTGAAATATATAAAAGCTAATACAAGAGATATCTCAAATGTAATTACCAATCCAAAACAAATAAAATCTGTATTCCACTTTGGTGAATTTGCGAGAATATATCAAAGCTTTCAACAAATGAACGAGTGTATTGATGCTAATACCGTTGGTTCTAATTCAGTTTTTAATTTTTGTTTAAAAAATAAAATAAAATTAATTTACTCTGCTACTTCAGCTTCATTGGGGAATAAAGGAAACGACAAAAATCTTTCTCCTTACGCTTTTACAAAATCAAAAAATTTAGAATTACTAGAAAATTTAAAAAAATGGTTTAAATTTAAATATGAAGTAATTTATTTTTATAATGTTTACGGCCCTCATCAAATATGTAGAGGTAAAATGTCGACAGTTATTGGTATTTTTGAAGACCATTATAAAAGAAATAAAGCTTTACCAGTGGTCATGCCAGGCTCGCAATCTAGGAGGTTCACACATATTAGTGATACAGTAAATATTTGCTATTTATCATGGAAAAAAAATTTATGTCGTCACTATAGCATAGCCAATAAAAAATCTTATACAATTTTAGAAGTAGCAAAAATGTTTAATTCAAAAATTAGATACTTTCCAAAAAGAGCTGGCGAAAGATATGCATCAGCTTTAACAAAAACCAATCTATCAAATAAAATTTATAGATATTTTGGAAAAATCGAACTTAAAGACTATATAAAAAATTTTATTTCAAAAAATTAGTGCCCAGGGAACTCAATCAAACTCTTCGTAGTAAAACCCTTTTTTTTTAGTAATTTTTCTCCTGGAAGATCAAACAAATTTATTACAAATATAAACGCTGCAACTTTTCCTCCTGAAATTTCAATTAATTTTGCTGCCGCTTCAGCTGTACCACCAGTAGCAATAAGATCATCTATAACCAGTATTTTTTCATTTTTTTCAATTGAGTCTTTATGTACTTCAATTGTAGCCTCTCCATATTCAAGTTTAAAATCTACGGAGTGAGTTTCAGATGGTAATTTATCTTTTTTTCTCAACAAAATAAAAGGTTTATTTAAAACATATGATACAGTAGATGCAAAAACAAATCCTCGAGACTCAATCGCGGCAACTTTGTCAAATTCAAATTTTTTTGCTATTTCAATAATTTTATCGTTAGTAAATTTGAAAGCTTCAGGGTTTTTTATTAATGTAGTAATATCTCTAAATAAAATTCCCTTTTTAGGATAGTCTGGAATAGATCTGATATATTTTTTTAAATCCATAATTTATGCTTCAAGTTCTAACAAAAAAGCATTAATAATTAAATGATGAAAAAAAGAAAGCTTGGGATAATTGGTGGAAGCGGTCTCTACAAAATGGAGGGATTTGAAAAAACAAAATGGAAAAAAATTAACACTCCTTGGGGAAAACCCTCAGATGAAATATTGCTAGCAAGTATTGGAAAAGAAGAAATTTGCTTTATTCCCAGACACTCACGAGGACACAAAATTAATCCAACAAATATCAACTTTAGGGCTAATATAGATGCGATGAAACAATTAGGAGTAACAGATATCATCTCAGTATCAGCTGTTGGATCTCTTAAAGAAAACCTAGAACCAGGAAAATTTGTAATAGTAGACCAATTCATTGACAGAACATTTTCAAGAGTAAAAACTTTTTTTAATGAGGAAATAGTAGCTCATGTTTCAATGGCTAAACCCACAAGTTCTGGACTTTCAAATTGTTGCACTGCTGCGTTAAAGAAGTTGAATATAAGCCATCAAGTTGGAGGAACATATATAGTAATGGAGGGCCCTCAATTTTCTACTCTCGCGGAGTCAAAGCTATATAGATCTTGGGGAGCCGACGTAATTGGTATGACTAACATGCCCGAAGCTAAATTAGCTAGAGAAGCCGAAATTAGATACAGCACAGTCGCAATGGTTACAGATTATGATTGTTGGCATCCTGATCATGATGAAGTTGATGTAAGCATGGTTGTCCAAACTTTGATGAAAAACGCAGCAAATGCACAAAATATGATTAAAGAAATTATAAAAACATTTAGAAACTATTCAGTAGAAAAGGATCCTGCAAACGACTGTTTAAATGTAGCCATTATTACAGATCCAAATTTTAGAACAAAAAAAACAATAAAAAAATTAAAAACTATAGCTGGAAGAGTTTTAAGCAAAAAATAATCTTAATGCCAACGTATACGGTAAAATATTCAAATATTAATCTTTCTCAAAAACAAAAAAATTCAATTGCAAATGACATAACCAATACTCATAGTAAATATACAGGTGCAAATACCTTTTTTGCTCAAGTAATATTTCAAAAAAATGAGAAAAATGCTCATTTCATGGGCGGCAAGTTAGTTAAAACTAAAGAAATTTTTTTAAATGGTCAAATAAGAGCTGGGAGAACATCAAAAGTGAAAAAACAATTAATTTTAGGTCTAAGAAAAATTTTGATTAAAAACACAAAGTTGCAGAGTGATTTTGTTTGGGTTTACTTAGAAGATCTATTACCGGATCAAATGATTGAGTATGGAGAAGTTTTGCCTAAATCAGGAGAGGAAAAAAAATGGTTTAGCTCGTTATCACAAAGTTTAAGAAAAAGACTAAAAAAAATGGAAAAAAGTAAATGAAAATAGATGGAAAATCATACAAAACAATTTGGTTTGAGAACAATTTAGTGAAAATCATTGATCAAACAAAACTGCCTCATCAGTTTATTATTAAAGATTTAAAAACTGTTAAAGACGCAATAAATGCCATTAAAACAATGGAAGTGAGAGGTGCCCCATTAATTGGCGCAACCGCAGCTTATGGTCTAGTTTTATCTATAATTGAAAATAATGATTTATCTTTTTTTAAGAAATCTAGCGAAGAATTAATTGCGTCAAGACCCACTGCAATTAATCTTAAGTGGGCAGCGGATAGAATGATGAAAAAGTTATCTGGAGTAAACGATAAAGATATCTTGAAAATCGCTCTAGACGAGGCAAAGTCAATCACAGAAGAGGATGAAAAATTTTGTAAAAATATTGGCTTGAATGGTCTTAAAATTATCGAAGACATTGCTTATAAAAAAAAAGATACAGTTAACATTTTAACTCATTGTAATGCAGGATGGTTAGCTACTATTGACTGGGGGACAGCTACTTCGCCTATATATCATGCTCATCAAAAAGGCATTAAAGTTCATGTTTGGGTTGATGAAACTAGACCAAGAAATCAAGGAGCAAATTTAACTTCCTATGAATTAAGTGAAGAGGGAATTTCAAACACAGTTATAACAGATAACGCAGGTGGTATTTTAATGCAAAGGGGGCAAGTGGATATGTGTATCGTTGGAACCGATAGAACTTTATCAAATGGTGATGTCTGTAATAAAATTGGAACATATCTAAAGGCTTTATCTGCAAAAGATAATAATGTTCCTTTTTATGTAGCCTTACCAAGCTCAACTATAGACTGGAGTATCAAAGATCATAGACAAATTCCTATTGAAGAAAGAAATTCAGAGGAACTATCACATGTAGAGGGAATAGATGAAAATAATGAGATTAAAAAAGTTAGAATTTACCCACAAAAAAGTAAGTCTTTAAACCTAGCCTTTGATGTTACTCCTGCTAAACTAGTTACAGGTTTAATCACTGAAAAAGGAATTTGTGAAGCTTCAGAAAAAGGTTTGAAAGGTTTATTTAAGTGAGCAAATTAAAAGCTGATGTTATTAAATACTCAAAAAAATTAAATATAACAAATTTATCTGCTTTAAGATCAGGAAATATCTCTGCAAGAGCAAAAGAAAAAGGTGTGGATGGTTTTTATATAACTCCATCGGGGAGAAAGTATTCGTCTTTAAAAATAAAAGACATCGTCTTTGTTTCTCTTAAAGGTGTTTATGATAAAAAAAAGGGTAAACCATCTTCAGAGTGGAGATTTCATCAAGATATTTATGTGAATAAAAAAGAGGCTAAAGCTATAGTTCATGCTCACTCAACTTGTGCTACAGCTGTCTCTACTCATCAAAAAAGTATTCCAGCTTTTCACTACATGGTTGCAGTAGCAGGCGGGGAAGACATTAAATGTACTAAATATGCAACTTTTGGAACAAAGAATCTTTCGAGAAATATTATTAAAGCTTTAAAAAATAGAACAGCGTGTTTGATTGCTAATCACGGTCAGGTTGCTTTCGGTGAAAATTTAGAAAAGACTTTTGAGCTTGCTCAGGAGATCGAAAATATTTGCCATCAATATATAAATGCCATAAGAATTGGAATACCTAAGATTCTTTCGAAAAAAGAGATGAAAATTGTCTTAGGAAAATTTAAAAATTATAAAAAAGGGTAATTTTTATGATTAAAGTTGGTGAGCACATTACCATTGATTTTCTTGGTGTTAAAAAAGATTATTCACCAGAATTTTACGAAAAAGTTATTTACAAAATAGCGAAAGCTGCAAAAGTTGAAATTTTGAATGTAGCCACACATAGATTTGAACCGCAAGGTTTTACTTTAGTTGCCTTATTGTCAGAAAGTCATTTCAGTTTTCATACATTCCCAGAAAGGGGTGTAATAAGCTTTGATTTTTTTACATGTGGCAAGGTAAATCCGAAAGTTGCTCTTAAGATTTTAAGAAAAGAAATAGACCATCAAAGAGTAGTAACTAATGCTTTTGATAGAAGCAGCGTAGGACTTTATGACGA
>CACMRM010000006.1 GCA_902616145.1 uncultured Pelagibacteraceae bacterium
GAAAATTTACAATCATAGCAGAGTATATTTAGATTTTTTTTAACAGCTTTTATTAATAATTCACAATATTTTGGATCAATGTCTTTAGCTAATTCGAACTTGTTACAGTCATCTCTTTGAATTAAAAAAAGTAGATAAATTTCATAACCTTTTTGGCTTGCTTTTAATAATTCTTCAATATGCTTAAGACCTCTTGAAGTTATAGCGTCAGGAAATTCAGCAACTCCTTTTTTTCTAGAAAGTGTTACATTTTTAACTTCTATAAAAGATTTTTTTTTACCCTCAGTAATTAAAAAATCGAACCTGCTATTTAAACCAAAATTTACTTCTGGTTTTATGGTTTCTAAATCTTTAAACTTTTCAATTAATGAGCATTTTAAAGCATCTAAAGCAATTTTATTTGTAATGTGAGTATTAATTCCGACTTTAGAGCCCTGATCTTCGATTATTTGGAGAGTATATTTAAGCTTTCTTTTTGGATTTTCAGATTTTGTAAGCCAGACTTTGTTATCTTTTTTCAGCAAACCCATCATTGAACCTGTATTCGGACAATGAGCAGTAACAATATTACTCCCTACTTTTATATCTACAAAAAATCGCTTATATCTTTTTATAAATAGTCCTGTTATTAGTTTATCTTCAAAGTTCATATATAATTGATAATCTATGAAGAAAAAGAAGAAGAAAGTAAATGCTGCAATTATAATAATCGGTAATGAAATTTTATCAGGGAGAACTCAGGATAAAAATATCGCATTTATTAGTAATTGGTTAAACTCAAAATGTGGAATTTCAGTTAGCGAAATTAGAATTATACCTGACGTTGAAAAAATTATTATTAAAAATATAAGAACATTGTCAAAACTTTTTAACTATGTATTTACGACTGGAGGCATAGGGCCAACACATGACGATATAACAGCTCAATCCATCGCAAAGGCTTTTAAAGTGAAATATGGCTATCATAAAGAAGCTTACCAAATATTAGAAAATTATTATGGGAAAGCAAAATTTAATGACGGAAGAAAAAAAATGGCTAAGATGCCAATAGTTGCAAAATTAATTTACAATCCTTCAAGTGCTGCACCAGGTTTTAAAACTAAAAATGTTTTTTCACTCCCTGGTGTTCCATCAATTTTAAATTCAATGATTGATAATTGTAAAAGATATTTAATTAAAGGATTAAAGGTACACAGCAAAACAGTAAATCTTTTCACTGTTGAAAGTAATATTTCAAAAAATTTAGCAATAATTCAAAATAAATATAAAAACTTTGTGGATATAGGCAGCTATCCTTTTTTTCGA
Organism: uncultured Pelagibacteraceae bacterium; assembly: GCA_902616145.1. Lineage (GTDB taxonomy): Bacteria > Pseudomonadota > Alphaproteobacteria > Pelagibacterales > Pelagibacteraceae > Pelagilacustribacter. Next base: position 1,306 of record CACMRM010000006.1, read on the forward strand.
TTAGGCAAAATAGGAGTATCAGTAGTATGTAGATCAACTTCTAAGAAAAAATTAATTAATGTAAAAAAAGATTTAATGAAAATTATTAAGGATAAAAAAATTAAGGTTTTAAAAATTTAAATTAAACTTAAAACTTCATCAACTCCTATAGAATTTATATCTTTTGTTTTATGGATAAGTTTACTATCAAGGACTTTTGTAAATTTATTTTTAGGAGCAAATTTTTTTGAATTAGTTGGGCCAAATAGAACAATCATCGGAATGTTAGCTAAAGCCATCATGTGCATTATGCCATTGTCAATAGAAACAGCAGTGTCTAACCTAGCGGACAATGCTGTTACAAGAGCTGGACAAGATAATTTTGAATCAATTTCTGGAAATATTGCTGAAGGAACTTGATTTTTAATTTTCTCAATTAAATCAATTTTATCTTTCTTAATAAAAAAAACTGGTATTTTATTTTTCGATAAAATTTTATTAGCTAAAGCTGTAAATTTATAAATTGACCAACTTTTTTTTCTATAATTATTTCCTTGTGTGATAGAAAAACCCACATAGTTTGAATTCGGTAATAACCGTTTTGCCTCATTTAAAATTTCTTTTGATAAATTTTTTATGTTGAAATTTACTTCAATTATATCCTCTTCCACAAATAAGCTTAAATTTTCTAAATGATCAAGACTGTTAGATTTTATTTTCTTTGATGAAAAAAAACCATTAAGAGTTCTTGAATAAAATGAAATATGAGGAATTCTTTTTAAGATTAAAGAATTTCTAAATTTAGTTTGTAAATCAATAATAAGGTCATATTTACCTAAACCTTTACTTAATGCTCTCTTATTTGCGAAGAAAAAATGCCACCATCTGAATCCAAAATATTTTAGACCTAGATCAAAAGTTTCTAAATGAATTTTATAATCTTTAAGTCTTCCATTAAAATGATTTGTATGTGCGCCTAGATAATAAAATTTTGCTTTTTTAAAATGACTTTTTAAACTTAACAATATTGGAAACAGTTGTATTGAATCTCCTAGGCCGCCTCCAGAATTATATAATAAGATTTTTTTCATGGGATAAATATACTTTATAAGATTTAAATAATAATATAAATGTCATATACATATTATAAAATAATAAATGTGCCCTCGTGGTGAAATTGGTAGACACAAAGGACTTAAAACCCCAAGGATACAGTAAGATTAGAGTCTCAGACAGTCTCAGGTAGTCTCAAAAAATTATCAATCCTTATTTTATTATTTAACCTTTCAATTAGCATTAGAAATCAAGGCAAATTAATTTGTGCAGACTAGAAGATAACTAGAAGACAGAGAGGGAAAATTTGGTAAAATGATCTAATGAGAAAACTTTTAAAATTGATAATAATAAATTTTACGTTATTATTATTTTTACATATTCCTTCACATAGCATTGAAATTACAAAAGATTTAAAACTTTTAGATTTATCAAAAGTTAATGAAGAAAGCTGTAGATATGCAGGGAGAGGCGCATTAACACTAAACAAAAATTTTTCAGATTTCATCCAAGGTTATGAGGAACCGTTGGCAATAGATGGAGCGTCAACTTTTATAGAGGATAATACCGCTTACCTAAATAACGCCCTAGCTGGTTACAGTTCTGAAAAAGAAGATGGGATATTTAAAAAAAGATTGGTTGATCTCTCTATATCAAATAGTTTTAAAAAAGTTGATTGGACTGAAAAAGGGGGGTCATCACCTTCATTTGTGACAAATATATTAATAAAATCTTTAGCGTATTCTACTTCGTATTTGAGAAATAAAAACAAATTAAATAAAGAAGAAATTAATCAACTGAATATTTACGTTGAAGACTTAAAGAAAAATTCTTATTTAGCTGATGCAAGAATTAAGAACAAAGATGCTGGAAGATATAAATCAATTTCTGGAGACGATACTAAATATTTTACAATCGATACAAAATTCGCTAGAGCAACTTCATTTATCATGTGGGGCGCGGCAATTAATGACAAAAAACTATTTGTGGAAGGTTATGAAATTTATATGAATTTAATGAAAACTTTAGATAAAAAAAAATTTTTTGAAAAAAAGTTAAGAGGTAATAATGAAGTTATCCAACACGTTATTCAAGGAGCTGAAGTTTTAAGATTGAATGGATTCAATATTTATAACACTAAATTTAAAAATGGTTCTCTTAGAGATCAATTAGAAACACATGCTAAAAGACTGATTAAAAATAACAACAAAGAAATTGCAGGCCTAGACCCAGATGCAGGCAAAACAAGTATAGTCAAAACTCGAGGTTATGGAGCCCATGTAGCTTGGATACCGTTTTATTTAAACGACGAAAAAAATAATACAGAAAATATTCAAAAAGTTCATGAAATTGCAACTGGATTTAGTTTAGATGATTATTCTGGTGGAGCTTTGGCTATTCACTCAGGTTGTTTATACGGTAAAAATTATATTCGTTACTAATTTAAACTTATCATCAAACAGACTAGCTTTGATACGTTAATAACTCTTCAACTTAACCCAACTTTTATGTCCACTTATCACTGCTAAAATATGGGAAGACTAGGTGCAGACTAGAAGATAATTTTTACTTTTCATAAATATTTAATACTGATAATTTAAATTTTAACGATGAAAAGTTTGTCTATATTTTTATTATTTTTTCTCTTTTTAAATAATTCATATGCTGATCCAATAGTATGGAAAGAATTAGCTGGAGGTAAAAGTAGTGGTAATTCGCGTTTAATTAATTTACCTGAAAGTGCTCTTGATGGAAAACAATTGAGAATGAACCATTGGGATGCTTGTTGGCAGAAAGGTAAAGGACCTGATCACTGTTTGATAATCACAGATGAGATGTCAAGAGAAGATAATTTCTCTATTAAATTTGAAAGTCATCCAGGTGATTGTGGGATATACAAGAAATCAAATGATAGCATAAATAACTGGAACAATTGCTATGAGGGAGCACGACGAGTTTTTATAGGAACAAAGTATCGGGATTGGGGAAGTAAATGGCTTTCATTTTCCGTATTAATCCCTAAAAATTATATTCATTCAAATACGCCACTTATATTCAATCAAATACATAGAAAAGGCAAAGGTGCACATTATAGAATGGGTATTTCACCTGAAGGAATTGTAAATGTACAGTTAAGAAGTTTTCTTCACGACAATGAGTGCGTGAAAATTAGCAAAAAACTTCTGGGAAAAAATATTTGTAGAAAAATAAGCGAAAAATATCACGATCCACCTTTTTTTGATTTAAAACATTTTTCTAATCACTTAGGAAAGTGGATAGATGTAATAGTACATACACCAAATAAGAAAAGTTTATTCATATGGGTTAACGGCAAAAAAATTGTAGATATGCAAAATAAAATGCCAGGAAACTCATCACTCTCGTCAACAAATTTTGGTATTTATCAACCAAGAGCAAATCAAATAAAGGCTAAAGGAAAAAAAGTGAAAACTAAATGGAAGTATGAGGAAGCGTCAACAGTTCAAATTTTGTACATAGATGAAATAAGATTTGCAGATCAATGTAATAAATTAAACCTAATAAATTTAGGGTACAATTGTAATAAACTTTAAAATGAAAAAACTTTTAGCGATCGTGGTTCTGGATTTATAAGATATTAAATTAGCATGAATTTAAAATCTTATAAATTTTCTCTTTATGATTTTGCTAATTCTGCCTTTACAACAGTTATTATAACTTTTGTTTTCTCAAATTATTTTGCGGAGTCAATTGTTCAAGATATGGTTAATGGCCAGGCATATTGGGGTTGGGCCATTTCAGTATCAGGACTATGCATTGCATTAAGCGGACCCTTTTTAGGAAATTTAGCTGATAAGAAGAATTTAAACTCAATTATCTTAAAATCAAGCACCTATTTATGTATACTTTTTACAGCAGCATTATGGTTTGCAAAACCATCTACTGAATATATTTTATTTACCTTAATCATAGTTTGTTTGGCAAACTATTTTTATGAACTAAGTTCTATTTTCTATAATTCATTATTAATTCATTCAGCGGATAAACAACATGTGGGAAAGGTGTCTGGTTTTGCTTTTGCGCTGGGGTATTTAGGTGGCATTATCACACTTGTTTTGACCATTATTTTATTAATTCAATCAAATTATTTAATCGATTTAGATCAAAAAATTAATTTTAGATCCACTGCCATTTTTGTAGCCCTTTGGTTTCTCATTTTTTCCTATCCACTATTAAGTCAAACAAAATATAAAAAAGTTGAACCAAACAAAAAAAAATCAAATAGTTTAAAAAAGATTCTTTGGAATAATGGTCTAACTAACACAACTCGTTTTTTGTTTGCACGGCTACTTTATGCTGATGGTTTAAATACCATTTTTGTCATGGGAGGTATTTTTGCTGTTGGGGTATTTAAACTATCAATAAATGAACTTTTAATGATGTCTGTTTTAATGAATGTTGCTGCTTTAATAGGTGCTAGTTTTGGTGGATATTTCAATGATAAATATAATTCAAAAAAAACAATTTCCTTTTCCTTGATATGTCTTATTTTCTTCTCCATTTTAATCATTTTTACACAGTCAAAAATTAGTTTTTTTATTTTTTCATTTTTCTTGGGATTATTTATAGGACCAATACAATCAGCTAGTAGGGTCATGATAACTAAATTAACAAAAATTGAGGATCAGAATAAAGCCTTTGGTTTATTTGCTACTTCTGGAAAGCTAACGTCTTTTTTTGGCCCATTTTTAGTAGGAACCATTACTTTCATAACTGAAAATCAAAGGATAGGTTTTGCCTCAGTTCTTTTACTGCTCTTTTTTGGATGGATCATATTGCATAGAACCAAGGGATTAAAATAATGTTTATACACAGAGGATTAATTGAAAAAAACTTTAGAGAAAATCATATTACTTCATTTAAAGAGTGTATAAAAAAAAAGTTTAATATTGAGACTGATATTCACTTTACCCAAAACAATACACCCATTTGCTTTCATGATTATAGCTTAAGAAGGTTATTCAATATCAGAAAAAAAACTAGAACAATTCTTGATAAGAATTTAAAAAAATACAAGATAACAAAACTATGTGATCTTTTAAAAATTTTAACTGTAAATACAAAAGTGTTAGTTGAGATTAAGCCTCTGCTTAGGAAAAATACTTTAAATCGATTGCTTGAAACATGTAATGGTTTTAAGAAGAATGTTTATTTTATTTCTTTTAAAGAAAGCAATCTAGTCAAGATTAGAGGCATCACAAAAGATTTTAAACTTGGTTTAATATTACATAGTCATCGAAAAAATGGTAAAATTAACCAAAAACTAAATAAAAATCATATTAATTTCCTTGTTTTTCATACTCAATTTTTATTTATTTCCAAAATAAAAAAAATAAAAAAAAAAAAATATTTTTACACATTTAAAAATATAAGAATGAATGATGCTAAATCAAATTATATTATTGAAAATATCATAAAATAATGAAAATAATATTCTCTAAAACAGTTCAATTCAATGAGATAAACTCATTTTCTTTATCGTTGTATGGCCACATTATTTAAGCTCCTTAGGGAAGATAAAATAATAAATCTTTTTTAATATTTTTTTTAGTTTAAACATAAGTAATCAGAACATCTAATTATTAAGCCTATATTACAAAATATTTAATCTTTTATTAAAGAGGATTATATTTTTAAATATTAAATTAAGTAGGAGCGTTCTGTTGCCAGGTGCTTAATATTTCTTTTTTTTACCTTTAGTTAATATTTGAGAAATTTTTTCCCAATTAGCAATTAAACTTCCGATAGAAAAAATTGCTAAGCCGTGATGTGAAGCAAAATCATCAAATTCATGGAGTCCAAGTTCTGCACCTATTTCTATCAGAGCAGAACATAATAATATTCCATAAGTGAATAATGCTAATTTAGGATTTTTTTTAAAATCAATCATGCTTTATTATTTATCATGCTTAATTGTAGTGCAAGGTGCGTTCTGTTGCCAGTTGCCGCAGACAGAAAAAAACTCATTTATTGTCATATAAAATATGGGAAGACTAGAAGACAACTAGAAGATAGAGACGTAAAATAATTTTTTTTTACTTCTTCAAAACTCTTGTGTATTAATATATTAACAATAACAACAAAAAACACGGAATGCCCTCGTGGTGAAATTGGTAGACACAAAGGACTTAAAATCCTTGCCCTTTTGGGAGTGCCAGTTCGAGTCTGGCCGAGGGCACCACAAAATAAATGAATAAACCATTAATTATATCTGATAAAAATTTAAAGTCTGTTCAAATAAAAAAACAAATTATTAATTTGTTAAAGAGAAAAAAAATTTTTAAAAAAAATATCGTTATTGTTGTAGGTGGTGATGGTTTTATGCTTAAAACATTAAAAAAAAACCAGAAAACAAAAAAATTATTTTACGGTATCAATTCTGGCAATTATGGCTTCTTGATGAACAAATTTTCAAAAAAACTGTTGATTAAAAATATTCAGAAATCAAAAATGATAAGTATTTCTCCTTTAGAAATGATTGTAGTAAGTAAAAATAAAACTAAAAAATGTTTAGCAATTAATGAAGTTTCAATTTTAAGACAAAGTAGACAGGCTGCAAACTTATCAATTAAACATAAGTCAAATTATATTATGAAAAAATTAGTGTCAGACGGTGTTTTGGTTTCAACTCCTGCTGGAAGCACAGCTTATAACTTATCTGTACATGGACCTATATTAAATTTGAATTCTAAAAAAGTTTCTATTGCTCCAATAAGTGCATTTAGGCCAAGAAGGTGGGCAGGAAAAATTGTCAGCGACAAGTCAAGAATTGTAATTACAAATTTAAATCCGTCTAAAAGACCTGTAAGCGCTGTGGCTGATAACCTTGAAGTTCGAAATGCTATAAAAATAGTTATATATATTCAAAATAAAATTAAGTTTAATTTACTGTACGATAAAAATAAAAGTTTACAAAAAAAAATCAAATTAGAGCAATTGAGAAAAGAAACTTTTTAATGGTGCCCTCACACGGACTCGAACCGCGAACCTATTGATTACAAATCAATTGCTCTACCAATTGAGCTATGAGGGCTGAATATTTCTTTAGAATAATTTTACTAAAAAAACAATCAAAATTAAATAATATTTTCACTTAATCGATTGGAAAATATGATGACATACTACAGATACAGTATTAGAGATATTTAGACTTTCCACGCTATCATTCATGGTAACTTTAAATTTGAAATCTGAATTTTCTAAAGTTTTCGCTTTAATTCCATATCCTTCAGATCCAAATAATAAGACATTTTTACCTTTCCAATTATTTTTTGTAAAATCTTTTGTCGCTGATATATCAAATGCACTTACCCAAAACTCTTTAGTTTTTAAGAATTTCAAAGCAGTGTTAAGATTAGAAACTTTGAATATTTTTATATGCTCAGTCCCACCACTTGCACTTTTAAAGAGTAATTTACTTTTTGATGGAAATGATCTTTCTTTAACTATGAGTCCATCTATATCAAATGCAACAGCACTTCTAATAATTGAGCCAATATTACGTGGATCTGTTACTTCTTCTAAGGCAATTAAATTAATATTTTTGCTTTTATTATTATAAACAAATTCTTTAAGGGTTATTTCTTCTAATTGCTCAACCTCGGCAACTAATCCCTGGTGTGAAGTTTCACCTTTTCCACATAAATTATCTAATTCTTTTCTTGATTTATAAAAAACATTTACAGACTTAAATAAATTTAAAGATTGATTTTCTTTATTCAATTTTTTTTGAGCATCTTCCGTTAAAAAAACCCTCTCAATTTTTCTTAATGGGTTTTTTAGAGCCTCCAAAACCGGATGTTTTCCAACAATTAAAAAAGTGGTTTTTTTCATGATTTCTAAGTAATTTTTTCAAATTACTAGCATATTTCAAGGCAAAATGATTTATTGCAATTATTCCATAAATGCTTATAAAACGCTTGTTGTTAAATGCTTTTAAAGTTAGTGGGTAACCCCGGAATGTACATTTAAAAGGAGGGGTACCAAAGCGGTCAAATGGGGCGGGCTGTAAACCCGTTGACTTCGGTCTTCGAAAGTTCGAATCTTTCCCCCTCCACCAAGCTTAAAAATGTTTAATAATAAAGAGCGCGATAAGTTTGGATATTGCGGGTGTAGTTCAATGGTAGAACGCTAGCCTTCCAAGCTGGATGTAAGGGTTCGATTCCCTTTACCCGCTCCAAAATTAAAATTAAAAATTAAAGTGAGGATAAAATAGATGTCAAAAGAAAAGTTTAACCGAAACAAACCACATTGTAATATCGGTACAATAGGTCACGTCGACCATGGTAAAACAACTTTAACAGCAGCAATAACAAAAGTATTGTCTGAGGCTGGAGGATCAAGTAGCGCAAACTTTGTGGCCTATGATCAAATAGATAAAGCACCAGAAGAAAAAGAAAGAGGGATTACAATTTCTACTGCTCACGTTGAATACGAAACTGAAAAAAGACACTATGCTCATGTAGATTGCCCGGGTCACGCTGATTATGTAAAAAATATGATCACGGGAGCTGCCCAAATGGATGGAGCAATCCTTGTTGTTAACGCAGCAGACGGTCCTATGCCTCAAACTCGAGAACATATTCTTTTAGCAAGACAAGTAGGAGTACCAGCTATCGTAGTTTTTTTAAATAAAATTGACACTGTTAAAGATAAAGAACTTGTGGACCTAGTAGAAGAAGAGATAAGAGAACTTTTAACTTCATACAAATTTCCCGGAGATAAAATTCCAATTATCAAAGGTTCAGCACTTAATGCAGTCGAAGGTAAAGATGAAGCAACTGGAAAAAATGCCATAATGGAGTTAATGAAGGCAGTTGACGAAACTATACCCCAACCAGATAGACCTAAAGACAAACCATTCTTAATGCCTGTAGAAGATGTTTTTTCTATATCAGGAAGAGGAACTGTAGTTACTGGAAGAGTGGAGTCTGGAATAATAAAGGTTGGTGAGGAAATTGAAATTGTCGGTATAAGAGATACAAAAAAATCTGTTTGCACTGGGGTTGAAATGTTTAGAAAACTTTTAGATAGCGGGGAAGCTGGAGATAATATTGGAGCTCTGCTAAGAGGTGTAGAAAGAGATGATGTTGAGAGAGGACAAGTCTTATGTAAACCTGGTTCAATAACTCCTCATACAGAGTTTGAATGCCAAGCATATATTCTTAAAAAAGAGGAGGGTGGAAGACATACTCCCTTTTTCACGAAATATAGACCACAGTTTTATTTTAGAACCACAGACGTAACAGGTGAGGTAACTTTACCATCTGGCACAGAGATGGTAATGCCGGGTGATGACGGAAAATTCACTGTTAAACTAATCACACCGATTGCAATGAATGAAAACTTAAATTTCGCAATTAGAGAAGGTGGAAAAACAGTTGGAGCTGGAGTGGTAACAAAAATTATTAAATAAACGCTTAGGAGCGTAGTTCAATTGGTAGAGCGCCGGTCTCCAAAACCGGAGGTTGTGGGTTCGAGTCCCTCCGCTCCTGCCAAAACATTTTATGATGAACCCTTTAAAATTTTTTCAAGAAGTTAAACAAGAGACATTTCGAATAACTTGGCCCTCAAAAAAAGAAACAATGATGGGTGCGGTAATGGTATTTGCTCTAGCATCTATTGCTGCAATATTCTTCTTGATTTTGGATCAAATTTTAAGGTTTTTACTTAATTTAATTTTAACAGTTAATATATTTTAATGAATTGGTATATTGTGCAAGCTTATTCTGGTTTTGAGAGAAAAGTAGTGGAGTCGATTAAAGAGGAACTAAAAAAGAATAAATTGTCAGAAAATTTAGATGAGATCTTAGTGCCTACTCACCAAGTTACTGAGGTGAAAAAAGGAAAAAGAACAAAAAAAGAAAAAAAATTCTTTCCTGGTTATGTTTTAATTAAAATTGAACTTACAAAGCAGATTTATCATTTAATAAAGAATCTACAAAAAGTAAGTGGATTTTTAGGTTCCGCTGATAAACCAACTCCAATCTCAGACAATGAGATTAAAAGGATACTTGGGCAGGTTTCTGAGAGTGCTGTTACACAAAAAGTTGGTGTGAATTTTGAAATCGGTGAAAAAGTAAAGGTTTGTGACGGACCATTTGCGTCTTTTAACGGTTTAATTGAGGAAATAGATGAAGAAAAATCTAGACTAAAAGTCTCAGTTTCTATATTTGGTAGAGCAACACCAGTAGATTTAGAATTTAATCAAGTGGAGAAAAATTAATGGCTAAAGAAATTACAGGTTATGTAAAATTACAAATTAAAGGTGGTCAAGCAAACCCCGCTCCACCTGTTGGACCAGCGCTTGGTCAAAGAGGTATTAATATAATGGAATTTTGTAAAGCTTTTAATGAGAAAACAAAATCTTTTATGGGAAAACCTGTTCCAGTTGTAATTACAGTCTATAAAGATAAAAAATTTGATTTTATCATAAAATCTCCACCAGCATCTCATTTTATTCGTGAGGCAGCAAAACTTAAAAGTGGATCTAGCGAACCTGGAAGAGTTGTAGCTGGATCAATTACAATGAAACAAGCTGAAGCAATAGCTAAAGAAAAGATGAAAGATTTAAATGCATTCGATCTTAAAGAAGCAACAAAAATAATTTGTGGTTCTGCAAGATCAATGGGCATTGAGGTAAAAGACTGAAATGAAAAAAAAATCAAAAAGATTTAATAATCTCTTAAATTCAAGAAGCAAAGACAAAAAATTATCACTTAAAGATGTGATTGATTTAGTCAAAAAAAATTGTAATACAAAATTTGATGAATCAATCGATGTATCTCTTAAAATCAACCTTAAGCAATCTAAGGGCGGTGATTTTAATCTTAGAACTGTAATTAAACTCCCGAATGGTTCTGGAAAAAAAGAAAAAGTAGCAGTTCTATGTGAAGCTGACAAAATTGAGGAAGCAAAAAAGAGCGGTGCAGAAATCGTAGGATCAGATGATTTAATTGAAAAAATAGCTGCAGGTAAATTTGATTTTACAAAATTAATTTGCACCCCTTCAATGATGGGAAAAATTGGAAAACACGGAAAAGTATTAGGTCCAAAGGGATTAATGCCTAATCCAAAATTAGGAACAGTTTCTAATGATATTGTTAAAACTGTTAAAGATATTAAGACTGGCTTAGTTGAAGTAAGAAATGATAAAGATGGTAACCTTGCCACTTCAATTGGAAGAAAAAGTTTTTCAAGCGAGAAGCTTTTAGAAAATTATAATTTTTTTATTGACGCGTTAAAAAAAGAAAAACCAAGTACTATGAAAGGTGAATTTATTTTAAAATCTTTTTTGACATCAACAATGGGAATTTCATATAAGGTAGGTGCAAAATAATTTATGATGAGCAAAGAAGCAAAAAAAATATATGTAGAGGAAATGAAGAAAAACTTTACTTCAAACGAGTCAGTTATGATAGCTCAATACCAGGGTTTAAATGTAAATGAATTAGATGCTTTAAGAAAAGAACTTAGGGACAAAGGTATATTATTTAAAATTACAAAAAATAGAATTACTAAAATTGCAATTAAAGAGACACCAAAAAAAGATTTAGAAAAATATTTTACAGGGCCAACTGCAGCTGCTATTTCTTCAGATCCCATCTCAACTGCAAAAATTTTGACTAAATTCTCAAAAACCAATAATAAACTAAAAATTATTGCAGGGTTCATGGATGGTAAAGTTTTGGATGAAAAAGAGGTGTCTATAATAGCCACACTTCCATCTTTAGAAGAAGCAAGGGCTAAAATTGTGGGAATTTTGTCATCGCCGGCCCAAAAATTAGTAAGTATTTTACTTGCACCTGGCTCAAAAATTGCTAATTTAGCGCGCGCAAAGAGTTTAAAAAAATAATTCATAGGATATAAAATGGCAGATTTAAATAAAATCATAGATGAACTTTCTACTCTTACAGTTGTTGAGGCAGCAGAGCTTTCAAAACAGTTAGAGGAGAAATGGGGAGTTACTGCAGCCGCTCCTGTGGCAGCAGCACCAGCAGGCGGAGCAGCAGCACCAGCAGGCGAAGAAAAGTCAGAATTTTCACTTTTCTTGGCAGCTGCAGGCGATAAAAAAATTAATGTTATTAAAGAAGTTAGAGCAATTACAGGTTTAGGGTTAAAAGAAGCGAAAGATTTAGTTGAAGGCGCTCCAAAAGAAATTAAAGGTGGAGTAGCTAAAAAAGATGCTGAAGAATTTAAGAAAAAACTTGAAGCAGCTGGAGCTAAAGTAGAATTAAAGTAAACAATATTTGAGACGGTATTTATTACAAGTTTAAACTTGTAGTAAATATATTATTTGATGCAGTTATCATTTACGCAAAAAAAACATATTAGAAAAAATTTTGGACAATTAGTCGAAGGTCTTTCAATTCCAAACTTAATTGAAGTTCAAAAAAATTCATATAATGAATTTCTTAAATCAAAATCTGTTAATGAACAGTTAAGTGAATTATCAAAAGGAATAGATAAAGTTTTTAAAAGTATATTTCCGATTGAGGATGGTAATGATAAATCCACACTAGAATATATTTCTTACAAACTAGAAAAACCAAAGTTCGATGTAATAGAGTGTAAACAGAGAAGTTTATCATATTCTGCCGCTTTAAAAGCTACCCTAAGATTAGTTGTTTACGATATAGATAACGAAAACAATACAAAACAGATTCTTTCAGCAAAAGAACAAGAGGTTTTTATTGGTGATCTGCCGTTAATGACCCCAAGCGCAACATTTATCACCAATGGAGTTGAGAGGGTAGTGGTAAATCAAATGCACAGAAGTCCTGGAGTGTTTTTTGATCATGACAAAGGAAAAACACATGCAAGTGGAAAACTTTTGTTTAGCTGTAGAATAATTCCTGGAAGAGGCTCCTGGTTAGATTTTGAGTTTGATCCAAAAGATATTCTATATTTTAGGATTGACCGTAAAAAGAAACTTCCTATTTCAACAATATTATTTGCTCTAGGTTTTACTAAAGATAAAATTATTGAAACATTTTACAATACTAGTAAGTATTCTTATGATGATACCTTAAAAAAATGGACCACAGAATTCAATCCAGAAAACTTTAGACGGCCAATCAAATTATCTTTTGATCTTTTAGATGCTAAGAATAATAAAAAGATCCTATCGAAGGGTGAAAAATTAAATATTATAATTGCGAAGAAACTCCAGGAAAAAGGTTTGAAAACCATAGTTGTCTCTAACGACGAAATAATTGGAAAATATTTAGCTAAAGATATTAAAGATAAAAGCGGGGAACTCTTATTAGGCGCTGGTTTTGACATAACAGAGGAAAATATTGAAAAAATAATAGCTAATCAGCTTAAGAGTTTATTCATCGTAAACATAGACCCTATAAATAAAGGTCCATATATTTTAGAAACATTAAAAATTGACAAAAATTTAAACAAGTCGGACGCATTAAATGATATTTACAAAGTTTTAAGACCAGGTGAAGCCCCATCAACGGAAATAGCGCAAGAGATTTTTAACAATCTTTATTTTAAAAAAGAAAGATATGATTTGTCTGAAGTAGGAAGAGTTAAATTAAATTCTAAATTAAATCTAAGCTCAAGTTTAAAGAAAACTGTTCTGGAATCAGATGACATTATTGCAATTATAAAATTTATGCTAGATCTAAGAGATGGTAGGGGTGATGTTGATGATATAGATCATCTTGGCAACAGACGAGTTAGATCTGTAGGTGAATTAGTTGAAAATCAATTTAGAATAGGCTTGTTAAGAATGGAGAGAACTGTAAAAGAAAAAATGACGACTTTTCTTGAAATAGAGTCGGCCATGCCTCAAGACCTTATTAATGCAAAACCAATCACAACATCTCTAAAAGATTTTTTTGCAACATCGCAATTGTCACAATTTATGGACCAAACCAATCCGTTATCGGAAATTACTCATAAGAGAAGAGTTTCTGCTTTAGGTCCGGGAGGATTAACAAGAGAAAGAGCTGGATTTGAAGTAAGAGATGTTCATCCTACTCATTATGGAAGAATTTGCCCAATTGAGACTCCCGAAGGCCCAAACATTGGACTAATAAATAGTTTAGCCACTTATTGTAGAGTAAATAAATTTGGTTATATTGAAAGTCCCTATAAAAAAGTTGTGAATGGAAAAGTTACTTCAGAAATTAAGTATCTTTCTGCTATTGAGGAGGAAAAATTTACAATTGCTCAAGCAAATTCAAAATTAAAAAAAGATGGTTCTTTTGAAGAAGAACTGGTTGCATGCAGAAAAAATTTAAATTTCGAATTATCTAATAGGGATAATATTGATTATATAGACGTCTCACCAAAACAATTAGTCTCGGTTGCTGCTGCTCTTATACCTTTTTTAGAAAATGATGATGCAAACAGAGCTTTAATGGGATCAAACATGATGAGACAAGCCGTTCCATTATTAAAACCTGAGTCACCTTTAGTTGGTACAGGAATTGAATCTGACGTAGCTTTAGATTCTGGTGTAACTATAGTGGCAAAAAGAAATGGGGTAGTAGATAAAATTGATGGTAAAAGAATCGTTGTGAAGGCTACCGAAGTTACTGATCTTTCGCAATCTGCTGTCGATATTTACAATCTATCAAAATTTCAAAGATCAAACCAAAATACGTGCATTAATCAAAAACCTTTGGTAAAAGTTGGAGATAAAGTAAAAAAAGGCGACATAATTGCAGATGGTCCCGCTACAAAACTTGGGGAGCTAGCTTTAGGTAAAAACGTAACTGTAGCGTTTATGCCTTGGCAAGGCTATAATTTTGAAGACTCTATATTAATTTCTGAGAGATGTGTGACAGATGATGTATTTACTTCAGTTCATATTGAAGAATACGAGTCCATGGCAAGAGATACTAAACTAGGAGCTGAAGAGATAACTAGAGATATTCCAAATGTGAGTGAGGAAAGTTTAAGAAATTTAGATGAATCCGGTATTGTTTATGTTGGTGCTGAGGTAAAACCTGGCGACATTCTTGTTGGCAAAGTAACACCCAAAAGCGAAACTTCTTCAAGTCCAGAGGAAAAATTACTTAGATCAATTTTTGGTGAAAAAGCTACTGATGTAAGGGACTCTTCTCTTAAACTGCCATCAGGTAGCTCTGGGGTTGTAATCGATGTAAGAGTTTTTAATCGACACGGAATTGAAAAAGACGAAAGATCTATTGCAATAGAGAGAGCAGAAATTGAGGTTGTTCAAGAAGATAAAAAAGTCGAAGAAGAAATTTTAAATAGAAATATAAAACTTAGAGCAATTGATTTATTAAATGGCCAAAGTATAAATAAACAATTTAAAGAGCTTAAACCAGGCACTACTCTAAATAAAAACGACTTTGAAAACCTTTCTCTCAAAGACTTGTGGAAAATTTCATTTCAAAAAGAGGAAATTAATAACAATTTAGACAAACTAAAAAATCAATTTGAAAACGCTTCTGAAGATATTCGATTAAGATTTGAAGACAAAGTTACAAAAATTCAACAAGGCGATGATCTGCTCCCAACCGTGATGAAAGTGGTAAAAGTTTTCGTAGCAGTAAAAAGAAGATTAATGCCCGGAGATAAAATGGCAGGTAGACATGGAAATAAAGGTGTGGTGAGTAAAATAGTTCCTGTAGAAGATATGCCATATTTGGAAAATGGTAAACCAGTGGATATAGTTTTAAATCCTTTAGGAGTTCCTAGCAGGATGAACGTCGGCCAAATTTTAGAAACACATCTAGGTTGGTCTTGTTCTGAACTTGGCGATCAAATTAAAGAATATTTAAAGAATTTTGATGAAGACATTGATAAAATTAAAATAAAACTTAAAGAAATATACGGTGCTTCATATTACGAAGAAATTATATCGAAACTATCAAACAAAGAAATTGCTGAATTAGTTAATAATTTATCAAACGGAGTTCCAATTGCTACGCCGGTTTTTGATGGAGCAAGCACAAATGATATAACAAAAATGTTAAATTTAGCTAATCTTCCTAATACTGGTCAAACTCACCTTTGGAATGGTCAAACAGGAGAAAGATTTGATAGACCTGTAACCGTAGGTATTATTTACATGCTAAAACTTAATCATTTAGTAGAAGATAAGATTCATGCAAGATCAACTGGACCTTATAGTTTAGTTACGCAACAGCCTCTTGGAGGTAAGGCACAACTAGGGGGTCAAAGATTTGGTGAAATGGAAGTATGGGCCCTTGAAGCATATGGCGCCTCTTACACTCTGCAAGAGATTTTAACAGTAAAATCTGATGATGTTGCAGGTCGTACAAAAGTTTACGAAACAATAGTAAAAGGCAACAATAATTTTGAGTCTGGAGTACCAGAGTCATTTAACGTTTTAGTAAAAGAAATAAGAGCTTTAGGTTTAAACATTGAATTAAATTAAAGATGGAAAAAAATTTAACAAAAAATTTTGATAATCAAAATATTTCGCAAGAAAATAATTTTGATAGTATTAAGATTACGCTTGCTAGTCCTGAAAAAATTAAATCTTGGTCTTATGGTGAAATAAAAAAGCCAGAAACAATTAATTATAGAACATTTAGACCAGAAAAAGATGGACTTTTTTGTTCAAGAATATTTGGTCCAGTAAAAGATTATGAATGTTTATGTGGAAAATATAAGAGGATGAAATTCAGAGGAATTATTTGTGAAAAATGCGGTGTAGAGGTAACAAAATCAAATGTAAGAAGAGAAAGAATGGGACATATTGATTTAGCGTGCCCTGTTGCACATATCTGGTTTTTGAAATCTTTGCCAAGTAGAATATCATTAGCGATTGATATGAAACTTAAGGAGGTAGAGAAGGTTTTATATTTTGAAAGTTTTATAGTCGTTGAACCAGGGCTAACAACACTAAAAAAAGGTCAATTAATTTCTGAAGAAGAACTTTTAAAAGCCCAAGAAGAATTTGGCGAGGATGCTTTCACAGCTGGTATTGGAGCAGAAGCTGTAAGAGAAATACTTGTTGGATTAGATCTCAAATTAGAGCAAAAAAAATTAAGAGAGTCTTTAACTGAGATAAAGTCAAAGGTAACGGAGGAAAGGACTATAAAAAGATTAAAACTTATTGAGTCCTTCATATCTTCAGGAAATAAACCTGAGTGGATGATACTTACCTCGGTTCCAGTTATACCACCAGAGCTTCGACCTTTAGTACCTCTAGACGGCGGTAGATTTGCCACTTCAGATCTTAACGATTTATATAGAAGGGTAATTAATAGAAACAATCGTTTGAAAAGACTTTTAGATCTAAAAGCTCCAGACATTATTGTTCGAAACGAGAAAAGAATGTTGCAAGAGTCCGTCGATGCTTTATTTGACAATGGCAGAAGAGGACGAGTTATTACTGGTACTGGGAAAAGACCTTTAAAATCCTTAGCTGAAATGCTTAAGGGTAAACAAGGGCGATTCAGACAAAATTTATTAGGTAAGAGAGTAGATTACTCAGGAAGATCAGTCATCGTAGTAGGTCCAGAGCTTAAATTGCATCAATGCGGCCTTCCAAAAAAAATGGCTTTAGAGTTGTTTAAACCCTTTTTATATGCAAGACTCGATAAACTTGGCCTAGCAACTACTATTAAACAAGCAAAGAGACTCGTCGAAAAAGAAAAAAGTGAAGTCTGGGACTCCTTAGAACATATAATTAGAGAACACCCAATTCTTTTAAATAGGGCCCCAACTTTACACAGATTGGGTGTTCAAGCTTTTGAAGCCAAGCTCATAGAAGGTAATGCTATAGAATTACATCCGCTAGTTTGCGCAGCATTTAATGCAGATTTTGATGGAGATCAAATGGCAGTTCATATCCCCTTAAGTTTGGAGGCACAACTCGAGGCAAGAGTTTTAATGATGTCAACAAATAATATTTTAAGTCCATCAAATGGAAAACCTATTATTGTACCAAGTCAAGATATTGTATTAGGAATTTATTATTTATCTCAATCTGATAGTGCTGAAAAAAAACCAAAAGGTATTTTTGCCAACATAGATGAAATTGAACAAGCTTTAGAGAATAAATCTATAAGCTTACATTCTAAAATAATATCAACTTTTAAAACCATCGATAAGAATGGAAAAGAAATAAGCGAAAAATACACAAGTACAGCAGGGAGATTTTTATTAGCCAATGTTTTACCAAAAAATAGAAATATTAAATTTAGTCTAATTAATAAATTATTAACGAAGAAAAATGTTTCAGAAGTTATTGACACCATATTTAGATATTGTGGACAAAAAGAAACTGTGATTTTTTGTGATAAAATCAAAACGCTTGGATTTAAACATGCTTTTAAAGCTGGTATCTCATTTGGAAAAGACGATTTACTGATACCAAAAACAAAAGAAAATTTAATCAATAATACAAAAAAACAAATCGAGGAATATGAAAAGCAATATTCAGATGGATTAATTACTAGAGGAGAAAAATATAACAAAGTGGTCGATGTTTGGTCTAAATGTACTGATACGGTTGCGAATGAAATGATGAAAGAAATATCTAGTGCTGAAAAAGTATATGAAGATGACAGAATAGAAACTAATTCGGTATTTATGATGGCTGACTCAGGAGCTCGTGGTTCTCAAGCGCAAATGAAACAATTAGCTGGTATGAGAGGACTTATAGCAAAACCATCAGGTGAAATTATTGAAACTCCAATTATTTCAAATTTTAAAGAGGGTCTCTCAGTATTAGAATATTTTAACTCTACACACGGAGCTCGAAAAGGATTAGCTGATACAGCCTTAAAAACTGCAAACTCTGGTTACTTAACTAGAAGATTGTGTGATGTAGCTCAAGATGTTCAAATTACTAAAAAAGAATGTGATTGTAAAACAAAATCCTCTGTTACAATTTCAGAAATTATAGAGGGCGGAAATATTTTAGTAAGCTTATCTGAAAGAGTTTTAGGTAGAGTTATAGCAGAAAACATAAAAAATCCTGTAACAGGGGAGGTAATTATTAAAAAGGAGAAATTAATTGATGAAAATGATTGTGAAAAAATTGATGCTGCTGGAGTAAAATCAGTTAATGTTTATTCAGTTATAACTTGTGGTTCTACAAGAGGTGTTTGCGCAATGAGTTACGGAAGAGATTTAGCTAGAGGTAAATTAGTGAGTGTGGGAGAGGCAGTAGGTATGATCGCAGCTCAATCCATTGGCGAGCCAGGAACACAGTTAACTATGAGAACTTTTCACGTTGGTGGTACAGCACAAATAAAAGAAGAGTCCCAAATTATTTCTCAAACTAAAGGTAAACTTAATATAATTAATAAAAACTTAATTGAGGACTCAAAGAAAAATACAATAGTTATGGGTAGAAATACTCAATTAAGTATTGAGGACGAAAACGGAAGGCAACTTGCTATTTACAAAGTTAATTATGGTTCTAAACTATTTTTTAAAGACGGAGATTTAATAGAAAAGGGTAAAAAAATTGCAGAATGGGATCCATATACTTTACCAGTTATAGCTGAGACTGGAGGGATTGTTAATTATATGGATTTAATGGAAGGAAGTTCTTTAACTGAAACACTAGATGATGCCACAGGTTTGTCATCGAAGTCAGTTACAGATTGGAAATCATCTTCAAAAAATTCTGAGCTTAAACCTAGAATAACTCTTAGAAATGAAAAAGGGGAAATAATAAAAAAAGCTGATGGCAATGAAGCAAGATACTATCTAGTTCCAGATACAATATTATCTGTAAAAGATGGTCAAAAAATTTCAGCCGGAGATGTTTTGGCAAGATTGCCTAAGGAAACTTCTAAAACAAAAGATATCACAGGAGGACTGCCTCGAGTGGCTGAGTTATTTGAAGCAAGAAGACCGAAAGATAGTGCAATAATTGCTGAGAACGACGGAGTTATTCAATTTGGAAAAGAAGTAAGAGGTAAACAAAAAATTTCTATTGTCTCAAACGATGGGGAAACATCTAATTACTTAATTCCAAAAGGCAAGCATGTAAACTTTAATCAGGGTGAAAAAATCAAAAAAGGTGAATATCTTTTAGACGGAAGTCCTGCCCCGCACGATATTTTAAGAATTCTAGGAGTTGAAAAATTGACAGAGTATTTTGTCAGTGAAGTGCAAGAAGTTTATAGACTCCAAGGTGTTGTTATTAATGATAAACATATCGAGACAATAGTAAGACAAATGTTGAAAAGAGTTGAAGTTAAAAATCCAGGGGACTCTGAGTTACTAACCGGAGAAGTAATAGATTTATTAGATATTAATAATATTAATGAAAAGCTGAGAGATGAAAAGAAAAAACCAGCAACTTTTGAAAGAGTGTTATTAGGTATAACAAAAGCTTCACTTCAAACTAATTCATTTATTTCTGCTGCGTCGTTTCAAGAAACAACCAGAGTTTTGACAGACGCGTCAATAAAAGGAAAAACTGACTCATTGGAAGGATTAAAAGAAAACGTCATTGTCGGTAGATTAGTTCCTGCTGGTACTGGTTTAACTAAAATCGAGTGGGATAAACAAGCAAGAGAACAAGATAAAACAAGACTTGAAGAAATAAAAAAACAGGAGCTAGAATCCGCTTCTGTAGCCACCAATCAATCAGCACAGTAAAGCAAAATCCCCTTTTAAATATTGACTTTTGTAAATTCAATGCTAGTTTACGGCACATTTTGAATGTTAGAAGTAAGGTCTTTGAAAACCTTAAACACTAACAAACTTTACCCTGGTTTTCCTTACTTAAACTTCAAAATATTATTATGCCAACAATTAATCAATTGATTAAAAAAAGCAGGACCAAACCTTTAGCAAGAAATAAAGTTCCTGCTTTAGAAAAACAACCTTTAAAAAGAGGCGTGTGTGTGAAAGTTTATACAACAACACCTAAAAAACCAAACTCAGCTTTAAGAAAAGTTGCAAGAGTAAGATTATCTAATGGTTTTGAAGTTACAGCCTATATACCTGGAGAGGGTCATAATTTACAAGAACACTCAGTAGTTTTATTGCGAGGTGGAAGGGTAAAAGACCTTCCAGGAGTAAGATATCATATACTTAGAGGAAATCTAGATACACAAGGTGTTGCGAACCGAAAACAAAGAAGATCTCTCTATGGAGCAAAAAAACCAAAATAATATTTATGTCACGTAAAAGAAAAGCCCCTATAAGAAAAGTTTATCCTGATCCAAGATTTCATTCCGAAGTTATATCTAAGTTTATAAATTCAATTATGTATGACGGAAAGAGGTCTACTGCAGAAAAAATACTTTACGATGCATTGGATAAAATTAAAAAAAAGAATAATGAAGACCCATTAAAAATGTTTAACAACGCTATTAATAATGTAAAACCAAATTTGGAATGTAGGTCAAGAAGAGTTGGGGGCGCTACTTATCAGGTGCCAGTTGAGGTAAAATCAAAAAGGGCTCAAGCATTAGCATTAAGATGGATAATGGATGCAACTCGAAAAAGAAAAAATAAAACTATGGCTGATAAACTTTACGCAGAGATAATAGACGCCTCACAAAACAAAGGTTCAGCAATTAAAAAAAGAGAAGATACACATAAAATGGCCGAGGCTAATAAAGCCTTTGCACATTTTAGATGGTAATGAATAATGAATAAATACACTTTAGATAAATATAGAAATATTGGTATTATGGCTCACATTGATGCCGGGAAAACCACTACAACAGAAAGAATTCTTTATTACACTGGTAAAAGCCACAAAATTGGAGAAGTCCATGATGGAGCCGCAACTATGGATTGGATGGAACAAGAACAAGAAAGAGGTATTACTATTACATCTGCAGCAACTACATGTTTTTGGAGAGATCACAGGATTAATATAATAGATACTCCAGGCCACGTTGATTTTACAATTGAAGTGGAGAGATCACTTAAAGTTTTAGATGGAGCCGTAGCAGTATTTGACGGAGTAGCAGGAGTTGAACCTCAATCCGAGACAGTTTGGCGTCAAGCAGATAAATATAAAGTACCAAGAATTTGTTTTGTTAATAAACTTGATAGAACAGGAGCAGATTTTTATAGGTGCGTAGACATGATAAAAGACAGACTTGGCTGTAAACCATTACCTCTTCAACTACCTATAGGTTCAGAAGCAGAACTAAAAGGTGTAATTGATTTAGTTAAAATGAAAGGCGTTGTTTGGCAAAATGAGGATCTAGGAGCGAAATTTGATTATGTTGATATACCAATCGATCTAAAAGAGAAAGCCGACAAATATAGAAAAGAATTAGTTGAAACAGCAGTAGAGGAAGATGAGAAGTTAATGGAGTTATACTTAGATGGAAAAGAGCCTTCTGAGGAAGATTTAATCAAATGTATAAGAAAAGGAACGCTATCATTCAACTTTGTACCGATATTTACCGGATCTGCCTTTAAAAATAAAGGTGTTCAGCCCTTATTAGACGCAGTGATTGACTACCTTCCAAGTCCAAAAGATCTAAAATCAATTGAGGGAACAAAAGTTGGTTCTGATGAGAAAGTTACGATGAAGTTTGAGGAGAAAGAAAATTTCTCAGCTTTGGCATTTAAGGTAGCAAATGATCCTTTTGTTGG
Source organism: uncultured Pelagibacteraceae bacterium (assembly GCA_902616145.1). Classification (GTDB taxonomy): domain Bacteria; phylum Pseudomonadota; class Alphaproteobacteria; order Pelagibacterales; family Pelagibacteraceae; genus Pelagilacustribacter. The sequence goes on from CACMRM010000006.1 coordinate 23,926, forward strand.
TTCTCTGACTTTTATAAGAATTTACTCTGGAACTTTAAATGCCGGGACATCTATTTTAAACTCATCTAAAGATAAGGATGAAAGAATTGGAAGAATGCTATTAATGCACGCTAATAGCAGAGAAGATATTAAAACAGCAAGTGCAGGGGATATTGTTGCTTTAGCAGGTCTGAAACATACAATTACAGGACATACTCTATGTGACTCAAAAACTCCTATTTTGCTAGAACCTATGGAATTTCCTGATCCAGTAATTGAAATTGCTGTAGAGCCAAAAACAAAAGGGGATCAAGAAAAAATGGGAGAGGCACTTGCTAGATTAGCTAAGGAAGATCCTTCATTCAGAGTTTCTTCAGATGAAGAGTCAGGTCAAACTATAATTAAAGGAATGGGGGAATTACACTTGGATATTATAGTAGATAGAATGAAAAGAGAATTTAAAGTTGAGGCCAATATAGGAGCTCCTCAGGTTGCATATAGAGAAACAATTCTAGGCTCTGCTGAAATGGAGTATATACACAAAAAACAAAGTGGAGGAGCAGGACAATTTGCTAAAGTAAAATTAAGTGTTGAACCTTTGGAAGCTGGCAAAGGAAGAGAAGTTGAAAATTTAATAAAAGGAGGATCAATACCGAAAGAATTTATTCCAGGAGTAGAGAAAGGTGTTGAGAGTGTATCTGACAGCGGGATATTAGCAGGTTTCCCTATAATAGATTATAAAGTTAAAATATTAGATGGCTTACATCACGACGTTGACTCTAGTGTTTTAGCTTTTGAGATTGCTAGCAGATCATGTTTTAGAGAAGCTTGTCAAAAGGCTACGTTAAAACTTTTAGAACCAATGATGAAGGTAGAGGTGGTTACCCCAGAAGAATTTATGGGAGACGTGATAGGTGATTTAAATAGTAGAAGAGGACAAGTTGGGTCCACTGAACCTAGAGGAAATGCAACAGCTATTAACGCTGTAGTCCCTTTAGCAAATATGTTTGGTTATATCAATAATTTAAGATCGTCAACACAAGGACGAGCACAATACACGATGCAATTTAGTCATTATGATAAAGTGCCTCAAAATGTGCAAGACGAAGTAACAAAAAAATTAGCTTAATCTTATGGAAAATCAAAATATTAGAATACATTTAAAAGCTTATGATAACAAAATCTTAGATTTGTCTACTGAGGAAATTGTTAATACAGCAAAAAGAACCGGAGCTCAGGTGAAGGGACCAATTCCTCTTCCAACAAGAATTGAAAGATATACTGTTTTAAGATCACCACATATTGACAAAAAAAGTAGAGAACAGTTTGAGTCTAGAACGCATAAGAGATTGATTGATATTATTGAACCAACACCACAAACTGTGGAAGCTTTAATGAAATTAGATTTAGCTTCTGGAGTTGATATTGAAATAAAGATTTAAAATTATGAGCATTGGATTAATAGGAACTAAAATAGGTATGACAAGAGAGTTTATGGAAACAGGTCAGTCCGTTCCTGTAACAGTGATTAAGGTAGAAAAAGGAAGAGTTTTAGACGTAATTACAAAAGATAAAAGAGGATATAACGCAATAAAAGTTGGCTTTTTTAAACTTAAAAATTCAAAATTATCAAAACAAATGAAAGGTTATTTTGCAAAGAAAAATACTGAGCCAAAAAAAATACTTAAGGAATTTAGACTTGAAAATAGCGAACAATACAAAGAAGGTAATGAGCTTGGTTTAGAAATTTTTAAAGATCAAAAGTTTGTAGATGTAAGATCTAAAACTATCGGTAAAGGTTTTGCGGGTGTCATGAAAAGATGGAATTTTGGAGGCTTAAGAGCTTCACACGGTGTATCAGTTTCTCACAGGTCTCATGGATCTACAGGACAAAGACAAGACCCTGGTAAAGTATTTAAAGGAAAGAAAATGGCCGGCCATATGGGCGACAAGCTAAGAACAATGTTAAATTTAGAAATAGTTAAATCTGATCTAGACAACAACTTACTTTATTTAAAAGGATCAATTCCAGGTGGTAAAAACTCAACTGTGCTTTTGAGAGGATCTATAAAAAATATTTCAAGAAAGACTATTAAAGAAAAACATGATGCTAAAGTTAAAGCCGCCGCAGCGAAAAAGGGAAAAAAATAATGAAATTTCAATTATTAAACATAGATGGCACAAAAAGCGATACAATTGAACTATCAGACAAGTTAGTAAAACTTAAAGTCAACCATAAGCTTATTAAGTATGTAATAGACTGGCAATTAAATCATGCGAAACCTAGAGTCGCCAAAACAAAACAAAGAAACCAAATAAGAGGTTCAACAAAAAAAATTATAGCTCAAAAAGGAAGTGGAGGCGCAAGACATGCCAGCAAAAAAGCTCCTATATTTGTTGGAGGTGGCGTTGCACATGGTCCAAAAGGATCTGTTTACAAAGTTAAAAAAATAAATAAAAAAGTCAGAAAATTAGCACTTGCTCAAACACTTTCCAAAAAAAATCTCGACAAAAATTTATATTTTCTTGCAGATGTTAAAAAAGAAATTAAAAAAACAAAAGAGTTCAATAATTTTTTAGAAAAAAATAAACTTATAAATGCCTTGATAATTTCTGATAATAGCTCCCTTAAAAATATAACTAAATCAGCAAGAAATATTAAAAACGTAAAATTAATTAAAGATGAGGGTACGAATATTTATGATATGTATAGATATAAGAATTTAATTATTACATCGTCATCAGCAAAAAAGATACAAGAGAGGCTTTTAAATGAAAAAAATTAATTTTATAGACTCGATTAGAAATCCAATTATTACAGAAAAAGCGACTATATTGTCCGAACAGAATAAGACTGTATTTAAAGTACATGAAAAAGCTAATAAAAAAAATATTAAAAAAAATATAGAAAAAATATTTAAAGTGAATGTAACTAAAGTGAATATAATTAACAGAAAAACAAAAATAAAAATTAAACAAGGAAGAAAAACCTACAAAAGCGGTTACAAAAAAGCGATCGTCACATTAAAAAAAGGCCAAAGTATTGATCTAACAGCTGGGATATAAAATATGACTTTAAAAACTTTTAAACCTTATACTAAATCTACAAGAGGTACCGTCGTAGTTGACAAAAGTGGCTTGTGGAAAGGTGCACCTTACAAACCATTAACAAAAGGTCAAAATTTTACTGGAGGAAGAAATAACAATGGTAGAATAACATCAAGGCACATAGGCGGCGGATCTAAACACAAATACAGAATTATAGATTTTTATAGAAATAAAAAAAATGTGATTGGCACTGTTGAAAGAATTGAGTATGACCCTAACAGAACAGCTCATATTGCACTTATTAATTATCAAGATAAAGAAAAAACTTATATTATTTGTCCTCAAGGTTTAAAAAAAGGTGATAAAATTGAGTCAGGAAAAAACGTAGATATAAAAGTTGGTAATGCCCTACAATTGAGAGATATTCCCCCAGGTACTTCCCTACATAATGTGGAGTTAGTTCCAGGGAATGGCGCTAAATTAGCTAGATCAGCAGGCTCATCTGTAACTTTATCAGGTTATGACGGAGATTACGCAATTTTAAGACTTTCCTCTGGCGAAACAAGAAAAGTAAGTAGTTCATGCAATGCAACAATAGGTGTTGTGTCTAATCAAGATCAAAAAAATATTAAAATTGGTAAAGCAGGCAGGAATAGATGGAGAGGTAAAAGACCTCAAACAAGAGGTGTAGCAATGAACCCAGTGGACCACCCTCATGGAGGAGGTGAAGGTAAGACCTCTGGAGGTAGAAGTCCCGTCTCTCCTTGGGGTCAGTCCGCAAAAGGTTTAAAGACAAGAAGACCAAAAAGAAGTGATAAACTAATAATAACAAGAAGAAAGAAGAGAAACAAATAATGACTAGATCTGTGTGGAAAGGACCATTTGTACATCCAAGTTTATTAAAAAAAATAGATAAACTTAAAAGTGGAACAAATAAAAAACCCATTAAAACATGGTCCAGAAATTCTACAATTATTCCCGACTTTGTTGGGCACAGTTTCATGATACACAATGGAAAAACTTTTATTCCGATTACTATTTCTGAAGAAATGGTAGGACATAAATTAGGTGAATTTGCACCTACAAGAACTTTTAAAGGTCACACCCCAGCTGATAAAAAAGCTGCGGCAGTAGCAGCTACAGAAACAAAACCTGCTGGAGGAGATAAAAAATAATGGACAAGAACTTATTCGTTAAAGCTGTTAACAAAAATGTAAGATCAAGTCCAAGAAAACTTGCTTTAGTATGTAATTTCATAAAAGGCAAAAAAGTGGATTTAGCATTAAGGGACTTAATGTTCACAAGAAAAAGAATTGCCAAAGAAGTTACTAAAACAGTAAAATCTGCAATATCTAATGCTGAAAATAATAATCAATATGACATTGATAACTTGTTTATTAGAGAGGCATATGTTGGTAAGTCATTAGTTATGAAAAGATATAGACCAAGGGCGAAAGGTAGAGCAAGTCCAATAAAAAAACCTTTTAGCAGAATTACAATTGTTTTAGAAGAAAAGAAATTAACAAAGGATAAAAAATAATGGGGCAGAAAATTAATCCAATAGGTCTTAGATTAGGAATAAACAGAGGCTGGGATTCAACATGGTTTGCAAAAAAGAAAGATTTTGGAAGATATTTGATTGAAGATTTTAAAATTAGAAAATATATCAAAAAAAATATCATTAATTCAGGTGTTTCGGAAATAACAATCGAAAGATCTTCTAAAAAATGTACTGTTTCAATTCATACCTCTAGACCTGGTTTTGTTATTGGGAAAAAAGGCGCTGATATTGAAAAAATTAAAAAAAATATTATGAAAATTACAGATAGCGATGTAAATGTAAACATCAAAGAAATAAAAAAACCCGAATTAAATTCTAGTTTAGTAGCTGAAAATATTGCTCAACAGCTAGTAAAAAGAGTGGCTTATAGAAGAGCAATGAAAAGAGCAATGCAATCTGCAATGAGACTAAATGCTAAAGGAATTAAAGTTATGGTTAGTGGTAGATTAGCAGGTAACGAAATAGCAAGAACAGAGTGGTTAAGAGAAGGAAGTATACCTTCTCATACGTTGAGAGCAGATATTGATTATGGGTTTGCAGAGGCATTAACAACTTATGGAATTATTGGTGTCAAAGTTTGGATTTATAAAGGAGAATTAATGGCTAAAGACGTAGAGAGAGAGAAGAAAGATAGGGTAAAAAATGCTTCAACCAGTTAGAACTAAATTTAGAAAAGCATTTAAAGGAAGAATTCATGGCGCAGCTTCAAGAGCAGCCAAACTAAACTATGGACAATTTGGTTTGAAAGCGACACAGCCAGAGAGAATAATAGGAAAACAGATTGAAGCTGCTAGAGTAGCTTTAACGAGATATATGAAAAGGACAGGTAAAGTCTGGACAAGAATTTTTCCTAATATACCTGTTTCTAAAAAACCTACTGAAGTAAGAATGGGCAAAGGAAAAGGATCGCCAGAGTATTATGCTTGCAGAGTTAAACCAGGTAGAATTATTTTTGAAATAGACGGGGTTAGTGAAGAAATCGCAAGAGAGGCCTTATATAAAGCCTCTGCGAAATTACCAATTAAAACAAAATTTATTAAAAGGTGATTATGGTAAAGAAAAAAGAAGAAAAAAAATTAACCAAAGATCAAGCTGAAAAAAAAATCTTAATGCTAAAAAAAGATTTATTTAACATTAGATTTAAGAAAGTTAACAATCAAATTAACAATGCAGCTCAATACAATCAAATTAAAAAAAATATAGCTAGACTTTATACAACAATAAAGAATAACAAATGACAAAAAAAATTTTAAAAGGAATAGTTACCAGCTCAAAAAGCAACAAAACAGTTGTTGTAGAAGTTACGAGAAAATTTAAACACCCTTTTTATGAAAAAATTATTAAAAGATCAAAAAAATATCATGCACATGATGAAAAAAATAAATTTAAAGAGGGAGAAGAGGTCAAAATAATAGAGTGTAAACCTTTTTCAAAAAAGAAAACTTGGCAGGTAGTAGAATAATGATTCAAATACAAACTGAACTAACAGTTGCAGATAATACAGGAGCTAAACGAGTTGAGTGTATTAAAGTGTTAGGAGGATCTAAGAGAAGATATGCATCTGTTGGAGACATTATTGTAATAAGTGTGAAAGATGCTATTCCAAAGGGAAAAGTAAAAAAGGGATCAGTCCATAAAGCAGTGGTGGTGAGAACTAGAAAGGAAATTTTTAGAAATGATGGATCAAAAGTTCAATTTGATAATAATGCAGTTGTTCTTACGGACGATAAAGGCGAACCTATAGGTACTAGAATTTTCGGTCCTGTCACGAGAGAATTGAGGTTAAGAGGACATACAAAAATAATTTCTTTAGCACCGGAGGTATTATAATGATGAATTTAAAAAAGGGAACGCAGGTAAAAGTTTTATCAGGCAAAGATAAAGGTAAAACGGGTGAGATACTTGAGATAAATAGAAGACTAGGAAAAATTAAAATTAAAGCTATCGGCATGATTAAAAGACATGTTAAACCCACTAAAGAGAATAAAGGTGGCATAATTTCTAAAGAAAGCTTTATTGATCAATCAAACGTTAAAAGTATTGATGAAAAAAAAGAAAAAAAAGAAAAAAAAGTAGGTAAAAAATGACACCAAGACTTAAAACAACATATGAAAAAGAAATAATAAGTAAATTAATGAGCAAATTGTCATTAAAGAATAAACATCAAGTTCCTAAATTAGAAAAAATAGTACTTAATATGGGATTAGGAGAAGACGCCTCTGATAGCAAAAAAATGAAGGCATGCTTAGATGACATGGCTTTGATCTCTGGTCAAAAGCCAATAATTACTAAATTTAAGAAGTCTATTTCGAATTTTAAGACAAGAAAAGGTTCAAATGCTGGTGTTAAAGTAACTTTGCGATCTTATAAGATGTATGAGTTTATAGATAGACTTGTTAATATTGCTTTACCAAGAGTTAAAGATTTTAGAGGTTTATCTTCTAAGGGCATAGACAGTAGCAACAACTTCTCTTTTGGGATTAAAGAACACATCGTTTTTCCAGAAGTTAATTTCGATAAAGTTGATAAAATAAGAGGATTGGATATTACAATCGTAATTTCAAGCAACAACAGGGAGGGTGCCTTAGAACTTTTAAAAGAGTTTAACTTTCCTATTAATCAAAATAAAAACTGAGGTTATTTTTATGGCAAAAACAAGCGCAATACAGAAGAATTTAAAAAGAATTAAATTAGTAAAAAAATATTCAAAAAAGAGAGCAGCTCTAAAAAAAATTATTAATAATAGAAAACTAGAGCTATCTGAAAGATTTGAAGCTCAACTTAAATTAAATAAGCTACCTAAAAATTCTTCAAAGATAAGAATTAGAAACCGTTGCGAAATTTCTGGTAGACCGCACGGAGTTTATAGAAAATTAAAAATATCAAGAATTGCGCTAAGAGATATGGCTTCTTCTGGTAAAATTCCTGGAATAACTAAATCAAGCTGGTAGGAGGAATATGACATTTACAGACCCAATTGGAGATATGTTTTCAAGAATAAGAAACGGTCAAATGAGATTTTTAAATTCGGTAAGAATACCCTCATCAAATTTTAGAAAAAATATTTTAGAAATTCTTAAGAGAGAGGGATATATCAAAGATTATTTTATTGACAAATCAGAAAATAATAAAACAAGTCTCAAAGTTACTTTAAAGTATTACGAGGGCGACCCAGTAATTAAAGAAATAAAAAGAATTTCTAAACCAGGAAGAAGAGTTTATTCTAGAGCCACAAGTATACCTAAAGTAATGAATGGACTCGGATTGGCTATTTTATCTACTCCAAAGGGAGTGATGAGTGATACTGAAGCTAGAAAACAAAATATAGGCGGTGAAATAATTTGTAGGATTTTTTAATGTCTAAAATTGGAAAAAAAAAGATAGTTGTGCCAAAAGACTCCTCAGTAAAAATAGAAGGAGAGAATGTAACTATTAGTGGTCCAAAAGGAACCAAAAAATTGACTATTAATGATAAAATTTTCTCTTCCCAAATGACTGAGAGTGAATTTCATATTAAACCTCTAGAAAAGAAAATAGATAAGAAAACTTCCATTCTATGGGGCACATATAGAAGTTTAGTAAACAATGCTGTTACCGGTGTATCAGTAGGACATGAAAAAATCTTGGAATTAAATGGAGTAGGTTTTAGAGCAAACCTAAAAGGTGAGTTATTAAACTTACAGATTGGTTTTAGTCATGATGTAAATTTTAAAATACCAAAAGAAATTAAAGTTGTTGTTGAGAAACAAACAGTTATTAAAATTAACGGTGTAGACAAAGAATTAGTTGCAAAGATTGCTGCTGATATAAAAGGATTAAAACCTGTAGAGCCTTATAAAGCGAAGGGTATAAAAGAGAGAGGTCAATTTGTTCTCAGAAAAGAGGGTAAAAAGAAATAATGAAAAAAAGAAGCAATGTTATAACAAGAAAGTTAAGAAATAGAAAAAAACTTAAAAAGGTAAATTTTGATAGGTTTAGGATATCTGTATCAAAATCTTTAAATAATTTATCTGCTCAAATTATAGACGATAAACAAAAAAAGACTCTAGTTTCCGCTTCATCCAATGAGAAAGATATAAAATTAAAAAAAGTAAAAAAAATTGAAAAATCATCTTTGATAGGAGAAATTCTAGCAAAAAGGGCTAAAGAAAAAAATATTAATAAGGTATATTTTGATAGAGGTGAGTATAAATATCATGGAAGATTAAAAGTTTTTGCTGAAACACTTAGAAAAAATGGATTAAAATTTTAATATGTCAGAAAATAAAAAAACAGAAAATGAATTAAAAGAAAAGCTCGTAGCAATTAATAGAATAACAAAAGTTGTTAAAGGTGGACGAAGATTTGGCTTTGCCGCTTTAGTTGTTGTCGGTAATCAAAAAGGTTCGATAGGAATAGGTCAAGGTAAATCTAAACAGGTTCCAGATGCGATTAAAAAAGCTACAGAGGTTGCTAAAAGGAGTTTAGTTAAAATTCCTCTTAAGGAGGGGAGGACATTGCATCACGATGTAAAAGGCAAAAATGGTTCTGGGAAAGTTTTTCTTAGAGCTGCACCAGCTGGTACAGGTATTATAGCAGGAGGAGCTATAAGATCTGTTTGTGAAGTTCTTGGCATTCAGGACGTAGTCGCTAAGTCACTTGGATCTGCTAATCCCCATAATGTTCTCAAAGCCTGTGTAAATGGTTTAAGATCACAAAATTCTCCTAAAATTTTATCTTTAATAAGAGGAAAAAAAATTTCAGAAATAGTTTCTAAAAGGGAGTCTGATTAATGGAACTTAACAAATTAAAAAAAACAAACAAAAAAAAAATTAGACTCGGTAGAGGAATAGGCTCTGGTAAGGGCAAAACTTCAGCACGAGGACATAAAGGTCAAAAATCAAGGTCCGGAGTAGCAATTAAAAGTTTTGAAGGAGGTCAAATGCCTCTTTATAGAAGATTGCCAAAAAGGGGCTTCAAATCACTAAAGAAAAATAATACTGCAGTATTAAATTTAGACAAATTACAGAAAATTATTGAAAATAAAAAAGATGTTGGATTAAATTTAGATATAAAAGTACTAAAAGATAAAAAATTACTTAATAAAAAATACGATAAATTAAAAATACTTGGCTCAGGAGAGATAAAAAAACAAATTCAGATTTCAGCACATTTTGCTTCAAAGCAAGCCTTATCTAAAATTGAGAAAGCTGGAGGTAAAATTAATATAGTAAAAAAGTAATAACTTATGTCTAGTGAAACAATGAATACAGCTGGTGCTTTCAGCCAAGCAAAAGACCTAAAAAATAGAATTCTTTTTACTATTTTAATTTTAATTGTTTATAGGCTTGGCACTTATGTTCCCTTAGCAGGGATTGATCCACAAGCTCTTAAAGAAATCATGGCCACAAGTCAGAAAGGGCTTTTGGGAATGTTCAATATGTTTTCTGGGGGAGCTGTAACTAGAATGGCAATTTTCGCTTTAGGGATAATGCCATATATATCTTCCGCTATTATTGTTCAATTGCTTACAGGTGTATCTGACTACTTTAAAAATTTGAAAGAGCAAGGTGAGATTGGAAGAAAACAAATTACTCAAATTACAAGATATGGAACAGTCTTGATATCTTGTTTACAAGGTTATGGAGTTGCTGTCGGATTAGAAAACGCTGGAAATATAGTAATAGAACCTGGAACTTCTTTTAGATTAATTACTACAGTTTCTTTAGTTGCAGGAACAACATTATTAATGTGGTTGGGAGAACAAATTACTTTAAGAGGTGTAGGAAACGGTATTTCTTTAATAATTTTTTCAGGTATTGTAGCAGAAATTCCAAGAGCACTTGCCTCAACTTTTGAATTAGGAAGAACAGGTGCTCTATCTGCTGTAATGATTGTAGGAATTTTTGTTTTGGTAATTTTAACAGTTCTATTTATTGTTTTTTTTGAGAGAGCTATGAGAAAAATATTAATAAATTATCCCAAAAGACAAGTAGGCAATAAAATGTACGGTGGTGAATCTTCTCATTTGCCCTTAAAAATTAATACAGCAGGAGTAATACCAGCAATTTTTGCTTCTGCACTATTATTATTACCTGTTACTGTTTCTAATTTCGGTTTTGCTGACTCTGATACGTTTATTAAAATTTCATCGATGTTCACTCAAGGCCAGCCCATGTATATGCTCCTATATGCATCTGGGATTATTTTTTTCGCATTTTTTTACACATCTATAGTTTTCAATCCAAAAGAAACTGCTGAAAATTTAAGAAAATATGGGGGTTATATTCCTGGAATAAGACCTGGAGAAAGAACTGCAGAATATATAGAGACAATATTAACTCGTTTAACAACTGTGGGTGCTCTTTATTTGACTTTTGTTTGTTTGATGCCAGAGTTTTTAATTGCAAAATATCCGATACCTTTTTATTTAGGAGGAACATCAATTTTAATTGTTGTAGTAGTGGCTATGGATACAGTTACCCAAGTTCAAACAAGATTAATGAGCTCTCAATATGAATCGTTAATAAAAAAAACAAAATTTGGTAAGTAGGGAGTAATGAATATTGTCATTTTCGGCCCACCGGGTGCAGGTAAAGGAACCCAATCAAAGTTTTTAGTTCAAAAATTCAATTTAAATCAATTATCTACAGGAGATTTATTAAGAAAAGAAATTAAAAATAATACAGATTTAGGAAAAAAAATTTCCTCAATTATAAATTCTGGTGAATTAGTTTCAGACGAGATAGTTGGCAATTTGATAGAAAAATTTATTTCAGATGAAAAAGTTAAAAATAATATTATTTTTGATGGTTATCCAAGAACCTTAAATCAAGCAAAAAACCTAGAAGAATTATTAAAAAAAAATAACCAAAAAATTGATATTGTATTAAAATTATCTGTAAGTTTAGAAATAGTAAAAAAAAGAATCTCTGAAAGAAAAAATCAAGAAAAAAGAGCTGATGATAATGAAGAAATAGCGATAAAAAGATATAAAACTTATGAACAATCTTCCGCACAAGTCTTGGAACATTATAAGCAATTGAATTTACTTAAGATAGTAAATGGTGAAGCAAGCATATCAGAAATAAATACTGAAATTAGCGGCTTAATTGAAGCTATCAAGGGTTGACTTTAAATGATTACACAATATAAATACGCAGGAAAACTTAAACTCATTAATTTATGGCTCGTATAGCAGGAATAAACATTCCACAGAATAAAGTTGTTAGTATAGCCTTAACATACATTCATGGAATTGGTCCTCATGCTTCAAAAAAGATTTGTGAGAAATTAAACATTTCTTCTATAAAAAGAGTTAACGAGTTATCCGAGGAAGAAGTTTTAAAAATTAGAGAATTTATTGACGCTAATCATAAAGTAGAAGGAGATCTGAGAAGAGAAGTTTCAGTCAATATAAAACGGTTAGTTGATTTAGCTTGTTATAGGGGAATTAGACACAAAAAAAAATTACCAGTCCGAGGTCAAAGAACTCAGTGCAATGCTAGAACACGTAAAGGTAAAGCTATAGCTATAGCAGGAAAAAAATTAACTCCTCTTAAGAAATAATTTGAATGAATAAAAAAAAAGAGAAAGTAGAAAAAAAAATCGAAGAAAAAAAAATAGATGCTAAAAAAGTAAGCACTTTTAAAAAAAAGAAAAAAGTAAAAAAAAATATTACTTCAGGTATTGCTTACGTTTACTCAACATTCAATAACACAATTATTTCTATTGCAGATGAAAATGGAAATGTTGTCTCCTGGTCGTCAGCTGGATCAAAAGGGTTTAAAGGATCAAGAAAATCAACTCCCTACGCTGCTCAAGTGGCAGCAGACGATGCTGGAGCTAAAGCATTTGAACAAGGTTTAAGAACTTTGACAGTTCAGGTAAAAGGACCAGGATCAGGTAGAGAGACAGCTCTGAGATCTTTACAGTCAAGAGGTTTTAAAATTTTATCAATAAAAGACACAACACCAATGCCGCACAATGGGGCGAGGCCACCAAAAAGAAGGAGAGTATAATGCAAACTACATCAAACGTAATAGACAAAAATTGGAAAGCACTAATAAAACCAAATAAATTAGACATTACAAGTAACGAAGACAAAACAGTAGCGAAAGTAGTAGCCGAACCTCTTGAAAAAGGTTTTGGTCAAACAATAGGAAATTCTTTAAGGCGAATATTATTATCATCAATTCAAGGAGCAGCTGTTACAGCAATCCAAATTGATGGAGTGCTTCATGAGTTTTCTTCTATTAAGGGTGTAAGGGAGGATGTAACAGATATAGTACTTAATGTAAAAAATTTAGCAATCAAATCGTCATCTTCTTCTCCAAAAAAAATAATTTTAGATATAAAAGGTCCAAAAGAAGTAAAAGCAAAAGATATTACGTTAGTGTCAGAAATAGAGATACTGAACCCAGATCAAACTATATGTAATTTAGATGAAAAAACTGATTTTCACATGGAATTAATGGTGAGCACTGGAAAAGGATACGTTCAAGCACCTAAAAATAAATCTGAAGATAGCCCACTTGGCTTAATATCAATTGACTCACTTTTCAGCCCTGTAAAAAAAGTTTCATTTTCAGTAGAGAATACAAGAGCGGGAAGTGCTCTTGACTATGACAAACTGATTATGACGGTTGAAACAAATGGAACAGTAGATGCTGAAGATGCAATAGCATACTCTGCACGAATATTTCAAGACCAACTTTCAATGTTTGTTAATTTTGAAGATCCTCAAGAGGTTGTTAAAGAGGTAAAATCATCGGAGCCAGAATTTAATCGAAATCTTTTAAAAAGAGTTGAAGAGTTAGAACTTTCAGTTAGATCAATGAACTGTTTAAAAAATGATAATATAATTTATATTGGAGATTTAGTGCAAAAAACAGAGCCGGAAATGCTTAGAACACCTAACTTTGGGAGAAAATCTTTAAATGAAATTAAAGAGGTTTTAAATACGATGTCACTTTACTTAGGTATGGAAATACCTAATTGGCCTCCAGATAATATTGCTGAATTATCAAAGAAACTTGAGGAAAATAATTATTAATGAGACACGGCATAGGTTATAGAAAATTAAACAAAACGAGTGAGCACAGAAAGGCTTTGTTTAAGAATATGTTAAATTCTTTAATTAAGTATGAACAAATTGTTACTACATTGCCTAAAGCCAAAGAACTTAAGCCTCAAATTGATAAAGTTATTACAATAGGCAAAAATAACAAGCTAAGTAATAAAAAAAGATTATTTTCTAAGCTACAAGACAAGAAATCTGTAACAAAAGTTTTTGACGAACTATCGAAGAGATACAGCTCTAGAAAAGGTGGTTACTCAAGAGTTTTAAAAGCAGGTTTCAGAACTGGAGATGACGCCCCAATGGCAGTTATTGAATTAGTTGATAGAAACCCAGAAGCAAAAAAAATTGATAAACCTAAAAAAGTAGAAACAAAAAATAAAACTAAAGATCCTAAGGCAGACATAAAAACTGCAAAAAAATAATATAAGTTTCTAATGCCTAAAATTTTTACAGTCGATAATGACTATCAAGACTCTCGTTTTGATAAATGGTTTAAGAATATAGTAATTAATATTCCTCATTCACTCATAGAGAAATTAATTAGACAAAATAAAGTAAAAGTAAATAAAAAAAAAATTAAATCATCTTATAGACTTCAGGCAGGTGATCTGATTGAGATTTACGATATTTCTAAATTAAAACCGTTAGATAAAAAAGAAAAGATCAAATATTCACCTAAAAGAAAAGAAATTGGTACTTATGATGATTACGTAATAGAAGATAATGAAAATTTTATAATAATTAACAAACCAAGGGGAATACCAGTTCAATCAGGCACAAAATCATTCAAAAATATCATAGATATATTAAAGAATTCAAAATACTTTACAAACTCAAAACCATTCGTTGTTCATAGATTAGATAAAGAGACTTCTGGAATTTTGATAATTGCTAAGAACAGAGAATATGCTCAATTATTTACCTCACTGTTTCGGATAAGGAAAATTCATAAAACTTATCTAGCAATAGTATATGGGAAAGTTGACAGGTCTATTAGAGTTATGAATGATGATTTAGTTTATTACGAGAACAATAAGAAAATCTCTCAAAAAGCTGTATCAAATCTTAAAATCATTAAATTGAATGAAGAATATTCATACTTAGAATTAAATCCCATTACAGGAAGAAAACATCAATTAAGAAAACAATTACTTAAAATTGGATGTCCAATAATAGGAGATGATAAATATTTTTTAAATGATAGAAAAAGAATAAAGATGAAAAATCTTATGTTACACGCATATAAGATAAAATTTATGATTAACAATATTCAATATAATTTTAAAGCAAAATATGACGAACAATTTGAAAATTTTCTCAAAAAAAATATCTAAATATTATTTATATTTTGAATAAAAATATTAGCTAAAATATTCTCAAATTTCTTAGGTTTGATTTTAATTAAATTAAATATTGAAGTAACCTTTTTATTATCTAAACCACAAGGGATAATTTTTAAATATTGATTTAAATTATTTGAAATATTTATTGAACAACCATGATAGGCTACCCATCTAGATACTCTAATACCTATTGCTGCGATTTTTTTATCTTTTACCCATATGCCTACATTCTTTTTATCATTTTGGGATTGAATTTTATAAATTTTTAAAAATTTTATGATACTTTTTTCTATTGAATTTATTAATTTTCTTATATCTTTTTTTCTTTTGTTCAAATCGATGACAAAGTAAATAATTTTTTGTCCAGGGTTATGCAGTGTAATTTTACCTCCTCTATTTGATTTAACTATTTTTATTTTTTTATCTATTATATCTTTTTTGTTGAAACTAACCCCGGCTGTATAAGTAGTTGGGTGCTCCAGTATCCATAATAATTCTTTATTTGTGCCATTTTTTACCTCCTGAACTCTTTTATCAAGATAGAGCATTGCCTT
Organism: uncultured Pelagibacteraceae bacterium; assembly: GCA_902616145.1. Lineage (GTDB taxonomy): Bacteria > Pseudomonadota > Alphaproteobacteria > Pelagibacterales > Pelagibacteraceae > Pelagilacustribacter. The sequence continues at coordinate 39,472 of CACMRM010000006.1, forward strand.
TTTATAGGGTATGCGTTTTTTGCTAATTTTAATTTCTATACTCATTTAATTTGAATTTTATCATCATATAGATTAATAGTCTCAAAAAAACTTAAGGAGGTATTTATGACTTTACTAAAATCAAGAGAGGCGAAAAAAGTCAATTTGGATTTTAATAAAGAATTTATCAATACTTTCACTCAAAATATAGAGAGTAGAAACGTTGAATTTATCAACCAAACGCTTAAAGATTTGCATGAAGCTGATGTTGCTAATTTAATTGAGAATTTAAATCCCGATACAAGAAATAAATTAATTGAAATTGAGTCTTTTAATATTGATCCAGAAATCTTTATTGAATTAAACGAATCAATTCAAAGTGAAGTTTTACAATTACTTTCTATAGACTCTCTTATAAAAATAATAAAACGATTAGAGTCTGATAATGCTATTAAAATTCTTGAAAATTTATCGAAGGAAGTAAAAGAAAAAGTTTTAGGAAGGTTGCCCCCAAAAGATAAATTTTTGCTACAAGAGGGATTAAGTTATCCCGAGGATTCTGCAGCAAGAATAATGCAAAGAGAATTTACTGCGGTACCAAGTAATTGGACTGTCGGGCAAACTATAGACTATTTAAGAGAAAATAAAGATTTGCCTGAAGAATTCTTAGAAATATTTATCGTAGATAATGACTTTAAACCAATTGGAACTGTCCCATCATCAAGAGTATTAAGAACATCTAGGGATTTAAAAATGAATTCAATTATGAGAGAAATGCCAGTCTTAATTTCAGTCAATATGGATAAAGAAGAAGTTGGTTTAACTTTTGAAAATTACAACTTAGTTTCTGCAGGAGTAGTAAATAAAGAAAACAAATTAGTTGGAATGATAACGGCTGATGATGTGGTAACTGTTGTTCAAGAAGAGGCCGAAGAAGATGCTTTGCGTTTAGCAGGTGTTGGTGATGAAGAAATTACCGATAGTGTTATGTTAAAAACAAAAAGAAGATTCAATTGGTTATTACTAAATCTATTTACAGCTTTACTTGCCACTTGGGTTATAAGCTTCTTCGGAGCTTCTATTGAACAAATGGTAGCTTTAGCTTTTCTAATGCCAATAGTTGCCTCAATGGGGGGAAATGCTGGGATGCAAACTTTAGCAGTTACTATTCGAGCAATAGCTACTAAAGAATTATCAAAAAGTAATTTCAATAAAGTAGTTGGTAAAGAATTTTTGATAGGTATTTTAAATGGGATAATTTTCGCAATAATAACTGCAATAATAGTTCAATTGTGGTTTAAAGAATTAAATCTTTCAATATTGATTGGTATTTCAATGATCTTGAATATGATTGTTGCGGGATTATTTGGCATCCTAGTTCCAGTATCATTAAAAAAATTAAATATAGATCCCGCTTTAGCCTCTAGTGTTTTTGTTACAACTATTACAGATGTTATTGGATTTCTTTCCTTCCTAGGTTTAGGATCTTTTTATTTTTTAAGTTAGATATTATCAATTAATCTAATGTTTTTAATATAGTAGGCAATAAATATATTAAATTTTTTGCTTTGTTTTTTAATTTTTTTAAAATTTTTAGTATTATAATTTTCTAAATAATCTATTTTACTCACACCTAAATTTTTCAAGTCTTTTTTAATTTTATTTAGATTAAATAAATTATAATCATTCTTAATTTTTTTCTTTAAGTTATGTAAATAATAATAAATGTTAGATGCAATCTTCATTTGATTTTCATCAAGACTTGAATTTCTTGTTGAGAGTGCTACGCCGTTATTTTCTCTAATGGTTTTACATTCAATTACTTTAGATTTAATCTTTCTTTTTTTGATATGTTTTTTAATTAGATACAATTGTTGATAATCTTTTTTCCCTAAAAAGATATATTTAGGTTTAATTATTTCTAAAAATCTATTTATTACATTTAAAACACCTTCAAAATGACCTCTTCTGAATCTACCGCATAATTTTATTGAAAATTTATCTAAGAAAACCTTTTCCTTTGGTTTAAATCCATAAATGTCTTTAAACGTTGGAATATACAAATAATCAACTTTCAAATTTTTTAGCTTTTTCAAATCTTTTTTTGGACTCCTAGGATAAGACCTATAATCGCTTTTTTTATTGAATTGTTTAGGATTCACAAAAATAGAGACTAACGTTTTAAACTTAGATTTTTTAGATTGTTTGATTAATGAAATATGCCCTTTATGCAACCCGCCCATCGTAGGCACAAATGATATCCCTTTAGTTTTTGAAATCTCTCTCTGTAGTATATGTTTATCTTTAAATATTTTCATTTCTATAAAGCAATGATAATAACTATTATAAGAATCATATGATAAAACAAGCCATTATTCCATTAGCAGGATTAGGGACAAGAATGCTTCCTTTGACAAGTGTAATGCCCAAAGAGTTAATGCCCATCAATGGTAAACCAAATTTACAATATATATTAGACGAGTGTATTGATGCAGGTGTAAAGGAATTTATATTTATTATTTCAAAAAAAAAACTATCAATAAAAAAATATTTTTTTAATGATAATTTTTATAAAAAAATAATAAAAAATAAAAAAGATAAAAGACTTATTGAAGAGTTCAAAAAAATAAAAAGATATCAAAAAATGATAAAATTTGTTTATCAGAATAAACCAAAAGGTACAGGCGATGCAGTTTTAAAATGTCAGAAATATATTAAAAACAAATACTTTTTAATGCTTTTACCTGATGACTTAATCATAAGAAATAATTGTTCAAAAGAAATGATACGATTACATAAAAAAACTAATGGATCTATAATTGCCACTAAAAGAGTAGAAAGAAAAACAGTATCAAGATGGGGAGTCTTATCAATTAAAAATAAAAAAAAAAGGTATTTTCAAATTAAAGACGTCATAGAGAAACCTAGCATCAAAAAAGCGCCATCAAATTTTGCAATTATCGGTAGATATATATTGCCAACAAAAATTTTCGGAGAAATAAAAAAATTAAAACCTGGTCAAGGTGGAGAAATACATATTACTGACTCAATTAGAAGCTTAATTAAAAAAGGGAATAAATTTTATGGAAATATTTTTACGGGTAAATATTTAGATTGCGGAACTTTAAGTGGATATATTAATTCAGGAATTCAAATATCTAAGAGGAAATAAATGAAATTATGTATGATAGGAACTGGTTATGTTGGTTTAGTAAGCGGAGTTTGTTTTGCTGACATAGGAAATCAGGTTATTTGTCTTGATAAAGATAAAAATAAAATAGATAAACTTAACTCTGGAATTTCTCCAATCTACGAACCAGGATTAGATGAATTAATTAAAAAAAATTTTACAGCTAAGCGTCTTTCATTTACAACAAATATTAATAGAGCCATAAGTTCCTCAGATATAATTTTTATATGTGTGGGAACACCTACAAAAAAAGGGACAATTAAAGTTGATTTATCTTTTGTTTATAAATGTACAAAAGAAATATTAAAATATTCAAAAAGAAAAAAAATTATTGTAACAAAGTCTACTGTGCCAGTAGGAACAGGTGACGAGATTGAAAAAATTGTAAAAAGAAAGAAAAAACTTTTTACAATAATATCTAATCCTGAATTTTTACGAGAAGGCGAAGCAATACGAGATTTCAGATATCCAGATAGAATTGTAATTGGATCTAACGAAAAAAAACCCTTTAATATTATGAAAAAACTTTATGCACCATTAATTAACAAGGGCTCAAAATTTTTTGCTACTTCAAGAAGAGGAGCTGAATTAATAAAGTATGCATCAAATGCTTTTCTTGCAACTAAAATTACTTTTATTAATGAGCTTGCTAATTTGTGTGAAAAGTCTGGCGTAAATATTGAGGATATTTCTTTAGGAATGGGTTCTGACAGCAGGATAGGCGGTAGGTTTCTACGTGCTGGTCCAGCTTATGGTGGATCATGTTTTCCAAAAGATACCAAAGGGCTTGTATCTGCAGCAGAGAAATACAAAATAAATTTATCAGTTGTAAAATCAGTTATTAAATCTAATCAAGAAAGAGTAAATTTACTCACAAAAAGAGTTCATAAAATTTTAGGATCAAATTTAAAAAATAAAAAGATTTCTTTTTTAGGTGTTACATTTAAACCAAACACCGACGATATGAGGGACTCCTCTAGCCTTAAAATGATACCCTATCTATGTAAAAAAGGCGCCAAAGTTAGATATTATGACCCATCTGGAGAAAAAAATGAGTTTAAAAGAATCAAAAACTGCAATTACAGAAATAATATAAAATCTAATTGTAATGATACAGATTTAGTAGTTCTACTCACTGAGTGGGATGAATTTAAATCAATAGATTTCAAAAAGGTTGTTAAAAATACTAAATTTAAAGTTTATGATTTAAGAAACCTTTATTCTGCTGAAGAAATGAAAAAAAAAAAGATTAAATACTACTCTGTTGGCAGACCTAACACTAATTAAGTTCGAAGATTGCATCTACTTCTACAGCAACTCCTAAAGGTAAACTATTCACACTCACTGCAGCGCGCGTGTGTTCACCTTTTTTATCAAAAATTTTAGCTATAATATCTGAAGCACCATTTATGATTTTAGGCTGATCTTTAAAATCATCGGTTGAGTTGACGTAACCAGTTAGTTTCACACAAGTTTTAATTTTATTAAGATCTCCATCACAAGCTTTTTTAACGTGCGCGATTATACTCAATCCACATCTTTCGGCGGCCATATAACCCTGTTTTAAATTTAAATCTTTACCTATTTTACCGATGATAAGTTTTGCATTTTCATCTATTGATACTTGCCCAGATATAAATAGTAATTTACCAACAACTTTAGTGGCAACGTATGCTCCAACAGGTCCTTTTGGATCAGGTAAAATAATATTTAATTTTCTAAGATTATCATCGATAATACTCATTTTTATTTACCCAATTTTTTCTTCACCCAATCAGTAAGTTTTGAGTCCGTATTAAGTTTTTTTGATCCTTTCTTACTTAGATCAATACTTTTATCTTTTATACATTTAGACCATTCAATTGGTTTATCGATTAAATCTTTGCACTTTTTTTCATCAGAAAATAAATTTGTTACGATAAAAATATTAAAAAAGATTATTAAGATTATGTATTTCATTTTTTTCGACCTTTCTTTTTAGTTTTATCGTATTCTTTTCTTTTTTCAATTAATATAAGCGCCTCTTCCATGGTAAGATCATTTGGATCTTTTTCTTCTGGAATAGTTGCATTAAGAGATTTATATTTTATGTATGGTCCATATTGACCTTTCATGATTCTTACTGGTTTTTTATCTTCAGGATGCTCTCCAAGATCTTTTATTAATGAAGATGAAATTCTTCCAGGCTTAGCTTCAGCAATTAATGTTATGGCTCGATTAATTCCAATAGAAAATAGATCCTCAACATTTTCAAGTCTAGCAGATTTATTTTCACATTTTAGATATGGTCCAAATCTTCCAGAATTTAAAGTTATATCTTGTCCATTTTCAGGGTGCTGTCCTAATACTTTAGGAAGAGAGCATAAATATTTTGCTTTATCTAAATCAACACTATCAACATCAATACCTTTTGGAATTGAAACATTTTTAAGGTGCTCATTCTCATTTTTTTTCTTTCTACCTTTTTTCTTTTTTGTTTCTAATTCATCTTTTTCTTTTTCATATTGTAAGTAGGGACCGAATCTACCATTCTTTAAATAAATGTCTTTACCTTTTTCGTTTTGACCCAGTAATTTAGGTTCTGCTAAGTTATATTGAGCTGCAGCTTTAGCTTTAGATAAAGGTCTAGTAAATTTGCACTCTGGATAATTTGAACATCCTATAAAAGCTCCTCCTCTAAAACTATTTTTTAAACTTAATGTTCCTTCACCAGAAACACATGTTTTATTATATAATTTGCAACTCCTATCAATGTTACCATCATTATTTCTTTCAAATATTAAAGCTCCTAAACTTTCATTTAATAAGTCTAATACTTCTCTAGTTCTTTTTTCTTTAACTTTTCCAACATTTTTGTAAAAATCTTTCCAAAAATTATCTAAAACTTGAACCCATTCAATTTTACCACTAGTGATTTCATCTAGTTGATTTTCTAGGTCCGCAGTAAAATTATAATCCACGTATTTAGAGAATAATTTCTCTAAAAAAGCTGAAATTAGCTTGCCTCTATCAGTAGGATTAAACCTTTTATTAATTAATTCGACATAATTTCTTGTTGATAATACTGAGATAATGCTAGCATAAGTAGAGGGTCTGCCAATGCCTAATTCTTCCATCTTTTTCACTAAACTAGCTTCAGAGTAACGTGGCGGTGGATCTGTAAAGTGCTGTTCGTCATGTAATTTAAGTATGCTAATTTCTTCACCAACTTTGACTTCAGGCAAAATATTCTTTGCATCTTCGTCAGTTTCTTGAACTTGATAAACTTTAAGAAATCCATCAAATTTTACTACCGAGCCGCTAGCTCTAAAGTTAATTTTATTATCATTTGAGGAAATAATTATCGTATTTCTATCAAATTCTGCTGGTGTCATTTGAGATGATAAGGCTCTACTCCAAATTAATTCATAGAGTTTAAATTGATCTGGATTTACATATTTTTTGATATCAGAAGGTTTTCTACTTATATTTGTTGGTCTAATTGCTTCATGAGCTTCTTGGGCATTCTTTGCTTTTTTTCCTGTATAACTGTTAGCTACCTCTGGTAAATACTTATCACCATAATCATCAGTAATGAATTTTCTAAAATCATCAATTGCCTCTTTTGAAATATTAGTTCCATCAGTTCTCATATAAGTAATTAATCCGGTAGTTTCACCCTCGATATCTACTCCCTGATACAGTCGTTGTGCAATTTGCATTGTTCTGGAAGCGCCAAATCCAAATCGTCCTGAAGCAGTTTGTTGTAAAGTTGAAGTTGTAAAAGGGGCTAGGGGGTTTCGCCTAAATATTTTTGTATTCACATCTGCAATTTTAAATTTTGTTTTATTGATAACATCAACTGCTTTTTGTATTTCTTCTTTATTTTTAAAAGAAAATTTTTCAATTTTTTCTCCATTAAATAAACTTAATTTTGAAAAAATATTTTTATTATCTTTGTTCGTAAAATCTGATGTAAGAGTCCAATATTCTTCTGGTTTAAATAACTCTATTTCCTTCTCCCTTTCAGTTATAAGTTTTAAGGCTACAGATTGAACCCTCCCTGCTGATTTTGATCCAGGAAGTTTAGTCCAAAGAATTGGAGAGATATTAAATCCAACAAGATAATCTAATGCTCGTCTAGCTAAGTAAGCTTCAACTAAAGGTAGATGAATTTGCCTTGGATTTTTTATAGCATCAAGTATTGCTTTCTTAGTAATTTCATTAAAAACAACTCTTTCCAAATTTTTATCTTTGAGTAATTTCTTTTTCTCAAGAACTTCTTTAACATGCCAAGCGATAGCTTCACCTTCTCGATCTGGATCTGTTGCTAATATAATCTTATCCGAGTCTTCAGCAGCATTTGTAATTTCCTTCAAATATTTTTTTGAAAAAGAGTCAATTTCCCATTCCATTTGAAATTTATTTTCAGGATCAACCGATCCATTTTTTGAAGGCAAATCTCTTATATGACCATAACTTGCTAAAACTAAATAATCTTTTCCTAAATATTTATTTATTGTTTTTGCTTTAGCTGGACTTTCAACAATTACTAAGTTCATTAATTGTTTATTTTCAAAATTAAACGAGTTTGTCAAATTTATTATTGAAAAACTAGAAAAGACAGCACTTATAACTTAATTTTAGTTTCTGTAGAACTTTTAAGTCTTAAAATATTTTCTTTATGGGTAAAAAGAATCATCACGAAAAAAATAAAAAGAATTAGGACGCTGTTATTTATTTCGTAAAAGCATGCAAAGAGAAAAACTATTAACGCAGAAATCATTGAAGACAATGACGCAAATCTAAATAATAATGATAAAGAAATCCATGATACGATAAAAATTAAAAAAAATTTATAAGATAAAGCTAAAATTATACCAAGGTAAGTCGCTACACCTTTTCCACCTTTAAATTTTAACCAAATAGGAAAAATATGTCCGATGAAACAAATTAATGCAGATAAAGAGGTTAAATTTTCAAAATAAAATATTGTTATGTAAACTGAAATATATCCTTTTAATAAATCAAGAGCTAATGTACTCATTGCAAGAAATTTATTTCCGGTTCTAAGTACATTTGTAGTTCCGATATTTCCAGAGCCAACAGTTCTAATGTCTTTTTTTAGAAATATTTTAGTTAAAAGTAATCCAAATGGTATTGATCCTAAAAGGTATGAGTAAATTGCTACAATAATTAAATTTATATCCATTAGTTCGAATATGCTACTTCACCTTCAAGCAAAGTCATTTTCACTTTTCCCTGTAATTTTCTATTTTCAATAGCAGTATTTTTTGATTTTGATTTAAGTTCTTCTGCTTTCACTACCCATGGTTTTTCTAGATCAAATATACAAATATCAGCGTCCGATCCTTCTTGAAGGGTACCTTTTTTTATTTTAAGTATTTTAGCTGGATTTATTGTTAAACATTTAATTATTTTATCCAAAGACAATGACCCATTATGATAAAGCTCTAAAGATAAAGATAGCAAAGTCTCTATACCGATAGAACCTGTCGCTGCTTGTGCAAATGGAAGTCTTTTACTTTCCTCATCTTCAGGAATGTGATCTGATACAATTACATCTATGAGATCATTCTTTATACCTTCTATTAATGAAAGCCTATCCTCCTCGCTTCTAAGAGGGGGAGATAGTTTAAAAAAAGTCCTAAATTCTCCGATGTCATTTTGATTTAACGATAAATTGTTTATAGAAACTCCTGTGCTGAATTTTATTCCATTAGATTTATTTTTTTTAATAACAATAAGAGAATTTTTTGAGGAAATTTGATTAATATGATATCTGCAAGGAAATTCACTTAACAAAGATAAATCCCTTTCAATAATAATCTTTTCAGCGATATCCGAGACACCTTGTAAACCTAATCTTGTTGCTACTTCACCCTGATTAATACATGAATTTTTTGCTAATTCATAATCCTCGGCATGTTGCATAATCAGAACATCAATGTCTGAAGCATAATTCATTATTCTAGACATCAATTCAGAATTTTGAATAGTTTTATTAACATCACTAAATCCAATAATTCCTCTTGCTTTTAACAAACCAAATTCAGTCATTTGATTACCCTCCCTTTGTCTAGTAATTGAAGCACATGGAAAAAGATTTACCTTAGCTTTATCTCTGCCCCTTCTAATTATAAAGTCCACCATAGATACATTGTCTATAACTGGCTTAGTATTTGGCATAGTTACAATTGAAGTTACTCCACCTGCCAAAGCCGCTTGGCTTAGTGTTCTAAAATTTTCTTTATATTCAAAGCCAGGTTCTCCAACAAAAGCTTTCATATCAACTAATCCAGGAATAGCTACTAGCCCTTTCAAATCGATTTTTTCTGCTGATTTAGATGTACCTGATTTTTTTCCAATGGATTTTATTTTTCCTTTTTCATCGATAACTATATTTCCTATTTCATCCATCTTTTGAGATGGGTCGATAATTCTTACATTTGTCAAAATTTTTTCTTTCATTTACTTACAGTACAATTTTAAACATGCCATCCTGACGGCTACACCTAATTCAACTTGTTCTTTCACCAGACTAACATTTATGTCATCTGCTAATTTAGTATCAATCTCAACACCTCTGTTCATTGGACCAGGGTGCATTAGCAAAGCATCTTTTTTTGCAAACTTTAGTTTTTCTGGCGTTAGTCCAAAAAATTCGTAATATTCTCTCTTTGATGGGAGAAAAGATCCCTGCATTCTTTCGTTTTGCAATCTTAACATCATAACAATATCACACCCATCTAATCCTTTTTTCATATCGGTAAATGATTTAACACCTAAGTTATCTATTCCGTTGGGCATTAAAGTTTTTGGTGCAATAACATTTACTTCTGCACCCAACATATTCATTAAATAAATGTTAGACCTAGCAACTCTTGAATGAAGAATGTCTCCACATATTGCAATTTTTAATCCTTCAATGTTACCTTTTCTATTAATAATTGTTAAAGCGTCAAGTAAGGCTTGTGTAGGGTGTTCTCTTCTTCCATCACCTGCATTAATGACTGTACAATTTACTTTCTGTGAAAGAAGATTTGGTGCACCCGAGTCTTGATGTCTTATTACAATTATATCAGGATGCATGGCATTTAATGTCATGGCAGTGTCAATTAATGTTTCACCTTTTTTTAATGATGAGTTATTCATATTAATTGTCATTACGTCCGCACCTAGTCTTTTTCCAGCTAAATCAAATGAACTCTGTGTCCTTGTAGAAGGTTCAAAAAATAAGTTAATTTGAGTTTTTCCCCTAAGGACATCTAGTTTTTTTGAACTTCCTCGGTTTAATTTTATAAAGGATTTTGCTTCGGTTAAAATTTCTTTTGCCTCAAGAACTGATAAGTTTTGAATACCTAATAGATGTTTGGGGGTGTTTTTAATAGCTGTAACTTTTTTTTCAGTTGCCATTAAAATCAACTCTATAGGCCTTTTACTATATTATATCAAGTATTTTTTTTATGATAATAATCTAGCACCCCTTGAAGTATAAATTGAGCTGAATTCTCGTCTAATTTCTTCACTTTTTTTGATGAATTAATTGCTAAATCATTAGATAGATTAAAGGCTCCCTGGCTAGATAGTCTCTCATCCCATAAAGTGATATTTTCTGTAATATCTTTTGAAAGATTTTTACCTAGATCTTTAGCTGATTGTGAAGATGGCCCTTCCGTTCCATCCATATTAATTGGATTACCTATGACTATTCCGTCAATGTCATATTCTTTAACAATTTTCTTAATTTGATCAACTAAGTCTCTATAATTTTCTTTTATAATCGTGGTGTATGGAGTAGCCACAATTTTATTTTCATCTGATAGAGCTATTCCTATTCTCTTACCGCCAGGATCAATACCTATTAATCTTGATTTTTTCTTAGTTTTTTCAATAAATACGTCAATATCGAGCATGAAATTTACCTAATTTGTGATAAAACACATTTAAATTAACTTATTGCACAAATGTCCTTAGATAAAGAGAAAATTAAACATGTAGCTAAATTAGCTCGAATTTCAGTTGATGAAGCTAAAGTAGACAGCTTAACCAAAGATTTGAACTCAATTTTCAAGTTTATTGAACAATTAAATGAACTGAATACTGATAAAGTTGAACCATTAACATCGATTTTAAACCAGTCATTGAGATCAAGGAAAGACGAAATCAGTGATGGCAAGATAAGAGAAAAAATTCTTAAAAATTCTCCAAAAAAAAATGAGGAGTTTTTCGTAGTACCAAAGGTGGTTGAGTAATGAGCAATATAACAAATCAAAGTTTAAGTGAAATTTTGGAAAGTATAAAGTCAAAGAAAATTTCCTCACTAGAACTTACACAAGCATATATAAAGAACATCGAAAATGCAAAAAAACTTAATGCTTTTGTAACAACAACATTTGACCAAGCTTTAGAAAATGCAAAAAAATTTGATAACAAACCAAATAACGAAAAACTTCTAAACGGGATCCCTTTAGCTGTAAAAGATTTATTTTGTACTGAAAATGTAAAAACTACGGCTGGAAGCAATATTTTAAATAATTTTGTTCCCTCATATGAGTCTACTGTAACAAAAAATTTATGGAACAATGGAGCTTTTTTACTTGGAAAATTAAATTGTGATGAATTTGCTATGGGTTCTTCGAATGAGACAAGTTTTTTTGGAAACGTTATTAATCCTATTGGAGATCATCTAGTTCCAGGTGGTTCTTCAGGCGGATCATCTTCTGCTTTGGCGGCTGATCTCACTCCTGCAACAATTGGAACAGATACAGGTGGATCTATTAGACAGCCTGCATCATTTACTGGCACTGTAGGTCTTAAGCCAACTTATGGTCTTTGTTCGAGGTGGGGTATCGTTGCTTTTGCTTCTTCATTAGATCAAGCAGGACCAATGACTAAAACAGTAAATGATTGCTCAATTATGCTTGAAGCAATGTCTGGTTTTGATGAAAAAGACTCAACCTCAATTAATAAAAAAAAAGAAACATACTCAAAAAATTTAAAAGATAATATTAAAGGATTGAAAATTGGTATACCTAAAGAGTATCGAGTAGAAAATATGCCAAAGGAAATTGATGAACTTTGGGAAAAGGGAAAAAAAATATTAAAAGATTTAGGCGCTCAGTTAATTGATATTTCATTACCCCACACCAAGTATGCTTTGCCTACTTATTACATTGTTGCCCCTGCAGAAGCTTCATCAAATTTAGCAAGATATGATGGTGTAAGATATGGCTACAGATCACAAAAAGGAAAAGATTTAATTGAAATGTATGAAAATACTAGATCAGAGGGATTTGGTGACGAAGTAAAGAGAAGAATATTAATAGGCACTTATGTTTTATCTTCTGGTTATTACGATGCTTATTATTTAAAAGCCCAAAAAGTAAGACAATTAATAAAAAAAGATTTTGATGATAGTTTTACTAAAGTTGATGCTATTTTAACACCTTCAACACCAAGCTCAGCATTTAAGATAGGAGAAAAAGCTAATGATCCTGTATCAATGTATTTAAATGATATTTTTACTGTGCCTGTAAATTTAGCTGGATTACCAGCCTTATCTATACCTGCTGGATTAGATAAACAGGGCTACCCACTAGGTTTACAATTGATAGGTAAAGCTTTAGATGAGCAAAAAATTCTTAATATTGGTTACGCTTTTGAAAAAAACTGTGGTTATAAAAATGAAATTAAAAAGTGGTGGTCATGAGCAAAGAAAAATTTGATTATTTTGTTAAAGGGGACAAAGGGAAGTATGAGGTAGTTATAGGTTTAGAAGTTCATGCTCAAGTCCTTTCTAATTCAAAACTCTTTTCGGGTTCCTCGACTAAATTTGGAGCTGATCCTAATAAACAAGTAAGTTTAATTGATTCTGCTTTTCCTGGAATGTTACCGGTTATTAATGAGGAGTGTGTGAAACAAGCTGTAAGAACAGGCTTAGGTTTAAATGCAAGAATAAATAATTATTCAGTTTTTGATAGAAAAAATTATTTTTATGCAGATCTCCCCCAGGGTTATCAGATTTCCCAATATAAAAATCCTATAGTTGGTGAAGGAAAAGTTGTACTGGATATGCCTTATGGTTCAAAAGAAATTGGCATCGAAAGGCTTCATTTAGAACAGGACGCAGGTAAAAGTATCCATGATATGGATCCTTCAAGCACCTATGTCGATTTAAATCGCTCTGGTATTGCTTTAATGGAAATTGTCAGCAAACCCGACCTTCGTTCACCCGATGAAGTAAATGCTTACATAAAAAAATTAAGAACTATTATGAGATATTTGGGTACATGTGATGGCAATATGCAAGAAGGTTCATTAAGAGCAGATGTAAATATATCAGTAAGAAAAGTAGGCGATAAAAATTTTGGCACAAGATGTGAAATTAAAAATGTAAACTCAATTAAATTTATGCAAATGGCGATAGAATATGAGGCTAATAGACAGGTTGAGTTGCTAGAGGAAGGAAAGCAAATAGATCAAGAAACAAGATTATTTGATACAAAAAAAAATGAAACAAGATCAATGAGATCAAAAGAAGATGCTCACGACTATAGATACTTTCCTGATCCAGATCTTTTACCATTAAAACTTGAACAAAAATTAATTGATGATTTAAAAAAATCTTTGCCTGAGTTGCCAGACAATAAGAAGGAAAGATTTATTCAAGAATATGGGCTTAATTCATACGAAGCAAACGTATTGGTTTCTGAAAAAGAAATCTCTGATTATTATGAGGAAGTTGCAAAATTATCTGACAAAAAACTAGCAGCAACATGGATGATGGGTGATTTATTTGCAATGCTTAACGATAAAGGACTTAATATTTCTAACTCACCGATTTCTGCTAAAAATTTTGCTGAGTTAGTTCAATCAATTAAATCTGGAGAAATTTCAGGAAGAATAGCAAAAGAAGTTTTTGAAATTATGGTTGAAAGTGGAGATAATCCAAAAAAAATTATAGAGTCAAAAGGAATGAAACAACAAAGTGATCCTAAAGAATTAGAAAAAATGATTAATGAAATACTGTCAAAAAATAAAGATAAAGTTGATCAATATAAAGCTGGAAAAGAAAAATTGTTTGGTTTTTTTGTTGGACAGGTAATGAAATTATCTGGCGGGAAAGCAAACCCACAACTAACAAATGAAATTTTAAAAAAACTTTTAAAAGGCTAAGTATGCCTAAAAAATTAGATTTAACTGAAAATCTTGAAAAATATATTATTGATCATTCAGATTCTTTGACTGATGTTCAGAAAGAGATAATTCAATATAATATAAGTCTTGGTGATCAACAGAGATTGCAGATTTCAGTTTCTCAAGCACAATTTCTACAAACATTAATTAAAATTTCTAATATTAAAAAGATTTTAGAAATAGGAAGTTTTACAGGTTTTAGCGCTTTATCTATGGCCTTAGCTCTTCCATCTGATGGTCTTCTAATCAGCTTAGATAAAAATTCTGAATTTAGTATGAAAGCGCAATCATTTTATAAAAAAGCGAATGAAAAAAAAATTAAGCAAATTATTAAACCTGCTATTGAAAGTCTAAATGAATTAAAAGACTCAAGTAAAAAATTTGATTTAATTTTTATAGATGCTGATAAAGAAAATTACCTTAACTATTACGAAACATGTTTAGAACTTATTAATAAAAAAGGCCTTATTGTCATAGACAATGTTCTATGGCACGGAGAAGTAATAGACGATACGAAAAACGATAAATTTACAAATATTATAAGGAAATTCAACACACACATTAAGAAAGATACTAGAGTTGTAAAAAATATTATCCCAATAGGTGATGGACTTACAATTTGTATTAAAAAATAATGTATACAATTTTTGGTTTTTATAAGTTTAAAAAGATTAAATTTCTGAAAAAATATAAATCTCTATTTCAAAAAGAAATTTTTAAAAACAATGTGAGGGGTACAATAATTTTATCAGCAGAGGGTATAAATGGAACTATTGCAGGTAAAAGAGATGATATAAGCAAAATAATAAAGATTATAAAAAGACAATTTCGGTTGAAGAATTTTGATAGCAAGAATACTTCAAAGAGTCTTTTTCAACCATTCCATAAAGGTAAAATAAAAATCAAAAATGAAGTTGTTCCATTGGGTTTAAAAATAAACCCAAATAATAAAAAACTTAATAGATATGTTTCTGTAAAGTCATGGAATAAACTTATTTCAAACAAGGAAACTTTAGTTATAGATGCTAGAAAGCCATTTGAATATGATGTGGGTACTTTTAAAAATTCTGTAAATCCAAATGTACAAAATTTTAAAGATTTTCCAAAATATCTAAAAAAAATTGATAAAGCCAAACCTGTAGCAATGTTCTGTACCGGAGGAATTAGGTGTGAAAAGGCTTCTATATTTTTAAAAAGAAAAGGTTTTAAAAATGTTTTTCAATTAAAAGGAGGAATACTTAATTATTTGAAAAAAACTGAGAGGAAAGAGAGTTTATGGAAAGGAGAATGTTTTGTTTTTGATAATAGAGTATCTCTCAAACACAAATTAAAACAGGGAACTTACTCTGTATGCAGTGGATGTCGAATGACTTTTTCAATAAAAGATAAAAAATCTTACAAATATGAGGAGGGGGTCTCGTGCCCAAGGTGTTATGACACACTCTCAAATTCACAAAAAACAAGATTTCGTATGAGGCAAAATCAAATTAATCTTGCTAAAAAAGCTGGAAGAAAGCATAAATTTCAAAAGGAATATTAATTATGGATTTGACTAAAGGTTCAATTTGGCAACTCTTAAGAAAAGTTACGATACCTGCAAGCACAGGATCCCTATTTCAAACTTTTTATAATTTAGTCGATACTTATTTTGCAGGTAGAATTTCACCAGAAGCGTTAGCAGCGATTGCAAAATCATGGCCAATATACTTCATAGCAATAGCTGTTGCAGTCGGTATTGGGGCCGGAACTACAGCTCTAATCAGTAATTCAATTGGAGCCAAAGAGGATAGGAAAGCCTCAATGTACGTTGCTCAATCAATAGTATTAGCAATCGTAATTTCAATTTTCGTAACTTTATTTGGCTTAAATCTTTCCGATGAACTCTTGAGAATTATGGGCTCTACTGAAGAAAGTATAATTTTAACACGCGAATATTTAGATATAATTTTTTTTGGAGCTATCATTGTATTAGTCCAACTATCTTTAAACGGAACTTTAAATGCCCAAGGTGATACAAAAAGTTATAGAAATGTTTTAATTTTTACCTTTTTCTTAAATATTTTTTTAAATCCATTATTTATTTTTGGTTATGGATTTATACCAGCATTTGGAATTGCTGGCTTAGCTATCGCTACGTTAGTTTCTCAGTGTATTGGTTTAATATATTTAGCTAATAAAGTTTATTGTTGTAAATTAAAAAAATTCCTTTATATAGAATGCTTTAAACCAAAGATTGAGTACTTAAGCTCGCTCTTCAAACAATCAGTGCCAATAATGTTTACTATGTTGATGATAATGTTTGGAGTATTCAATATTTTCTATTTTGTTGGTCAGTTTGGTGAATTAGCTACAGCCGGTTATGGCACTGCTGTAAGAATTGAACAAGTTTTATTGTTACCAGTCATAGGTTTAAATACTGCTGTTTTATCAATAGCAGGCCAAAATTTTGGAGCAAAAATGTATTTTAGAGTAAAAGAAGTATATGGAAAAGCTCTTATGTTTGGTTCAGGATTTATGGTATTAGCAGGTATATTTGTTTATCTAACTTCAGAAATTATTATTTCTTTTTTTACTAATGATTTAGAGGTAATCCGAAGAGGAGCGCTTTACTTACAGGTAGCAGCCTTAATTGGACCCGTGTATCCCGTCTTCTTTATTACCTCTGCTTTATTTCAGGCACTCAAAAGACCTATTTATAGTTTATATATGACAATTCTAAGATTAACGTTAATACCATTTATGTCATTGTGGTATGTCATAAATATTAGAAATGGCGAATATCAAGATATTTTCTATACGATTTTAGTAACAAATTGGATGATGGGATTAGTTGTCTTAACTTTCGTACCATTTTTTTTAAAGAGAGTTTTTAGGATTTCTTTGAAAAAATTATTTGTATTCTAGCTTATTCTCTAATTTTCTTACAAAATAAGATACTACCAGGATTAGCACCAGGTATTCTAGAATTAAAAAAGTATAAATTTCTAAGGGCCTATAGGTAGTGGTAACCAGCTCATTAGCTTTTCTTGTTAAATCTCCTATACCTATAATTGATACTAGAGAGGACATTTTTAAAACATAAACAAATTGATTTCCCATGGCTGGTAATACAACTTTAATCGCT
Source organism: uncultured Pelagibacteraceae bacterium (assembly GCA_902616145.1). Classification (GTDB taxonomy): domain Bacteria; phylum Pseudomonadota; class Alphaproteobacteria; order Pelagibacterales; family Pelagibacteraceae; genus Pelagilacustribacter. The sequence continues at coordinate 56,964 of CACMRM010000006.1, forward strand.
TGCGGAAGAATTACTAATCTCATCTTTCTCCAGAAATCCATTCCTAAAGACTCTGATACTTCATGTTGACCTTTTGAAATTGAATTAATTCCCGCTCTAAAAATTTCTGCTTGAAACGCACTCTCACTAATGGTCAAAGCTATTATTCCAGATACGAATGGCGAGAAACTTACTCCAATCATGATTGGAAGGCCATAATAAATCCAAAGAATTAAAACTAATAAAGGGATGGCTCTAACAATTTCTACGTATGTTATGTTAAAATAAGTTAAGAATTTATTATTTGACAATGAAGGTAGAGCAACTATCAAACCAATAATCATAGCTAGAATTATTGAAACTACTGAAATATAAATCGTAGTTGTAATTCCACTTATTAAAAATTTTAGATTAGTTAATCCATTTATATTATCTGGACTAAGAATATACCAACCCCATTCATAGTTAGAACTACATCCTTGAAGCAAAAGTAGAATAGAAATTATTTTTAAAAATTTCACTAATTGACTATATTTGTAAATGGGAGGTATTGAAACTTAAATTATAAGCTTTTTAGATCGTACTTTGCAAGTAAAGTTTTAAAAAATCCGGATGATTGTTTTTTCTTAATCCAATTGCTGACGTAATCATTCCATACCTTGTCACCCTTTGGAACCATCATGGCTAAAAATGCTGGATTTTTTCCTCCATCAGGAACTATGGCTAATTGCGGATATTTAATAACTAATTTGTTTGCTTCTGTTGAACTTGTAATATTTCCATCAGCTCTTCCTGCTAAAACTTCTTGGAAATCTCTCGCAGGAGCTTCAACTGATTGAAGTTTTGATTTTGGAAAAAATTCTTTTGCTTTTTCTTCCTGAGAAGTACCTAATGTTGTAGCTATTGTAACACTACTATTGTTTAGAGACTCCCAAGTTGAAAACTTTTTTAAATTCTTTTTTAAAACAAGTGGGACTGTTGCATACTTGTAATATGTAGCGGTGAACCCGGCTACTTCTGCTCTTTTTGGTGTTTTGGTTACACTTGTCGATATATCGTATCTATCAGCTGTTATTCCTGCAACAATTGTTTTCCACTCTGCAGGCACAAATTTAACTTTTACGCCCAAATCTTTAGCTAGTTCATTCATCACATCAATATCAAATCCTTTGTACTTGTTTGTTTTTGGATCTTTCATTGACATTGGATCCCAGTCTCCTGTCGTACCAACTCTCAGCTCACCACTTTTTTTGATTGAGTCTAACTTAGATGCTGCTTGAGCACTTGTTGTTATAAGTAGTAGTAATAATATTGAAAATATTTTTTTAATCACTTTTTGTTAATAGCTAATCTTTCTCTTTTTTTCGATTTGCAATTTGACCCACTTAACAATCTTTTGAAAAGGGGTTGACTGAAAGGCAGTTTATCAGCTATAAAGAACAAAACAAGAACATTTATGAAATTAACAATACCTTATTATTTACATAAAGTGGGAGCTGGTTTTCCCTCTCCGGCAACAGATTATATTGAGGACGATATAGATCTAAACTCTCATCTCATAACAAATGCACCAGCTACGTTCATCATTAGAGTGCAAGGTAAATCTATGACTAATGTGGGCATATATGACGGCGATCTATTAATAGTAGATAAAAGCTTAAATCCAAAAAATTTCTCCACTGTTATAGCAAATATCAACGAAGAACTTGTAGTCAAAACTCTGGTTAAAAGTAAGGGCAACAACTATTTAACATCAGGTTCAAAAAACACATCGGATCGAATTAATTTAACAGATAATCCAGAAATAATAATTTGGGGAGTAGTAACATATGTCATACACAAACAGCAGTAGAAAAAAAGTTGCATTAATTGACTGTAATTCATTTTATGTTTCTTGTGAAAGATTATTTAATCCTAAAATACAAAATATACCAGTTGTAGTACTATCTAATAATGATGGTTGTGTAATATCCAGATCTACTGAAGCAAAAAAACTTGGAATAAGAATGGGAGAACCATATTTTAAAGTTAAAGATTTAGTTAAAAAAAACAACGTTCAGATATTTTCTTCGAACTATGCATTATATGGAGATCTTTCTAGAAGAGTGATGAAAGTTTTAAAAGGTTTTACTGATAAAATTGAAATCTATTCTATAGACGAAGCGTTTTTAGATTTATCGCATATCAAAGATGAACAAGTCGAAGAATATGGAAAAAAAATAAGAGAAAGAGTTTTAAAATGGACGGGAATACCAACAAGTGTAGGAATTTCAAATACAAAAACTTTAAGTAAAGTTGCAAATCATATTGCCAAAAAAAATAAAGCAGGAGTGATCTTTCTAAAAGAAAATATTGATAATATACTAAAAGATTTTG
>CACMRM010000007.1 GCA_902616145.1 uncultured Pelagibacteraceae bacterium
TAAACGGTCATAGATGGTGTTTTTTTTGAAATCATTCATTTCAGAGTACAACTAACCGGTGTGTGGATAAAAAAACAGTGAAATAGGGGTCAATAGACCCGATCGCCCGTCAAATAACAATTTTAGAGCTTAATACCCTCTTTTTTTAATAAAAATCTCTTTGTTTTTACGCCTCCTTTGCCTGAATAGCCTCCAAGCGATCCATCAGATCTAATAACTCTATGGCAAGGTATTTTAGGAGCATTTGGGTTTTTTCCTATGGCATTGGCCACAGCGCGTATAGCGAGCGGTTTTCCTATATCTTTTGCCACTTGAGAGTAGGTTCTAACGCTTCCACGAGGTATTTTCCTTAAATAAGCCCATACTTTTAGCTGAAATTCAGTTCCTATTAACTTCATTAGTCAAAAATCAGGTAAGTTGTTAAAGATATGCCCACTATAAGGCCTATTATTAAGCCTAAAGCTATCGTTTTTTTGCCCTTTGAGCTTGAGTTAGTCCAAAAGTACGAAATTCCATAAACAACAGCTATAAATACTATTAAGGGAAGAATAAATTTAATCATTAGCTTTAAAATTATATGTATTGACATCTAAAATCACTTAATATATTACTAATGATAATTAATTGTTATCAATAGTAATTACATGAATGAGTTAGTTACAGATATAAAAAAGCTTCATGAGGAAACTTTAGAAAACCTCAAGAGCTCAAAAGCTAATAACACGCTAAGGGCGTATAAATCTGATTTTAAAGATTTCGGGGCTTTTTGCGCAAAACACGGATTTAACTCAATGCCAACAGAGCCAAAAATTGTATCTTTATACCTCACACATCTATCTACTAGCACAAAATTAAGCACTCTAAGACGCAGGCTAGTATCTATAGGAGTGGTTCATAAGCTAAAAGGCCATTATTTGGACACCAAGCATCCAATTATAATTGAAAACTTAATGGGTATAAAAAGAAAAAAAGGCAGCATTCAAATTGGTAAAAAACCTATATTAATCAATCACTTAAAAGAAATAATTAATGTAATAGATGATCAAAAAATAGAAAAAATTAAAAAATTGAGAGATAGAGCTCTTATACTCATAGGTTTTGGTGGAGGTTTTAGACGGACAGAATTAATTTCTATTGATTATGAAGATTTAGATTTTGTAGAAGAAGGTTTAAAAATAACCCTAAGAAGATCTAAAACGGATCAATTTGGAGAAGGATTGGTCAAAGGAATACCCTACTTCAGCAATGAAAAGTATTGCCCAGTTATAAGTTTAAAAAATTGGATAAATCTTTCTAAAATAAAAACAGGGGCAATTTTTAGAAGATTTGCAAAAGGTTCAATACTAACTAGTAACAGATTAACAGATCAATCAGTGGTGCTAATAATTAAACATTGTTTAAAATTAGCAGGAATAGAAAATAAAAATTTTTCGGGTCACAGTCTAAGATCAGGTTTTGCAACAGTAGCTGCAGAATCTGGAGCAGACGAAAGAAGTATTATGGCAATGACAGGTCATAAAACTACACAGATGGTAAGGCGTTATATAAAGGAAGCTAATATATTTAAAAATAATGCATTAAACAAAATCAAATTATGAATAAATTTAAAGAAGAATAAAATTTAATCTCTAAAATTATTATTAATAAAAACTAAATCAGAGTGAAGTATGTTTGCCAGAGTATAATTTTTTGATTTTATAAGTTTATATATTTCTGATTTAATAATATTATTAATATTTAAATTTTTTATTTCCAATTTTTTTAATGATAAATCTAAATACTCAACAACAATAACCTTGGGCGAATATTTTATAAAATCGAAATTCTTTAATATAGCCAACTCTGAACCCTCTACGTCTACAGATAAAAAATCAATTTTTTTATCTTTAAACGGAGAATTTTCTATAATCTTGTTAATCGTTTGAGTTTTAATTTTTTTAATTGCAGAGACCTTAGCTTTTTGAAAATCTGCATTATCCTTACTAATTGTATTTAATGCTGATTTGCTGTGGTAAAAATATAGTTCTGTCTCCCCTTCTTTATCAGAAACTGCAGTTGCTAAATTAACATCTTTTTTTCGATAAGAATTGAATAAATCAATATTATCCACGTCTAAGTCTATATTTATACCGCTCCAACCTTTTTTATTTAATAAGTAAGTGTTGTTATTTTTAATTGGATGACCGCAACCTATATCTAAGTAAAACCCTTCTTTTTGATCCTTAAAAATATTCAAAACCAAAGAATCTATTCCTCCATAGGAGTAAGAAACTTTTTTATGAGTAAGAGATTTTATAAAAACTTTAATAAATTTAAGCATTTTTTTTATATAAAATTGAGTGAAACGCGTATGCTACTTTACATTTTGCTAAATCATAATAATACATAGGACCTTTATAAGGCTCTGTTAACGGACCATTAAATGGAGTGTCAGATTTAAGATAATATTTTTTGAAAAATTTTATACTCACACCCCATTTGAGTAAAAACATTTTAGCACCGTTATTCCATGCTTTTTTTCTAAGTGATATTGAAGAGAAATGATAAACTCTACTATTGCCTAATCCTTTGAATAATCTGACACCCATTTTCCACAATTTCATATTAAAATCTGGATCAGATCCTAAGCCAGGACTAAATTCTTCGCTAAAGCCCCCTGCTTTATCCCATGTGCTTTTTGGGACCAACGAAGGTTGCCAATGAGTTCCCTGAAAATCCTCAAATTTTAATTGATTAACATTCTTCAGTAATTTTTCTTCATCAAAATCTTCTAATGTCTTTCCACAATCAAATTTTAGATAAGACTCAAAAGGTTGAACCATCGTTCCTGATAAAAAAAAGTCAGAATTATGAGGTATTTTGTCTAACTCTTTAGAAAAAACGTCATCCCAACCTGGACAAAAATACATATCATCATGCGCTAGAACTATAAAATTTCTTGAAGATTTTCTGACTGCTTCATTAAATGCCACGCAAACACCTGAATTAATTTTACTATAGGTAAAGAAATAATTTTCATTTTTCAAAAAATCTAAGGTACCGTCTTTACCCTCATTTACATGTATAATTATTTCATGATTATATTTAGAATTCTTTTTTATACTTTTTAAACAAAGTTTAAGATAATCAATATTGTTAAAAGTTGGGATTATTATTGAAAACATTTAGTTTTCCCAATAATATTTCTTTTTATTCTTAATATTTAAAGATTTATCAATAATATATTCTGCAACCAAATTTGAATTAAAATATTTCATGTATTTTTCCTTACCTTTTTTGGCAATCATTTTTCTTTTTTTATCGTCACTAGAAATTTCCAAAATTTTCTCAGATAAATCGTTTATATTTTTATAGAAGATCATTTCTTTATCGTTAAAAAAATTTCTATATTGAGTTTTTTCATCGATTAAACAAACTAATCCATTTCCTACAATTTGTGTAATTCTATCGCTGCTATAATATTTAATAGCTTCGCCCCTACTTAAATTAAGTCCCATTTTTGCGTTTGAAATAGTTTTAAAATAATGGTCAGCCCAAATTGGTTGAATTTTATCAATTCCATATAAATCAAACTTAACGTCTGGTGTTTTTTTTGTTAAATCTTTTAAAAAAGTAATCCTATCATCTACTTTGCCAGATTTTAATACTCCCCTGTGCACTCCGTGACTTAATGCAAAGAAAACATCTACATTACATGATTTTTTATAGTTATCTAATATTTCAAATGATTTATCTGACGGATTAGGAATATAAAAACTATTCTCATTTTTCAAAAATTTTAAAACATCGGGACTTGTTGTTAAAAAAGTTGAGTCAACTACTTTTATCTTATCTAGAATTCTTTTTTTATTTCTTTCATAATCTGGGCCCTTCTTGTTGAGAGGATCTAAAAACCATTGGCTAAATTTTGCATTGGGGTAATCATTTTTCAACTCTGCTAATTGTTCGGATGAAATTAAATCTGCGTGACCCAATACAATTAGATCAGGCTTATAATTATAACAGGTCTTTTTTAATTTATCATTGAGAGTTTTTGCTCCTTTGATATCACCAAAACCTCTATAGTATTTTTGAATATCTCTATCGCTAAATCCTAATACACTATGCCCTAATCTTATAAAACCGTTATTAATTCTTCTTCCAGTATTAAAAAAAAGTCTTCCATCTAATCTTTCATTAAAGTTTGTTATATGAAGTACTCTTAAGTTTTTATTAATCTTTCTAGTGAAGAATTTACTGGCTGATTGAAGTTTCTCTGATCTATAATTGTCCATTTTTGAGGCAACGAATTCATGAGTTAAATAAAAATTATTTAATGATAATTTTTGTAATCTTTTTCTGATTTTCTCTTTTTCAATTAATTGACGAATTGTTTTTTCTAAATTTTTAACATTTAATTTTTTTAAAATTCTAGCGTTTGTGACTGTTTCTGGAAGACCACCTTTATCTGTAATTATTACGGCACAACCATTTGCAGATGCCTCTAAACTTGTTCTACCAAAAGGCTCCTCCCACCTTGAGCAAGCTACTGCTATACTTGTTTTTTTAAATATTTCTAAAACTTTTTCATGATTTTGAAATCCTAAAACATCTGCATTTTTATGTTTTAAAATTATTTTTTCCCTTTTTTCATCTCCTATAATTTTCGCTTTCCAATCTGGATATCTTTTAAGGATTTTTTTAATTGATTTTGCAAAAACATCATAACCTTTTGCAGTATTAAGCTTTCCAACAAACGTGATCCATTTCTTTTTATTTTTTAAAATTGATTTATTATTTTTTTTTGCTGATTGAAAAAAAACTACTAATTTTTCACTATTTACAAATTTATTTTCCAAACCATTTAAAAATCTTTTTTTTGACCAATTACTATTAAATATTATTTTATAACAACTTTTTAAAAGATTTTTTCTATCTTCAACAGTTTTTGATCCGTCCATAGATAATGGATCATTATGAAAATATAAAGATAAAATTTTATCCGGAAGTTTACCTTTTAAAATATTAATATAACTTGGCCTATTATGAATTTCTAATATAGAAAAATTAAATTCCTTTTGTAAATCTAAAAACTTATTGACATATAGTTTTGTTTGGCTTCTTAATGGATTGTTAAATAATTCTATATTTTTGTATTTTATTTTGAATTTCTTTTTGTATTTTGTGCTTCCGAATACAGTTATATTTTTTTTATATTTACTTCTTAAACTTGTTTCGTAAACAAACAAGGATACAGCTCCAGGGTAATCCGGTGAGAAATTTTCTTTATAGGGTAACAAAATTCCAATTTTCACTTATATTTCTCTTTTAGCTTTTTTCTTAAACTCCTGTTATTCTTTATATAATATTCTCTAGAAATTGCCTCATTTTTAGTTTTAATTTTTTCTTTATAAATAAGTTTCCATTTTCTCCCTTTTGTAAATTTAGCTCCCTTACCCGCATTATGTAAGGTTATTCTTTTCTTAATATTATTGGTATAACCCACATAGGTCACCGGCTTACTATTTTTTGATTTGAGCATATACACAAAATAGCTCATTAAAGTATTTAATAACCTTTTCCAGAGTCTTTGTTTTGATCTTTTTTTAACTTGCTTAGCGCAGCTTTTGAAGCAGCCGTCATATATCTTTGGTCTGAACCTATAGTTACAAGTTGAAAACCTTTTTTTATCATTTTTTCTGCGTATTCAGGTTGGCCATTTTGTATTCCAGCAATTATATTGTTTTTTTTTGCGTGTTCTAAAATTTTCATTATTTCTTCATAAACAGGATCACCATCTGGCTTGTCAAAACTAGGTTTTTGACCGATTGCAAGACTTAAATCAGCAGGACCTATGTAAATTCCGTCTAAACCAGGAGTTTTCATTATTTCGTCTAAATTTTCCAATGACTCTTTTGTTTCAATCATTGCAAATTTTAACAATTCAGCATTAGCTTTATCAGCATAGTCAGGACCACCATAAACTAGTCCTCTGATAGGACCGTAGCTTCTATAACCATCTGGTGGATACATGCAGGCTTTAACGAAATTGTTTGCCTCTTTCTTATTACTAACCATTGGACATATAATTCCATAAGCACCTGCATCAAGAATTTTCATTATTTGACCTGGTTCATTCCAGTTGACTCTTGCCATAGGTACAACTTCAGTAGTGGAAATAGCCTGAAGCATTCCAACAGCGCTACTGTAGTCGATCATTCCATGCTGCATATCTAATGTTAAAGAGTCCCAGTTTTGATTTGCCATCAATTCAGCTGTAAAGGAATTAGGAATTTGTAGCCAACCATTAACTGCAGCTTTTCCTGATTTGAATATCTCTTTTAACTTATTTTTCCTCATTCGTAAGAAATACCAAAATGAGTATATTTTATATTTAAATAATCTTTAATTGCCATAGAACCTCCTTCTCTTCCGTAGCCAGTTTGTTTTATGCCACCGAATGGTGCTTCCGCAACTGCTACAACAGGTGTGTTAACCGCTACACATCCAGTTTCTAATTTTTCGGATGCTTGGTTTGCTTTTTTTAAATCAGTTGTGTAAACATAACTTGCCAAACCTAAATCATTATCATTAGCCCTTTTCATAACTTCATCAAAATCTTTAAAACTTAAAATTGGAACTATTGGACCAAAAGGTTCCTCTCTCATGACTGTAAAATTATCTTTGATATTATCAAAAATAGTTGGTTCGTAATAATAACCTTTATTAAAATTAGCAGCTCTTTTACCTCCTAAAAGAACTTTCCCACCTTCTTTCTTTGTCGTTTCAACTAATTTTTCAACACCCTCTAACCTCTCTTTTGTGCACAAAGGACCGAGTAAGGTATCCTTATCCATACCGTTGCCCATTTTTAATTTTTTTGTTTTTTTAACCATTAAGTCAGCAAACTCGTCTTTCTTTTTCTCATGAATATAAAATCTATTTGGAGATATACAAACTTGACCATTATTTCTAAATTTTGCTGTAATAGCCATATCTGTGACTTTGTTTAAATCGACGTCATCAAAAACAATAAAAGGAGAATGACCACTTAATTCCATCGTTACTCTTTGTACTTTATCTGCAGCTTGTTTAAGAATAAGCTTACCCACTCTTGTTGATCCTGTAATTGATATTTTTTTTACTATATCCGATTGAATTAATTCAGATGAAATTCCTGCTGGATCTCCAGATAATAAATTTACTACACCAGGAGGAACACCAGCCTCTTTACAAATATTAACAATTTCCATGACACTACCCGGAGTAATCACGTCAGGTTTTACTATAACTGAACATCCAGCAGCTAAAGCGGTAGAAATCTTTCTTGATGCTAAAATAACAGGAAAATTCCAAGGAACTAGCGCTGCCACTACGCCAACGGGCTGATAAATCACATGTATTTTTGTGTTTGGAAAACGACTTTGGTTTATTTCACCAAAAATTCTTTTTGTTTCTTCTGAGTTCCATTCAAATATGTCAGCTGCACCGCCCACTTCGCCCGCACCTTCAGTAAGAGGTTTACCTACTTCTAAAGTTAACCATTTTGATAATGTATCTACTTTTTTTCTCATTAACTCAGAAATTTTTCTAATAACTTTTGATCTTTCCCATGGCGAGGTGTTTCTCCAAATTTCCAAACCTTTTTCTGCTGATTTAAGAGCTCTCTGAATATCTTTACTATTTGCCTTCGACGCTTTTCCAATTATTTCTTCGGTAGCTGGATTAATAACTTCATAAGTTTCACCACTAGATGATTGTTGCCATTTACCGTCAATAAACTGACCAAATTTCTCGTACATAAATTATATATAATTATTGAATATATTAAGTTAATTAACTATCTTATAAAGAATTTATGAAAAACATTCAACTTACTTGTGCTCACGCACTAGTTAAATTCCTTACAAAACAAAAAATTTTAATTGATGGAAAGAAAGAACCATTATTTCCAGGTGCATTTGGAATTTTCGGTCATGGTAATGTAGCGTGCTTGGGGCAAGCGCTTCAAGAAAATCAAAAAGAACTTCCTACATGGAGAGGTCATCATGAGCAAAATATGGCTCTTACAGGAATAGCTTATTCTAGAGCAAAGAGGAGAAAGCAAATTTTTATTGCAACAAGCTCAGTAGGACCTGGTTCTACAAATATGATTACAGCGGCAGCTGTTGCAATGAGCAATAGACTTCCAATATTATTTTTACCTGGAGATACTTTTGCGAATAGAATGCCAGATCCAGTATTACAACAAGTTGAACATTTTAATAATCCTGGGATTACGCAAAATGATGGATTTAAACCGGTAGTTAGATACTTTGATAGAATTACTCGTCCTGAGCAAATAATTTCTACTTTACCTCAGGCAATTGAAGTTATGCTTGATCCTGCAGACTGTGGTCCTGCATGTATCTCTTTAAGTCAAGATGTCCAAGGCGAAGTTTTCGATTATCCCGTAGAATTTTTTGAAGAAAGAGTTCATTCTATTAGACGTCCACGTCCAGATGATTATCAAATAAAAAAAGCAGCTGAGGCAATCAGATCCTCAAAAAATCCAATAATAATTTCAGGAGGAGGAGTATTTTACTCTGATGCAATGGATGAATTATCCGATTTTGCAAAAAAACATAATGTACCAGTAACACAAACCGTTATGGGTTATTCTACTATGAAACGAGACCATTCTCATTTTTTAGGACCAATAGGTGGTCTTGGAGGTAAAGCTGCAAATAATATGGCTAAAAAAACAGATTTAGCTATAGCAGTAGGTACAAAGCTAGCAGATTTTACTACAGGATCTTGGGCAAACTTTGAAAATCCAAATTTCAAACTTGTATCTATAAATGCAGCTAGATTCGATGCAAATAAACATATGGCACAAGCTGTTGTTGGTGATGCTAAGGTTTCATTATCTGAACTATCTTTAGTTCTAGGAAGTTGGAAAGCAGAGGATAGCTGGAATAAAAAAGCACAATCAGAATTAAAAAGTTGGAATGAATATGTAGACAAAGAAAGCGGTCCCACTAATCAAAAATTACCTAGTTATGCTCATGCAGTTGGTGCAATATATAGAAATTCTGATCCATCAGATATAGCAGTTACTGCAGCAGGTGGTTTAGTAGGAGAAGTTGTGCAAGTTTGGAGACCTAGGGAATTAAATACTCATGAAACTGAATGGGGTTTTAGTTGTATGAGTTATGAAATTTCAGGGGCTCTAGGGATTAAAATGGCAAACCCAAATAAAGAAGTTATAGCATTTGTTGGAGACGGATCGTATTTGCTTTATAATTCAGATATTTACAGTTCGGTAATTACTAATAATAAATTGATTATAATAGTTTGCGATAACGGCGGTCATGCAGTTATTAATAGACTTCAATTGTATAAGGGAGGCAAAGAATTTAATTGTTTGTTAAAAAGTTCGAAAACTCCAAATCTTGTTCCAGTTGATTTCGCGTCGCATGCAAAGAGCATGGGGGCAGATGGAGAACAAGTTAGCTCAATATCTGAACTAGAAGAAGCTTTTAAACGAGCAAAAAAATCAAAAAAAACATATGTTATTAGTATCCATACTGATGGTTATCAATGGCTAGAAGGCTCCGCATATTGGGAAAGCCCGACTCTTTCACTGCCAACAACCGAGGAAAATAAAAGAGCCCTAAAAGAACACCTTGATGGGAAGAAAAAACAAAGAAAAGGTGTATAAGCTTTTGAATGGGGAAAATTTTTAAAGTCGGCTTGATCGGCTGCGGTCATATAGCTGAAACTTATTTTAGGGCACACAAATATTTCAATAATTTTAAGATTATTAAATGTGCTGATATAAATAATTTTGCAGCTAAAAAGTGTGCAAAAACTTATAAGATAAGATCAACTTCAGTAAACGAACTCTTTAAAGATAGAGAAATTCAAGTAATTCTTAATTTAACAATACCAAATGCTCATTATCTAATAGCTAAAAAATCATTACTTAATGGTAAACATGTTTATTCCGAAAAGCCCTTAGCCGTTTCATTTAAAGATGGAAAAGAGCTTATAAGAATAGCAAAGAGAAAAAAACTTTTTATTGGAAATGCTCCTGATACATTTTTAGGTGGAGGAAATCAAAAAGCAAGAGAACTTTTAGATAAAAAAATAATAGGTGAAGTAAAGTTTGGCACAGGTATATTTGCTTACCCAGGAATACAATCATACCATCCTAACCCTGAACCTTGGTTTGCTAAAAAAGGAGGTGGGCCTGTTATAGACATGGGTCCTTATTATTTAACTGCTTTAGTAAATCTATTAGGTCCGGCTAAAGAAGTAACAAGTATAAGCTCAAAAGGAGCGAACAAACGAACTATCGGTATAGGACCAAAAAAGGGTAAAAAATTTAAAGTGGAGTGTCCCACAACTTACTTTTCTACTATAAAATTTCATAATGGCACAATAATTAGATTAACTTTATCTTTTGATGTTATTTCTCATCTAAGAAACCACATAGAGCTTTACGGAGACAATGGTTCTATGATAGTTCCAGATCCAAATATGTTTGGTGGATCGGTTTTAATTAGTAAAAAATTAGGTAGCTCATGGAAGGATCATCAAACAAACAAAATGTCATTGGGAAAAATTAATATAAGAACCCAAAGTTCCAGGGCAAATGAGTCTCCTACTAATGCAAATTATAGAGGTGTTGGATTATCGGAGATGATATATTCAATTCAAAATAAGAAAACACATAGATGTAACGGAAATTTATCTCTTCACGTGCTAAATATTATAGAGGCAATACATTTATCTGCAAGAAATAATAGAAAACAAACAATTTCTGTTAAATGTGAAAAACCAAAGCCATTTTTAAATAAAGAGATTAATTCAATACTTAAATAGAGCTTTGCCTACTCAAAATAGCAGCACCTCTTACTCCACTTGCATCTCCGTACTTTGGTTTTAAAAATACTGTTTTAAGATTAGGTTCATTTATAAATGATGATGTTTTTTTTTTAACTTGATCTAAAAAATCTATTTCATTAGAAATTCCACCACCAAAAACAATTGCATCTGGATCAAGAGTTGTTACTATTAATACCAAACATCTTGCTAAAATATCCTTATACTCATTTATAAATAAAATTGAATTTGAATCCTTTTTTCTATATCTGTTAAAAATTTCTTTTGCTGAAATGTTCTCATTAAATTGTTCATTAAATCTTTTTTCTATTGATTTACCAGATAGATACCCTTCCAATCTATTTGAAAAATCTAATATTTTATCTGATTTTAAGTTTGGTGTATTTGTAAGCGGCATTTGATTTAAGCTCCATTCTCCTCCTAAACCATTTGCTCCGGATATTATCTTTTTATTTATTACTAATCCACCACCACAGCCTGATCCCAATATAATTCCAAATACAGTTTCATAATGGCTAGCTGATCCATCAAAAGCTTCGGATAAACAAAAACAATTAGCATCATTCTCTGAAAAAAAATTATTATCCATTTTTAATTTCAAATCTTTAATTAAATTTCTTTTATTTAACCACTGAGAATTATGTGCATTTTTAATTAACCCTGTCGTTTTATCTACTGCTCCAGGATGACATATACCTACATTAAATTTACCGGAATTTTTTTCTAATTTCTTAACGATTTCACTTATTGTAATTATTGTCTTTTCATAATCTTTAGGTGTTTGAACTCTGTCTCTTTTTAATTCGATATTATCATTATCTAAAAGAACGTACTCTATTTTAGTTGCGCCTAAATCAATTCCTATTTGCATTAATTAGCTGAAGACCTATTCATTTCTCGAAGCTCTACCTCTAATTTATTTAACTCTTCTCCACCTGCCATCATACTTAAAAGTTTTTCTCTAGAAATATCTTTTTTTTCATATGTGCCTAAACTTTTTCCCCTATTTAATACTGTAAAACTATTTCCAACTGGATAGGCATGATGAACGTTATGTGTTATTAAAATTACTGCTAATCCCTGAGAAGCAGCTTTCACTATATATTTTAAAACAACTGAAGCTTGGTGAACTCCTAGAGCAGAGGTAGGCTCATCTAAAACAAGTACTTTTGCTCCAAAGTATATAGCCCTACTTATTGCTAAACATTGTCTTTCACCACCCGACATCGTTCCGACTGCCTGAGATGGATCTCTAACATCAATACCTATCTGCCCCATTCTCTCTGCTGCTATCTTATTTGCTTTTTCTATATCAAATGTTTTAAAAAATGGTGGACCTTTCATTGGTTCTCTTCCCATGAAAAAATTTCTTGTTACACTCATTAAAGAAACTAAAGCTAGATCTTGATACACAGTAGCTATTCCCATATCCAATGCATCTTTTGGGCTGTCAAATATTGTTTTCTTCCCCTCGACAATAATTTCACCTTCATCAGGTCTATGAACTCCAGCCAATGTTTTTATTAAGGTTGATTTGCCTGCGCCATTGTCACCAAGAAGACACATAATTTCACCTTTTTTTAATTTCATTGTTACATCTTTCAAAGCAATAACCTTTCCAAAAAATTTACTAATATTATTAAATTGAACTAAATAGTCAGACATTATTTGCTCTCTGTCACTTTCCTTCTTATATAATTATTAAAGATTACAGCAATCAACATCATTGCTCCTAAAAAAACTTTAAACCAGTCTGTGTCTACATCGGTATAAAATATTCCCATTGAAACCGTTCCAAATATCAAAGCTCCAAATGCTGCTCCTATAGCTGAACCATATCCGCCAGTTAATAAACAACCGCCAACAACTGCTGCCGCAATGGCTTCTAACTCCTTTAAAGTTCCACGCATTGTATCAGCTGAACCAGCGTCTAAAACTTGAATAGTAGCAAAAATGGTTGCTGCAACTGCAGTACCTATAAATAAACTTATTTTTACTCTACCAACTGGTACTCCAACATTGTTAGCGCCATTTTTATCCCCTCCAGATGCAAATATCCAATTTCCGTATCTTGTTTTCATTAGAATCCATGTTGTAATGATTGCTAAGGCTATGAACCATATTACAGACGGTGGAATACCTGTGGCGAGTGGAGTTCCATCAGTTCTCAATGCAATTAGATTCATCGAACCTAACCAAGTAAAAACCCATTTAAATGTATCAGTAGCAAATATCCATGCTAATGGATCATCTTCGATTAAAACTCTTAGGCCTGGAACTTGTGTTCGACCAGTAATCAGTCTTGTTATAGCTAAAGTTGCTCCTCTTAAAATAAAAAGCATTGCAAGAGTTACAATAAATGATGGTAGACCTGTTCTTACCACTAATATTCCGTTAAAATATCCAACAAGAACTGCCATTGAAAATGCAAAAATTATACTCATCCATAATGGCCATCCCCAATAAATTGCTGGAATAGCTATACAAATGCCTGCAAATCCTATCATAGATCCAATTGATAGATCAAATTCTCCACCTATCATTAACATTGCAGCTGCAATAGCTATTATTCCAAGATTTGCAGAAACATCTAGGAAATTCAAAACTCCATAAGCACTGAACATCCCCGTGTCTCCAGCGACGATACCAAAGAATATGAAAACTAGTATTGCTCCACCTAGAGCACCAAGTTCGGGTCTATTTAACAATAATCTTAATTTGGAAACTTTTTTGAGTCTTTCATCCTGATTGAAATCAGTTTTTGTTTCAATACTTTTAGACTTTGTAGACATATAAAAAAACTTAAAAAAAAAGGCCTAGTGATTATTCACTAGGCCTTTTTAATATTAATCTTATCTATAACCTTGAGCAGCCCATTTTATTACGTCCTTCGCATTGTTAGGAGTAACAAAACCAGGTCCTGTCATAACAACACCAGCTGGCATTGTTCCATATCTCATATATTGAGAAAATATAGCTATAGGTAAATAACCTTGTAGATACTGTTGTTGGTCAATTAAGAACTCAACTTTTCCAGCAGCAGCAGCTTTTAGCATACCTGGTGACATATCAAATGTACCAAGTTTAACGCTTCCAACTTTACCAGCAGACTCTAATGCTTTTAGAGCAGCTTCTCCCGCAAGACCAGCTCCTAAAGTAAGAATAGTGTCATATCCACCACCTAATTTAGCAGCTACAGCTTTTTGAATTTCAGTCGGGTCATTTGATGTACCTAATATATCTACAGATCCACCAAACCCTTTTTTGAAACCAGCACATCTTCTATCTAAAGCGACGTTACCTACTTCGTGGTTAACACATAGTGCTTTTTTACCACCAGCAGCTTTCATCTTTTGTCCGCCACCTACGCCAGCTTCAAACTCTGTTTGACCTACGTGAGCACTTATACCTAGTTTCATGTAGTCGTCTGAACCTGAATTCATAGAGATTACTGGGATACCTGCAGATATTGCAGCTTTAACAGATTTACCTAAAGCGGCAGCATCTGGAAGAGTTATTACAATACCTTTTGGTTTTTGAGAAACAGCGTTGTCAATAAGTTTTGCCATCTCTACCATGTCAAATGTTGCTGGAGCAGTGTATTTGCAAGATACTTTCATATCTTTACAAGCTTTATCAACTCCATTTTTTGCAACAGACCAGAAAGGGTCGTTTGCTTGTCCATGAGACACAACAATAATATCAACTGCTAGAGCAGCTACTGACATCATTGCCCAGCTCATTAGAGCAGCAACTGTTAAGTATACTTTTTTCATGATTATTTCCCTCATTTGTTTGTTAAATTTGCGTAATTAAAACAAAAAATTTGTGAAAATACAAAAGGAAAAAAAATACATACAACTAGAGGTAGTTAAAAATTACTTTAATTTTACCACCTTTTTTTGTTTTAGAGATTGATATGCAGCATTAGCAATTTTTAAAGCAAAATAACCATCTTTAAAAGTTGATCTAGGTTTTATTCTATTTTTATGAAGAGAAATTAGTTCATTCAATTGCAAATTATAAGCCTCTTTGTATCGTTCAATAAAAAAATTTAAAAAAGGTTTTTGTGAATGGGATTGATTTGAATTAAATATCTCTGTGGCCGTACTCTTTTGATTGCCTGATAAAAGCATTCCTTTTTTTCCAAATAACTCAACCCTTTGATCGTATCCAAAAGAACAATGTCTAGAATTTGTGATTACACATATAACACCTTTCTTTGATTTCATAGTAACAGTAGCTAATTCATGATCTTTGATTTTTTTGTAAAAATTCTCAAATGAGCTTACAGATGAACTTATTTCAGAAATTTCATCATTATTTAAATAATACCTACATAAATCAAAATCATGAATCATCATGTCTCTGAAGATACCTCCAGAAGATTTAAGATAACTCTTTGAAGGAGGTGCTGGATCTCTACTTGTGATTATTATTTTTTCCAATCTTCCTATTTTACCTTTATCTAAATCTTTTTTAATTGAGTGGTGGCTAGGATCAAATCTTCGATTAAACCCCATCTGTATCTTCGAATTATTTTTTTTAACTTTTTTGAAAGTTTTAACAATTTTATTTATATTTAAGTCTAAAGGTTTTTCACAAAAAATAGTTTTATTGTATTTGATGCCCTCTTCGATAAATCTGATGTGAGTATTTGTGGGGCTAGAAATAAAAATAATATCTACTTTTTCGTCTGAAAATATTTTTTTATAATCTTTTTCAATTATACAATTGTAAAGATTTTTAGCTTTTTTTCTAAGTTTATCAACCTTTTCATATACATATAACAAATTAAGCGTTTGATTTAGATATATATTTTGAGCATGCATTTGCCCAATTCTACCAAAACCCAAAAGTGCTACATTGATCATAAATTCTTTTGTAAGTTAATTATTTATAATATAAAATATTATTACTTTCTTAAAACTATGTCGATAAGATTAGGAATAGCACCCATTGCATGGAGTAACGACGATATGCCTGAATTAGGTGGAAAAACTACATTGGAACAATGTTTAAAAGAAGCAAGTATGGCAGGTTTTACTGGAATTGAATCTGGTGGAAAATTTCCAATGAATTCGAAAGAACTTATTCCTAAACTTCAAAAAGAGAACCTTAAATTATGTTCAGGTTGGTATGGAGCTCAACTATTAAAAAGATCACCTAAAGAAGAATTTAAACTTATGCAAAAACAACTTAAATTATTCAAAGATTGTGAAGCACCTTGCATGGTTTTTGCTGAGGTTACAGACTCCGTCCAAGGAGATCCTATAACACCGTTATCAAAAAGGCCTAAATTAGATAAAGATGATTGGAATAGATTTATTTATTCAATAAATGAAATTAGTAAAATGATGATAGATGAAAATATGCCACTAGCTTATCATCATCACATGGGAACTATAATAGAAACTGAGGAAGATACTTCTAGACTTATAGAAAATACAAAGGATACAGTTAAATTATTAGTAGATACTGGTCATATGTTGTTTGCTCAAGGCGACTCTATTAAATTAGTAGAAAATTTTTACGAACGGATAATTCACGTTCATTGCAAAGACATTAGAAAAGATATTTTAGAAAAATCACTGAGAAATGATGCAACATTTAGACAAGCATTTTTAGATGGAGCATTTACTGTGCCAGGTGATGGGTGTATTGACTACGTCCCTTTCTTAAATACTTTGAAGAAAAAAAATTATTCAGGATGGCTTGTAGTAGAAGCTGAACAAGATCCTGCTAAAGCAAATCCATTTGAATATGCAAAAATTGGTTTCGATTATTTAAGTAAAACTGCAAAACAATGTGGTTTTGAAATTATTAATTAACGATATACAGAGACTAATTCATTATTACCCGCAGCTACGCAAGGTGACTTTATGCAAGTTCCAACTACCCATTCTGAGCCTGCCTCTGACTCAAAGTTATTTAAAGAAACAAAAATTATACCTTTATCTGTGGATTGACCAGCTTTACCTTCGGCCTGAATTCTGGGATCTTGAGAGGTTTGTATTAAAGGTTTTTTAATTGAATATGGGTTTTTAAGATAGATATTATTTAATACATAATTTACGATTTTATCTGAACTCCAAACAGAATTGCATTTCTCACCCCAAGACGTTGAGCCCTCCTCATTTGAGCTGCAACTATTTACCTCGTCATTAATGAAATCAACCACAGACTTATGATTTGATTTTATATCGTTTGCTTTTTGTAATACTTCTGATCTGGTAGAAGCCGTCCATAATAACATTACAACTACATATGTTATAGAACTTAATACTAATGCTTCTAATGGACCAAAGTTTTTTAATTTTCTATTTATGTCTATCATAATTTTACAATCATAGATTTATCAATCTTATTCTCAAAAAAATCAATTATATTTTTAGTAGTCTCTAAAGACATTCTAGATTTACACTCATTTGTAAATGTTGCTGAATGTGGACTTAATAAGACTTTTTTATTTGATAATAGAGGATGGGATTTATCTATAGGCTCTCTTTCAAAAACATCTAACCCTGCTCCAAAAATTATATTCTCTCTCAATGCCTTATCTAAATCGTTTTCGTTGATAATTCCACCTCTTGCAGTATTGATTATAATTACTTCTCTTTTCATATTCTTAAGTTTAGAATAATCAATTAAATTTTTAGTTTTTTCATTTAACGGAACATGTAAAGAAACATAGTCACAAATTTTTAATCCATCATCGAGATTTTTGATTTTTTGTCCTCCAAATCTTTCAATAGTCTCTTTATCAACAAAAGGATCAAATACTTTTACTTTCATCTCGAAAGCTTTACATCTTTTGATTAAACTTTGACCTATCCTTCCAAATCCAACTATTAGAATCTCTTTTTTAAAAAGTTCTAAAGTAGTAATAGTAGATGCATTTTTTTTAAAATTTCCAATTCTAACTTCCTTGTCGTATTGATTAATACTTTTAGATATTGATAGCATCATGTAAATTACATGTTCTGCTACAGCTACTGCATTCGCAGTAGCGGTTATTAATAAAGTTATTTTGTTTTTTTTAATGTAATTTAAATCGACATTGTCATATCCAACACCATGTCTAGATATAACTTTTAAATTTTTACATTTAGATAGAATTTTTTCATTTAATTTTGAAACTCTAAGTGTACAAGCATCAAAATTAGGTAGTACTTTTATTAAATTTTCTTCAGAAGCATCTTCAATTATTTCAAATTCAAACGCTGGATTATTTTTTAATAGATTTATTCCGTCTTGGTGAATTTTTTCTATAATTGCAACTTTATACATTTTTTTGGCTTCCTGAACAAATGACTCAACCACTTAAATAAATTATTTATAGTTTAAATTCTTTATAAATTCTAGATTTAGCTTTTTATTTGTCCATAAAATTAAATTATTTTTATCATGTCTTTCTGAAAAATTTTTTAAGTTTTCATTATCAAAAAGATTAAGAAAAGAATCTGTTTTATTTTGATTATCAAATATTTTCTCAAAAAATTTTTTTTGAAAATAAAAAATATGGTCTATTTTTCTAGCTCTGCGTTTAATATTTTGAAGATCCTGATTACCTTCAGGGACTTCGATAAAATAATGTGTATCAGTATGTGATAATTTACTAAAAACCTCTAATGTTTCCTTTAACTTAGTTGTATGTTCTAAGCTATGTGATGCATAAATCAAGTCAAATTTTTTATCAGAAAGAATTGTCAAATCATTTGTAAAAAAAATATCTTTATCGAAATACGTATCTTCTTTGTTTTTCAAATCAACTTCCGTGACAGTTGCTCCCATCAATTTACACAGATAAGAAAACCCACTTTTTCCAGATCCAAAATTTAAAATTTTTTTATTTTGGAAATTGTATTTTTTTTTCAAAAAAAGTATCTGAGAAAATTCTCTATCAGAAATTTTAAATTCTGTATTTTTTCTGGAAATGCTATAAAGGTTCTTGTAAAGGTTTTTAATCTCATTTTCACCGGGAATTGGTGAAAAGTGATAAAATAAATCTTGATAATTTTTAATTGATAAATCTTTAAATTTTTTTATCTCCTTATGAGTCGTAAGTGCCATTTGAACGCTTTCATGTGCTTGATTTATTATAGAACTTTTAGAGAATAAAAGCTTCATCATACCTAAAGTGATCTTTTTAATCAGTAAAGAAATATATATTTTTGACATTTTAAAACTCTGGATATTGAGTAATAAATTACCTTAAAAATAATTTTTAGTCTAGCTTCACTGAAGAGTTGGCGGTCCCAAGGGGAATCGAACCCCTCTTTGTTGGATGAAAACCAACTGTCCTAACCGATAGACGATGGGACCGTTTTTTTGATTGTCTTATTAACAGAAATATCATCGATAATAAACTCCACATTTGATTGCCCTTGCCACTCATTTAAGGATAATTTACCAGCAATATTAAATAATTTTTTATCCTTTTTAAGCAAATAAGCTCCAATTTCATTTTCGACGCAGTTGAATGCTATAGATTTGACACTAGATCCATCCAATCCAACTAAAACTGATTTTATATGTTTTTCCTTTATAATCTTACAATTTACAGATTTCATATTTTCTAAAACAAACTTTGGCTCTGGGTTTCCTGAACCGAAAGGAGCAAGTGAATTAACCTTATTATAAAATTGAAGATTTAATGCGGTCGGGGCTATTATACTATCTAAATATAAAGGTTTTATATTCATTTTACTATTACTTAATCTTTCGAATTTTTTTAAGATAAATTTTTTAAATTTGTCAATATTTTCAATTTTTATTGTAAATCCTCCAGCCATTTTATGCCCCCCACCTTTAATTAAGATTTTTTCTTGAACAGCGGCAATAATTACTGAGCCAATATCAAAACCTACAATAGATCTAGCTGATGCTTTTCCTATGCCATTATCGTCTATTGATATAATTATTACCGGTTTATTGAATTTATCTTTAATTCTAGATGCAACTATTCCAATTATACCCTCATGCCAATTTTTTCCAAAAATGACCATTACTGATTCATGTGTTTTATTTTCTAAATCTTTCAAGATTTTGTCCATTAGGTCTTTTTCTAAAATTTGCCTCTCTTTATTAAAATGATCTAGCTCAGTTGCAATTTTAAAAACATCTTTAGGATTATTACTAATTAATAAATTTGCTCCATGAGATGACTTTCCTACTCTACCTCCAGCATTAATTCTTGGTCCTAGTTGATATCCAATATGATAAACATTTGGTTTGCTTTTGATATCACAAATATCAAATAAGGTTTTTAATCCAAGATTTTTTTTTGATTTTAAAATTTTTAATCCTTGTGAGACGATTGCTCTATTTAGACCCACTAAAGGAACAACGTCACAAACAGTTCCTAAAGTTACTAAATCTAAATATTCAAGCAAATTTGGCTCTGTGATTTTTGATTTAATAAACCAATCTGTTGATCTAAGTTCTTTATTTAAGGAAATTAAAAACATAAAAGTAACTCCAGCGGCGCATAAATATTTTAAATCAGATTTATCATCTAGCCTATTTGGATTTACTATTGAGTGAGCTTTAGGTAAATTTATTTCCGATTGATGATGATCAAGAACAATTACATCAATTTCATTATTAGATGCGAAATCTATAGCATCAAATGATAGTGTTCCACAATCAACTGTAAAAATCAATTTAGTTCCGTTATCTATCAACTTTTTAAAAGACCCTACAGAAGGTCCGTAGCCATCTTTTTTTCTATCTGGTATATAAATTTCGTAAGGAACATTTATTGATTTAAAAAAATTTGCAAGTAATGCTGTTGCTGAAGCCCCATCGACATCATAATCTCCAAAAATTCCAATTTTATGCTTTTGAGAGATTGCGTGTATTGTTCTTTTTGCTGATTTTTGCATATCTTTTAAAATCTCAGGATTGGGTAAGAAGTTCTTTATAGAGGGGTTTAAAAAAGCTTGAACGTCATCTTTTTTAATGTTCCTAATTGATAAAAGCTTAGATGTTAATTCATCTAATGAATAATTTTCTTTATAAAATATAACATCTTGTTCATTGTATTTTTTAAAAATCCAGTTTTTGTTACTTACTGAATTTGAAATCATTTATTGTATATATTTTTAATAATTTTGTTGATTTTTTTACTTTTATGCAATGCAAAAGTCGTAACTTCAAATTCATTTCCTAGATCTTTTACTCCTTTAGTTAAATCTCCATCTGTTACACCAGTTGCGCAAAATATAATATCTCCTTTTACCATATCTTCGATATTATATTTTTTTTTAAAATCAGTAATCCCAAGTTTTTTTGCTCTAATTTTTTCTTCTTCGTTTAAAACTAAACGACCTTGTATTTGACCTCCAAAGCAAGATAGCGCTGATGCTGCTAAAACTCCTTCTGGACCTCCACCAGTGCTATAGTAAATATCATTTTTTGGTTTATCTCCTATTACACTCAAAACACCAGCTATATCACCATCTGTTATAAAATTTATAGTCACCCCTAATTTGTTCATTATATCAACGATTTCATCGTGTCTTGGTCTTTTCATCACACATGCATTTATTTCAGAAACTTTTTTCCTTTTTGCTTCAGCTAGTTTTCGAATATTTTTTTCTACTCCATTATCGATATCTAATAAATTTTTAGGTAAATCTGATCCTATTGCTATTTTTTCCATGTATGTGTCAGGAGCTGATAATAAATCACCTTTTTTAGCGACTGCTATAACAGAAAAAGCGTTTGGTTCATTGTTTGCTGTGAATTTTGTTCCTTCTAATGGATCTACTGCTATATCAAATTTAGGTCCATTCAACGTTCCTAATCTCTCACCAATGTACAACATTGGAGCTTCGTCCATTTCTCCTTCACCGATAACAATCGTTCCTTCCATATTGATTTTGTTTAACTCTCTTCTCATTGGATCAACAGCACCTTTATCAGCGGCAATTTTATCATTTTTACCAATAAATTTTGAAGCTCCTATTGCCGCCTTTTCAGTGGCTTTAATGAATAAATTTAAAAATTTTTGGTCTATTGACATTTATTAGTCATCTATTCTTATTAATTTAGATCTTTTTTTCACATAAGATCTTTTATTAATAGTCTGAATAATCTTGTTTAATGATTTGTCTTTTGAGGGATGAGTTATGATTATAATTGATGATGATCTCGTATTTTTATTTGGGTCTTGAACTAATCTTTTTATAGAAACTTTATTTCTTGAAAAAATTTGAGTGATATTTGACAAAACACCAGGCTTATCAGTTACATTGAATCTAAAGTAAGCAGAAAAAAAACGCTCTGATATATCTTTAAAATTTAAATTTTTTCTTTCTTTATTTGATATTGAAAAAGGAAATTTAATGTTTCCTCTTAAAATAGATGAGATATCTGAAATTAAAGCAGATGTTGTTGCGGAAGGACCTGCTCCTTCGCCTTGAATTATGCTTTGGCCAACCGGATTTCCGTCAATAATAACAGCATTCAAAACTCCATCAATACTTGCCACATAAGAGCTGTCTCTAATTAATGTAGGGTGAACTCTTTGAAAAATATTTTTCCCTATAAGTTCTGCATAACCAAGTAATTTGATTTTATAACCAAGTCTTTTAGCGTAATTTATATCTTCTTTGTCTATATCTTTAATTCCCTCAATATGGATATTTTTATTTAAAAATGAGTTAAAACATAATGACGACAAGATTTGTAATTTTGCTGCTACATCATCTCCATTTAAATCAGCTGTAGGATTTGACTCTGCATAACCTAATTTTTGGGCATTTTTCAAAACTTCTTTAAAAGTTTTATTTTCCTTATCCATCGAAGAAAGTATATAATTTGAAGTCCCATTAAATATTCCAAAAACTTTATTAATTTTGTTGGCTATCAGTCCTTCTTTTAAAGATCTTATAATTGGCACGCCGCCGCAAACTGACGCCTCAAATTCTAAATTCACTTTATTTTTTTCAGCGATTTTTGATAACTGATCTCCATATTTAGCAATTAAAGCCTTATTGGCTGTTACTACATGTTTCTTATTTTTAAGTGCGTTAAAAACCAAATTTTTAGCAGGGCCTTCAGCGCCACCTATTAATTCGATTATTAAATCTACTTTTTTATTTTTTGTTGTATCAAGATAATTTTTAAGCCAAAGTTTTTTATCTACTTTAAATCTTCTTTTTCTTTTAATATTTTTTGCTGATAAAAAAATAACATTTGGAATACAATTATTTTTTTTAGATAAAATTTTTTTGTTCTTTTTTAGAAATTGATATAAGTAACTTCCTATATTTCCAAGTCCAACTATTGCTATGTTTAATTTTTTCATTATCTTTATTGTCTTATTGTAATATCAGGAAATTTTTTTTTCTTTCCTTGTTTAATTAAATACTTTGATATTTCTTCAATATTACATTTTTCAACTATTGAACAAATATCTACTACATTGTGCTTTTTCTTTTTTTTAAATAAATTATCGTTTTCTCGTTTCCTTGAATTTATATCTATATTTTTATCAGTATTTATTTTCTTTGCATGTTTTTTTTCAATATTGTTTTTATTTGCTTTTTTCTTAACCTTAGTTTTTATTTTTTTTATTTCATCATCAGAGAGAGATCTTAATTCTTTATTAGGTTTTTCCTTGTTAATTAATATAACTTCTTTTTTAAAAGTGTCCTCATTCTTTAAATTGAGTTCAACTAAATTAATCTGATCTTTTTTTTCATTTTTCAAAATTTTTACTTCTAAAGATAAATTTTCTTCAAAATATTGTTCAGCTTCATCTTTATTAACACATATATGATTTCCACAGATTAAAACCACTTTAGGCTTTGAGCAAGAGATAATAGAAAAAAGAATTAATAATAAAAATGTTTTAATCATTTTAAACCAAATTGTTCTGGAAAATTAAATAATAAATTCATGTTTTGAACGGCCTGTCCAGATGCTCCTTTTACAAGATTATCAATGGCTGAGAAGATTATTAATTTATTTTTAACTCTTGTTTCGCAAATTGATATTTCACAATTATTTGTATTCAATACATTCCCGGATCCGAGATGAGAATTTAATTTCATTATTTTTATAAATTTTGAATTTTTATAAAATTTTTTTAATTCATTTCTTATTTTCATTGCATTAACTTTATGATTCGTCTTTACATAAATTGAGGAAAGTATTCCTCTAAAAGTTGGCAACAAATGAGGGTTAAAAGTAAATAATGTTACTTTTCCTGTAAGCTTTAGTATTTCTTGTTCTATTTCACAGACGTGTCTGTGATTCATAGGGCTATAAGCAAAAGTTGATTTAAAAAGATTTTTGTGCCTGAATTTTTTTTCAAATTTTTTACCGGCTCCTGAATAACCTGACTTTGAATCAATTATGATATCATTAGTTTGTATTAATCTTTTTTTAATCAATGGTACTAAAGGTAATTGTATCGATGTCGGGTAACATCCTGGATTAGCAATTATTCTATAGTTTTTTATTTTATCTTT
This sequence comes from uncultured Pelagibacteraceae bacterium, assembly GCA_902616145.1. Classification (GTDB taxonomy): domain Bacteria; phylum Pseudomonadota; class Alphaproteobacteria; order Pelagibacterales; family Pelagibacteraceae; genus Pelagilacustribacter. The sequence goes on from CACMRM010000007.1 coordinate 24,354, forward strand.
ATTAAATTCGCTTATTGAATAAAGAGAGTGCTTTATTAAATTTGTTGCTTTATGAGTCGTTTTATAATTTCTTAAATAAATCTTAGGTTTTGTAATTCTGAAGTCAGAAGATAAATCGATGTATTTTAGTTTTTTAAATTTTATGAAAGTTTGTTTAATAATTTTTTGTGCTCCTCCATTAGGAAGAGATAGAAAAACTAGATCTATATTATTCCAATTGATATCTTTAATTGAAGAAATCTTTGGTAATTTATTTTTTATTCTTTTATCAAAATAGTTGATTTTTTTTCCAATATTTTTAGTTGCACAAAGATTTAAGATTTTTACTCTTGGATGCTTTGAGAGAAAAAATACTAGATCCAAACCAGTAAATCCAGTGGCTCCTATAACAGCAACTTTTATTTTATTTTTTACCGACATAATAAATTATATCATTCTCCTAACTAGATAGAAATTAATTTTAAATGATTATCGTTTAGAAAATTGGAAGCTTCTTCTTGCTTTTCTGTGCCCGTATTTTTTTCTCTCGACAACTCTTGAGTCTCTGGTGGTGAGTTTATCTTTCTTTAGATTCTTTTTAAAATTACTATCGTGGGCTATTAATGCTTTCGATATGCCTAGAATTATTGCACCTGCTTGACCAGATAAACCGCCTCCCTTAACAGAACATTTTACGTCATATGATGTCGATGCTTCAGAAATCTCAAGTGGTCTAGTAACAATTATTTGATGGATTGGCCTTTTAAAATATTCGTTCATTCTTAATCCATTCACATGGATAATACCTGAGCCCTTTTTAACCCAAACTCTTGCAACTGATCTTTTTCTTCTTCCAGTAGCGTATTTACTATCTTTAAAATCTAATTTTATTTTTTTTTGGGTATTTTGATTTATGTTTACACTGCTCATTTTGATTATCTAACAAAATTTTTCTTATTTAATTTACTAAAATCTATTATCTTTGGATTTTGAGTGTTGTGAGGATGATTTTCCCCACTGTAAATTTTAAGATTTCCTAATTGTTTTTTGCCTAAAACACCACTAGGAAGCATTCTTTTTACGGCAAGCTTAAGAATTTCGTTAGATTTATTTTTCTCATGTAAAATTTGAGGCGAAGTTTCTTTAATTCCACCAGGATGACCTGTATGCCTAAAATATTTTTTATTTTTAAACTTTTTTCCAGTAAATTTAATCTTATCTGTATTTGTAACAATAACAAAATCACCATTATCCATATGTGGGTTAAAAGTTGGTTTATTTTTTCCTCTTAATACAATTGAAATGTAACTAGCTAACCTTCCCACAGCTAGATTCTGCGCGTTAATCAATATCCAGTCTTTTTTAATTTCTTTTTTTTTAATAAATGGTGTCATTGCGATGGGCGATACATACAAAGATTGTATATAAAAGTCAATTTATTTTGCAAAGCAATAATATAAATTTACAGCACTTATTACAAGAATTACACCAAATATTTGATGAGATAATGCTACAAAAATATTTAAGTTTGAGATTAAAGTAATAACCCCTAAGAATATCTGAATAAGTATCAAAAAATTAAAATAAGAAACCGGCTTATAAAGTGAAGTATATTTTTTTCTAAATATAAAAGTATTCAAAATAATAGCGTATCCGAAAATAAAGTAAGCTATGTTTCTGTGATAAAATTGAACTAATGAATGATTGTTAAAATCAAAAAATTTGTCAATTGAATCTAAATTAATATCATTTGGAATATAAGAAACACCCATAAGTGGCCATGATTGATATAACCTACCAGCGTCTAAACCTGAAACAAATGCACCAAAGATAATTTGTAAAAATACTAAGAGTAATAAAACTAAAATTGGAATATTTCGTTTAGTTATATTAAAAAATTTTTTTGAAGTTTCGTTTTTAAAATTCAATGCTATCCAAAAAATAGTCGTTAAAATTACAATTGCAGTCGTCAAATGTAAAGATAACCTAAAATGACTGACAGTTACATCATTCGTTAAACCACTTTGTACCATCATCCAGCCGATTATTCCTTGGGTTATTATTAAAAATAAAACTAAGTAACAGGGTATTAATAAATCTGTACGAATTTTTTTTGAAAAATGGAAGTATATCAGTGGAATAAGAAAAAAAATACCAATTATTCTACCCAAAACTCTATGGAAATATTCCCAATAAAAAATTACTTTAAATTGACTCAGAGTCATTTCAAAATTAATTAATTTGTATTGAGGTATTTGTTTGTATAGCAAGAAATACTCTTCCCATGAATCTTGTGTTAGTGGCGGCAACACACCTTTAAATAATTCCCATTCAGTAATTGATAGACCAGAATTTGTTAGTCTGGTTAATCCGCCTATCAAAATGATGAAAAATACTAGTAGCATTGAAATTATAAGCCAGTGGTAAAATAAAGAGTCTTGTTTTTTGTTGTGTGCAATCATTAAAATAATATATATATCTTATTAAATTTTCTTATATGAATTAAATGTCGCTATGCCTAACAAAGAGATACTAAAATTAAGAAAAAAATTAGATCTATTAGATGATCATTTTTTAAATATTATCAAAAAAAGAACAGTTCTAGTGACACAAGTTTTGAAAAACAAAAAATATAAAAAGGACATTATCGATCATAAGAGAATAAAAATAATTTTAAAAAATATTAAAAATAAATCTATCAAAAGAAAAATTGATACAGAGATAACTAGGAAAATATGGAGTTCAATGATACGAGCTTATATTGATTTTGAATACAAAAACTTCAAAAAAAAATGACTATTTGCTGTGAGGAGGTAACTTTTTTTCAACAAAATACTCGTGCTTACGAGTATTAGGATTATATTTTTTTAATTTTAATTTATCTTTAGCTTTCTCTCCTTTTGTAGGTTTTTTCGCATAATAAATAAATTTACTATCTGGGTTACTTTCAGGAACCATTCTTACTTTAATGTGAGATTTTTTTGCCATAATCTTTTAATCTATTAACTCTTTCTAAAACGGACTTACTTTTTTCTTTAATTTTTTTTTTTAAATAAATTTCTTGTAAACTATATGAATTAGACACGTCAAGCTTATTTATTTTCTTTTTAAGAAGTTTTTTAACTCCGCTCACTGTCATTCTCTTGTCATACAACATAAATTTAATTTTTTTGATTAATTCAACCTGGTCTTCTGAATAGTATCTCCTATTATTTATAATTTTTGGCTTTATTTCTTTAAACTCTTTTTCCCAGTATCTTATGATGTGATTTAACGGTTTTTTATCTTTTTTATTTACGAGATTTAATAATCTAGATAACCCAGATATATTTAAAAGTTTTTTCACTTTAAGCGTTTAAATTACTAATTAATTCTTTTGATGGAACAAACTTTACAGTTCGTCTGCTTTTAATTAAAACTTCTTTCATTGTTTTGGGGTTTCTTCCGACTCTTTCTTTTTTGTTAATAATGTTAAAAGAACCGATTTTTTTTAGGTTTAATTTATTTTCCTTAATTTCTTGTATGATAGACTCTAATAAGTTATCAATTAATTTTTTTGAAAATAATTTAGAATAACCTTTTTTTTTAACTAAATGTTCAACAATATCGTCTTTGGTAAAATTAATTTTCTTTTTCATTTAAGTGAACTAAATTTTTTTTAATTTCATCCATTAAATTACCTTTGATTATTTTGTAACATAAATCAATTGAATAATAGAATCCTAAAGCATCAGTTCCCCCATGGCTTTTTACAACTGGGCCGTTTAATCCTAAAAAAATAGCACCATTGTATTTCCTTGGATCTAGTTTTGACTTAAATTTTTTTAGTGAAAAGTAGGAAAAGATTAATGAAATTCTACTATAAAATGTTTCTGTTAACGATTTTTTCAAATTTTTTGTAATAAATTTTGCTGTTCCCTCAGCAGTTTTCAAAGCTATATTTCCAGTGAATCCATCTGTTACTATAACATTTGTATCGCCTTCCATTATTTTATCACCTTCGATATATCCGTTAAAAATAAAGTTATTTTTTTTACTTAATTCTTTTAATCTATTAAAGGTTTTTTTTAAAATATCTGTTCCTTTAATTTCTTCTGAGCCGATATTTAATAATGATACTTTTGGAATTTCATTTTCAAATAATGATTTATACAAAGCTGCTCCCATTTCAGAAAAATCAACAAGGTTATTATCATTGCACTCAATATTCGCACCTAAATCTAAAACAACACTCATACCAGATTGATTTGGCCAAAGAGCAGCTAAAGCTGGTTTACTTACATCTTTCATCATCTTTAAAATCATCTTAGAAATTACAAGCAACACGCCTGTATTACCTGCCGATAAACTTATATCCGATTGCCCTGTAACTTGTGACTGAATACAATTCCACATGCTTGTATTCTTTGAATTTTTTATGGCTGTTAAAGGTGTTTCTTTATCAGATACAACTGAAGGTGAGTCAATTAAATTTATATTTTTACTTGATATTCCATATTCTTTAATTTTACCCTCTAGAATTTTTTTATCACCATATAAGTTTATATAGAAATCATCGTTTAAATTATTTTTCTTTAAAAAAATACTAACTCCTTCGACAGTTTTATCTGGAGAATTGTCGCCACCCATTGCATCAATAGCAATAGTAATTTTTTTACTCATTTAAAATATTAGACGTCTAAGATCTTTTTACCGTTATAGTAACCAGATTTTAAATCAATATGATGTGATAATTTATATTCACCACTTTTTTTATCTTCTGCAATATTCACACCAGAAATTCTATGATGAGATCTTCTCATCTTTTTTCTTGATACAGAAGTTTTTCTTTTAGGAACTGCCATAATTATTAAATTTTATTGCACCTCTTAACACATTATCAAGTGGTAATTCAAAGCAAAATTTATAAAAATTTGCTAAATATTGTTTAAAATCTAGGTATTTATCTTTTTTTTCACCTTTTAGTTCATTGAAATACTTAAAAATTAAATCATCATTAATGATAAATTCATTTTCTTGTTTAATTTCAAGTTTAAGCAAAATATCATATAGAATTTTATTTAGATCTTTCATTTTCTTATTTACGGCTACATCGCCATACCCTAGCTCTCTCATATTATTTTCGATATTTTTGAATAGCGAGTCATATAAATCTTGATTAAATTTTGTACTCTTCTTTTTAAAGATGATAAGTAAAATAGAAAAATGCAAAAACATTAGATAAATTCTTGTTTCGAAATTATCTTTCAAACCTATTTTGTTGTAAAAAAAAATATTTCGGGATAATAATAATAATGTATTATATAAATTAGTATCATGTTTTTTAAATTTAAATATCATAATAATAAATTTTTAGTTTATTTATTTATTATTTTAGTTAATTGTCAATTTCAAGAGCCAACTAAAAATCATGGTATTTTATTCCTAGAAAATAGATCTAATCAATTAAAGGTAGAAGTAAACAATAAAAATGACGTTGTTAGGTTATTAGGACAACCGCACACTAAATCAATATCAAACGTAGATGATTGGATATATATTGAAAGAGTCATGACTAAAGGGTCCTATCATAGGCTTGGGCAAAATGTTTTAAAATCATCTAATGTTTTAGTGCTAACGTTTGATAAATACGGTGTTCTAAAAGAAAAAAGATTTTTAAACAAAAACGATATAAAAAAAATGACTTTTTCTAAAAAGGAAACTGAAAATAATTTATCAAAAAAAAGTTTTGTTGAATCTTTTCTCTCTAGTGTAAAAACCAAAATGTACGGGAATAGAAAAAAATAAATATTAGTGAGCTATTATTGCTAGGAGAAGTAAAGCAACTATATTTGTAATTTTAATCATTGGATTTACTGCTGGACCAGCTGTATCTTTATATGGATCTCCAACAGTGTCTCCTGTAACGGCAGACTTATGTGCCTCTGATCCTTTCCCGCCGAAATTTCCATCCTCAATATATTTTTTGGCATTATCCCAAGCTCCTCCGCCAGCAGTCATTGAAACAGCAACGAATAGTCCTGTAACGATCACTCCCAATAACATGGCTCCTAAGGATGATAAAGCTGCCTCTAATCCACCAATTTGAAATATGATAAAATATAAGATAATTGGCGATAAAACTGGTAATAAAGATGGGATTATCATTTCTTTAATTGCTGCTTTTGTTAATAAATCTACTAGTCTACCGTAATCAGGTTTTCTTTTTCCTTTCATGATACCAGGAATTTTTTTAAATTGTCTTCGAACTTCTATTACAACTGCGCCGCCTGCCCGACCTACGGCTTGCATTCCCATTGAACCAAATAAATATGGTAACATTCCTCCGATTAATAGCCCAGCCACAACAAAAGGATTAGATAAATCAAACGTAACATTTACACCCTCTAGTGCGGATCCTTTTACTTTTGAAAAATATTTTATGTCTTCAGTGTAAGCTGCGAAAAGAACTAGAGCGCCTAATCCAGCTGATCCAATAGCATAACCTTTTGTAACAGCTTTTGTAGTATTTCCTACTGCATCTAAAGCATCCGTAGTTTTTCTAACATTTTTTGGCAGCTTTGACATCTCTGCTATACCGCCCGCATTATCTGTAACTGGGCCGTAAGCATCCAAAGCAACAACCATACCAGTAAGTGCGAGCATTGCTGTTACGGCTATAGCGATTCCATAAAGACCAGCCAAGCTATTAGTATATAAAATACCTGCAACAATTATTAGAGCAGGTATTGCTGTAGCTTCCATTGAAATAGCTAAACCTTGAATTACATTCGTTCCATGACCTGTTGTGGAGGATTTTGCTACAGTTTTAACTGGCCTATAATCAGTGCCAGTATAATATTCTGTAACCCATATAAGAAGTCCTGTAATAACAAAACCAACTATTCCACATATGTAAAGATCTAAACCGTTGAAATTTGCGCCAGCATTATTAATGTAATCATTATTTAATCCAATTAACTTATCGGTCACTGGATACATAATAATTAATGATGTAATTGCTGTAACTATAAAGCCTTTATAAAGTGCTCCCATAATATTCTTGCTTTTCCCCAGCTTAACAAACCATGTACCGATTATAGAAGTAATTATGCAAGCTCCCCCTATAGCTAAAGGGTAAATCATTAAATTATATTCTTGAGGTGAAAAAATTGATGCAAGAACCATAGTGGCAACTATTGTCACTGCATATGTTTCAAATAAATCAGCCGCCATACCCGCACAATCACCAACATTATCTCCAACGTTATCTGCAATTACAGCAGGGTTTCTTGGATCATCTTCTGGAATGCCTGCTTCAACCTTACCAACTAAGTCAGCTCCCACATCTGCTCCTTTAGTAAAAATTCCACCTCCTAATCTTGCAAAAATTGAGATAAGTGATGCTCCAAAACCTAAAGCGACTAATGCGTTAATTATTTCTCTATTATCTACTTCTAAGTTAATTAGTATTATATAGTAAATTGTAATAGCAAGTAGTGCCAAACCAGCCACAAGAAGACCAGTGATAGCGCCAGATTTAAATGCAATAGTCAAACCTGATTGTAAATCATTTCTAGCTGCTTCTGCGGTTCTAACATTAGCTTTAACAGAAATCAGCATACCTACATATCCTGCGACACCAGATAAAAAAGCACCAATAAAATATCCAAATCCAACCAAATAATTGAAAAAATATGTAACTATAGCTAAAACAATTACACCAACAACTGCTATCGTTTTATATTGTCTATTTAAATATGCTTTAGCTCCAATTTGTATAGCCTCGGCTATTTCTTGCATTCTAGAGTTTCCAGGACTTGAGGAAATAATTTGTCCAGAAAGTAAATAACTGTAAGCAACGGCAAGAATACCTGTGAAAGAGATTAAGTATAAGAGTTCTAAATAATTACTCATTTTAATAAAGGGATAAATGCCAAATATGTAATAAAAACGCAAGCTAAACTTGATGTATTTTTAAAAAATTTACTCATCTTTTCTTAATACTTTAGATATTTTGTCTAAAATTGCGTTTAAATAACCTATTTGTACTTTTTCTAAAAAATATTCAGAAGCTAAAACATACTCATTTATAATCACTTTTTTAGGATTTTTATGCTTGAATAAAAGTTCATAAATAGCTGCGAAAAGTATTATTTTCAATAACTTGTCTGTCTTTTTTAAATTAATGTCTTTACTTAAATGGTTAGTGATGGTCTCTTCAATAAGCTCTGATCTCTCAAGAGTTCCAGAAACAACTTCTTTAATGAATTTTCTGTATTGATTTTTAGGATAATTAATTTCTGACTGGGGATTTAGTAAAAAATTGTAAATTTTTTGAATAACTTTTATTCTTGGAGACGGGTTTTTAAATTTTTTTTGGTCCATTAGACAATATAGATATAACTGCTTGTGCAGCTTCCAGTCCTTTATTTGGTTTATTTGATTTTATTTTACCAGACCTTTCGTATGCTTGACTTTTATTATTCGCTGTAATTATTCCATTGCCAATCGGTTTATTATATTTAATTGAAAGATCTAAAATTGCTTTAAAAGAGGACTTGCAAATAAAATCGAAGTGAGATGTTTTTCCTTTTATTACACAGCCTAAAATGACAAAAGCATCAAACTTTTCAATATTTTTTCTTATGGCGATTGGTGTTTCGAACACCCCAGGAACTTTGATTAAACTTATTTGAAAATTTTTATTTTTTAAAACTTTTTTTGCAGCGTTTTCAAGATTTTTTGTTATGTCCTTATAATAATTTGCGTTTATAATAAGTATTTTTTTCATTTTATAATTATTTGTTTTTTAATTTTTAAACCAAATCCTTCTAAACCGATTATTTTTTTCTTTTTACGAGAAATTAGTATCATATTTTTCACTTTTAAATCTTTGATAATTTGCGCTCCTATTCCATAATATCTTAAAGTTATTTCAGCATCATTATTACCTCTACTAATTTGATTATTAATGATAATTAGTAAATACTTTTTGTATTTTGCTAAAAGCCTTATATTTTTTTTGATCTCTTTATCTTTAAAGAGATTAATTTTTTTTATCTTTTTAGATAAAACTCTTACCACTATTGGTTGGTTTTTTAAAAATTTCCCTTTTGAAATTGCAAAACTTTCAGATAGATTGATTTTATTTTTATAAATGTGAAGAGTGTTCCTAAAATTATTATTTAAGGTTATATTTTTTATATTTGTTTTGTAGATAAGTTTTTCATTTTTCAATCTGTGAGCAATTATATCAGCTATAGATGCGATCTTTATTTTATGTTTTTTTGAAAAATTAAATAAATCATCTAATCTTGCCATTCGTCCATCCTCATTCATTACCTCGCAAATAACAGAGCTAGGGTTTAGTTTAGATAACTTTGAAATATCTACGGATGCTTCTGTGTGACCCGCTCTTTCTAAAACTCCTCCGTTTCTCGCAACTAACGGAAACACATGTCCAGGTGAAACAATATCATTTTTTTTGGATTTAGGATTTATAGCTACTCTAATAGTTTTTGCCCTATCAAAAGCTGAAATCCCAGTTGAAATTCCTTTTTTGGCTTCTATAGATATAGTAAAAGCTGTTTGCATTCTTGATTTATTAATCTGTGACATTAACGGAAGTCTTAGTTTTTCAATTTGTTTTTTTGTCAAAGCTAAACAGATTAGGCCTCTTCCATGTTTAGCCATAAAATTAATTATTTTTGAATTACATTTTGATCCAGGTATTACTAGATCACCCTCATTTTCTCTATTTTTATCATCTACTAAAATAAACATTTTACCTTTTTTAGCATCTTTTATAATTGAAGAAATTGAAGAGAATTTTTTTGATGCCATTTTAAGTCTGATATTTATATATATATTTACCCAAAATATCTAATTCAACATTTACAAGATCATTTAATTTCAGCTTTCTCAAATTTGTAAGACTTAAGGTATGCGGGATTATATTTAACTGAAAATATTTATCTGAGACTTTAGAAATAGTTAACGATATACCATTTATAGATATTGATGCTTTTTCCTCCAAATATTTCATAAATTTTTTATTTTTGAATTCTAATTTTAAAACCCATGAATTATCAATTATAGAGATTTTTTTTACTTTAGCTGTAGTATCTACGTGACCTTGTATAAAATGACCAGACAATTTTTGTCCATATATTAATGACTTTTCTAGATTTACTAATTGATCTTTCTTAATATTTTTAAAATTTGATCTTTTAAGAGTTTCATCAGATAAATAAAAATAAATCAATTTACCAGAAATTTTAGTAAGAGTTAAACAAACGCCATTACAGCAGATTGATGATCCTAAATCTTTTTTATTTAAACTTAAATTTGTTTTAACAACTAAAGTAATACTTTTATTCTTTTTTTTAATTAATTTTACCTTGCCTGTATTAAAAATAATCCCGTTAAACATATTTAAATCCTTGCTTGAAAAAGTGAGTCTTCTTTAAGATTGACGTTTATTTTACTAATTTTCTTGAGTTTTTTAAAAGAATACTCGAATTATTAGATCCCTTTTTTTTTAAATTACTATTTGACTTAAATAGATATAAATTACTTACTAAATCGAATTCTAAACATTTGGTTAAAAATTTAAGACCTGACTCAATCAAAAGTCTTCTCTTGCCAATTTTATAAATTTTTTCCAAAAGAGTCTTAAAATCATCCTTGTTATCCAATTTCTTTAGTTTTATTACCTTGATTTTTTTCGATCTGAAGAAAAGAATTTTTTTTTTATCTTGACTTGTTGTAAAAATATAAGTTTTCCTATTTTTTGAAATTTTAAAAATTCTAAGATTTTTTTTTAATTTTAAATGTCTGTCAATAATAAGTAAATCTGGCCTATTATTTTCTAAACCTTCAATCCTGCAATTCAACAATGAATTATCATTATTTATTGTTTTAGATGTTGAAACAATACTATCATATTTAGAACGTAATAAATGTCCAACTTTTCTAGATCTAAAATTTGTAATCCATTTTGCATTGTTATTTATAGTATAATAATCATTCGAAATTGCTAATTTTGCATCTATAAAAGGTCTCTGAAATTTTCTATTTATAAAATAACTTTCATAAAAATCTTTTTTTTTTGTGTGAATTTTGTTTACACTAATTTTAAACTTATTAAGTTTTTTTTTTGCTCTTTTATAAGATCTGTGATCAGGATCATAAAATCCAAAATAAATTTTCTTGATACCTTTTCTTTTAATTATATTAGTGCATGGTGGGGTTATGCCAAAATGTGAGCATGGTTCTAATGTTACATACATTGATGAGTCTTTAAAATTATATTTTTTAATTAGTGCATTATATTCAGCGTGAGGCCGACCATTTTTTGAAGTAACGCCTGAGCTTATAACAGAATTATTTTTTACAATTACGCAACCCACAGATGGATTGTCTTTTGTTTTGCCTAAATGATGCTCTGCTAGATTAAATGCGAGATTAGAAAATAAATTATGATTTCTTTTCATCAATGTTGCCAACAAATTCCTCAAAGTCCTTTGCTTCCTTAAAATTTTTGTAAACAGAGGCAAAACGAACGTAGGCAACTTTGTCTAATGCGGAAAGACCTTCCATAATATATTTTCCTATAGTAGGAGTTGGTATTTCGCTTTCGCCAAGACCTTCTAGGTTTCTTACTATCTTTGAAATAAATTTTTCTATCGTTTCCGAGTCTATGGGTCTTTTTCTTGTTGCTATCCTTATGGACTTTGAGATTTTATCTCTATCAAAAGGCTCTCTTTTTCCATTACCTTTAATTACTGTAAGTTCTTGGAATTGCACTCTTTCAAAAGTAGTGAATCTCTCCTTTCTTTCACATCCACATAATCTTCTTCTACGGATAGCGGTTCCATCCTCTGTTGGACGAGAGTCTACAACTGACGTATCTTTTTCTCTACAAAAAGGACAAAGCATGATCGATTATTTATTTCCCATATATAGGGAAAGAAGAACAAAGATCAATTATTTCTTTCTTTACTTCTTTTTCTATTTTTGAGTTATCTTCTTTATTTGTGCTTAAACCTTTTACAACTTTAAAAATTAAGTTTCCGATTAGTTTAAATTCTTCTTCACCAAAACCTCTAGTAGTACATGCAGGAGTTCCAAGTCTTATTCCAGAAGTAATCATTGGGCTTTCTGTGTCAAAAGGTATACCATTTTTATTACATGTAATATTTGCATTCCCCAATGATGCTTGGGCATCCTTACCAGTAACACCAAAAGATCTTAGATCTAAAAGCATCAAATGAGTGTCGGTTCCTCCAGAAAAGATTTTAAAACCTTTATCCGACAAGGTATTTGATAGAACTTTAGCGTTTTTGATTACATTTTGTGTATATAGTTTAAAATCATCAGAGAGAGCTTCTTTAAAACAAACTGCCTTAGCTGCAATTACATGCATCAAAGGTCCACCTTGTAATCCTGGAAAAATAGCACTGTTAAATTTTTTAATTAAATCTTCTCTATTTGTTAAAATAATTCCACCTCTTGGACCTCTTAAAACTTTATGAGTTGTAGATGTCACCACATCAGCATATTTAGTAGGATTAGGATAAGCACCCCCAGCAACTAGTCCAGAAAAATGGGCCATATCTACTAAAAAATACGCACCAACTTTATCACAAATTTCTCTAAACTTTTTAAAATCAATCACTCTTGAGTAAGCGCTACCGCCGGCAATTATTAATTTTGGTTTATTTTCTACAGCTATCTTCTCTACACTTTCATAATCAATTAAACCTGTTTCTCTATCAACCTCATAATGTAATGCATTAAACCATTTACCGGATTGAGCTGGCTTAGCTCCGTGAGTAAGATGGCCCCCAGAGTTCAAACTCATTGCAAGTGTTGTATCACCAGGTTTTAATAATGCCAAATATACTGCACCATTAGCTTGCGCACCAGAGTGGGGTTGAACGTTTGCAAATTTACAATTAAATAATTTTTTTGCTCTTTCTATTGCTAAATTTTCTGAAAGATCAACATGTTCACATCCTCCGTAATATCTTTTTCCTGGATAGCCTTCTGCATATTTATTTGTTAAGACTGAACCTTGAGCTTCAAGCACTGCTTTAGAAACTATATTTTCTGAAGCAATCAATTCAATATGATTTTGTTGTCTTAAAAATTCGTCCTCAATCGATTTATATAAATCTTTATCTGCATCTTTAAGATTTAATTTAAAAAAACTGTTTAAGTACTTATTTAATTTTATAGCTATTGACATATTAAATTTTTTTAATCCTTCGTAAATGTCTTCCACCCTCAAATTTAGTTTTTAAGAAAATTTCAACTAATTTTAAAGATAATTTTTTTTTAGTTAATCTTGATCCTAAAGCAATTATATTAGCATTATTATGCATTCTAGACAATCTTGTAGACTTTAAATTATAGCACACCGCAGCTCTAATTTTTTTGATTTTATTGGCACTTATGGCCATTCCTGTGCCAGATCCACACACGAGAATTCCTACGTCGCTTTTTTTAGATTTGATTCTATGTCCAAGTTTTTTTGCATAATCAGGATAATCTACAGATCCTTCGTCAAATGGTCCTAAATCAAAAATAGAAACATTTTTATCAATAAGATGATTTTTAATAACCTCTTTTAATTTAAAACCAGCGTGGTCTGAGGCAATACACGCAGTTTTGAAAATCTTGTTTAGTTTTATATTGCTCATATTAACTAATTAAATTACACTATTTTAAAATATAATAATATATTGTCGCATTACATAATAAAATTTCAGGACTTTACATGAAAATCTTAGGCTCATACCCAAAAACTAGGCTCAGAAGGTTGAGAAAATCTAGTTGGTTGAGAAATCTCGTTTCAGAAAATAACATTTCTAATAATGATTTAATTTTACCGATTTTTATTCGTGAAGGAAAAAGCAAAATCGAACCTGTTAAGAATATGCCTGGTATTAACAGATATACAATTGATAAATTACCAATAATCATGAATCAAGCAAAAAAATATAAAATTCCAATGGTTGCGTTGTTCCCCTATACACCACAAAATAAAAAAAATAATTTTGGTTTAGAGGCATTAAATCCAAAAAACTTAGTTTGTAGAGCTATTAAATTAATTAAAAAGAGATTTACTGGAATTGGTGTCATGTGTGACGTTGCTTTAGATCCTTACACATCTCATGGTCATGATGGAGTAATTATTAAAAATAAAATTGATAATGACGCAACTGTAAAAATATTGGTTAAACAAGCCTTGCTTCAAGCAAGTATGGGGTGCGATGTAATTGCCCCCTCTGACATGATGGATGGAAGAGTTGGTTTGATTAGAAAAGCACTAGATCAAAATGATTTTCACGATGTAAGTATCCTATCGTATGCAGTTAAATACGCCTCTAATTTTTATGGACCGTTTAGAGATGCTGTTGGAAGTAAATCAAAATTAAAAACAAATAAAAAAACATATCAAATGGATTATAGAAATTTTTCAGAGGCATATAGAGAAGTTGGTTTAGATATTAAAGAAGGTGCAGATATGATTATGGTAAAACCGGGTATAATTTATTTAGATATAATAAATAAAATTAAAAATAATTTTAATGTGCCCATATTAGCCTATCAGGTTTCCGGAGAGTATAGCCTCTTAAAAAATGCTATTAACAATAAAATATTAAATGAGAACTCAATTTTAGAAAGTCTTGTTGCTTTTAAAAGGGCCGGAGCATGTGCAATTGTTACATATTTTGCTATTGATATTGCAAAAAAAATTAGATCAATTAATTAAAATAATTTTCAAATAAAATTCTCATTCTTGGGAAAGGAAGGTTGTTTGGTAAAAAAAATTTATTCTGTATGATGCTTCTTGTAAAATAAAGTGATTTTTTAATTAGATCTTTTGAAATTTCGTTTGGAATTTTTTTTGTAATCAAATATATTGGAACATCGTAAATAAAAGTGTCAATTTTGATTTTATTTGTGTCTAAGTTAGTATTTTCAATTTTAAACCTACTTAGATTTGGGTCATAGCCAAGATCTTTAATTAAGTTTAATTCAAAAAAAACGTACAAAATAATCCAATTTTCTAAATTTATGGATTTTATAAACTTTTCAAAAGAATTATAAATATTTTCATTCGGCTGTGACTCTGGTAGTAAAATATTTAAAATAGAACATAGTGAGATAAGTGCCGAAGTTTTTTGTTTATCATTAAAATATAAAGGTGCAATTGGTTTAATTAATTCAGTTTTAAAATATCCTAATTTATTCTCATTTTTTGAATTGTGTGAAATAAATAGTTTGTTTGAAATCTGTAAATAATTCCTAATCTTTCTTGAATTTCCTCCATAAACAACACCTGAAACTTTGCCTTTTGTTTGTGAAAAAACATTTATAATATTTGCGTTTTCTCTAAATTTTCTTTTTGAAAGTAAATAACATTCATCTTCCCAATTCATATATTTAAGAATTTTATTAATTTTTCAGCAGCATTTTGTTGAGCATTTTTTTTTGAAGTACCTGTCCCAATGATTTTTTTAGCCTCAGGGACTTCAACTTCAGTTTTAAATATAGGTTTATGGTGTGGTCCTGATTTTTTGAAAAAAATATATTTTGGAAGTTTTTTAAATTTTTTAAGGCTATATTCTTGGAGCTTTGTTTTGGGGTCAATCAAAGTCACGACAGATTTATCTATAAAGTTTTCCCAAAAATTAAGTATAAATTTCTCTGAACATTTTAAACCTCCGTCTAGATAAATAGCTCCTACAAGCGCCTCTAAGCTATCGCTTAAGATTTTATCAGCTGATCTTTCAAAATTTTTTTGAGATGCGCCCAAATAGAGATATTTATTTAAGTTTAATTTTTTACCTATACTTACACAGGTCTTTTTATTCACTAAGTTAGCGAATTTTTTATCAATAATTCCCTCTTTTTCATCAGGAAATTTCTCTAAAAGTTTTTTAGAAATTATTAAACCTAAAACTCTATCTCCAAGAAATTCCAATTTTTCATTATTATCTTTACTGTAGCTCTTATGTGTGAGCGCTTTTTTTAGTAGGTTTTTATCTTTAAAATTATATTTGAGTATTTCTTCAAGTTCTTTGAATAGTTTCATAATTATAAGTTTTTAAATGTCCTATTAAGTCTAAATGAGTTATGTAAATTCCATAGTTTTATTAAGCTACCTTTTTTTGTATCATTAGAAAAAAAAATTAATTTGGCCTTCCCTACCAAGTTTAAATTTTTAACATAACCAATTTCCTCTAAAAAACGACTATCCTTTGAACAATCTCGATTATCTCCCATTAGAAAATAGTGTCCTTCAGGAACAATATATTTCATTGTGTTTTGCAGAGTACCGTTTGAATTATATGAAGCTAAATGTGTTGTACCGTTTGGCAAAGTTTCAATATAAGTTTTTGTCTCAAATGTAAAATTACCGCATCTTATAGGTTCAGATATTTTTTGTTCTTTTCTTAAAATTTTTTTATTATTAATAAAGATATCACCTTTGATAAATTGAATTTCATCACCAGGTAGTCCAATTAATCTTTTGATATAGTCTGTTCTGTTATCAATTGGAGTTTTGAAAACAACCAAATCACCTTGTTTTGGTGGTTTAGAAAAAAATCTATTTGATGAAATGTTAGGACTGAAAGGAAAGGAATGCTTGCTATATCCATATGAATATTTGGTAACAAATATTCTATCGCCAACTAATAATGTTGGTTCCATTGATGATGAAGGAATATAAAAGGGTTGGATTATTAAAGATCTTATTAATAAAGCAATTAACAAGGCCCAAAATAAAGTTTTAAAGTTATCCAAAATTGTATTTATTAATTTATTTTTTTTCATAATGAAATAGTCACAAATGCTACTGCATAATTGTCTTCATCGGTCAAAGATAATGAAATTTTAAATTTTCTTTTTTTTAATTTTTTTTCTACTACTTTTTTGGTTTTATTTAATAATTTAATAAATGGTTTTCCATTTTTCTCATTTAATACTAAGATTTCATTCCAATTTATTCCTTTTGAAATCCCAGTGCCCAATGCTTTCGAAAATGCTTCTTTTGCAGCAAATCTTTTTGCATAACAATTAAGAGAATTTTTAATATTTTCACATTTTTTAATTTCTTCTTGATTGAATAGCCTTATCTTTAAGGAATTTTTTTTTATAGATTTCTTAATTCTTTGTATCTTAATTATATCCGTTCCTACACCGTATATTTTCATCTTCTTATAATCTTCCTAAATTTTTTAATAGTTTTACCTAAGCCATCATATATTGACTCTCCAATTAAAAAATGTCCTATGTTAAATTCTTTTATACCTTTAATTCGTGATAAAATTTTAGCTGACTTATAAGTAAGACCATGTCCTGCATGTACTTCTAGCCCTAGGAAAACTGCTAAATTGACAGCGTTTTTAATTTTTTGCAACTCATTTTGGAAACTTTTTTTTTCATTTACTAATTTACAAAATTTTCCAGTATGTATCTCGATACAATCGGCTTTTAAATTTTTTGCCTCATTAATATCTTTGATCTTAGGTTCTATGAACAAACTAACTCTTGATTTATTTTTTTTTAATCTTGAAATTAATTTTTTTAAAAAAGTTTTTCTATATTTTAGATTAAGACCACCTTCAGTAGTAATTTCTTTTCTTTTTTCAGGCACAATACAAATAAAAGGTGGTTTCCTTTTTATTGCTATTCCTAACATCTCTTTGGTTGCTGCAATTTCAAGATTGAGTGGGATTTTTAAATTTGACTTTATTTCAATCAAATCTTTTTCATTTATGTGACGCCGATCTTCCCTTAAATGGATTGTTACAGAGTCAGCTCCATTTTTTTGAGCTAATATGGCAGCTCTTAACGGACTTGGATAAATTTCTCCCCTTGCATTTCTTACAGTTGCTACATGATCAATATTTACACCTAGCCTTACTCTAGTCATTATAGATTTCTACTTCCAGGTTTGATGGCTTTAATGGACGATAATTTTTTTGGTAAATCATCTTTTTTAAATGTTGGGATATCTAATTTTACTTGTGATATAATTTTTTTTTTTATTAATGATCTGCCTTCAGATCTATCAATAATACAAGCATAACCAATTATTTTTGCTCCACTTTTCTCAACTAGTTTTGAGCACTCTAAACTTGATTTTCCAGTTGTAATTACGTCCTCAACTATAAGCACTTTTTGTTTTTTTTTTATTAAAAAATCTCTTCGAAGTTTGAACTTTCCGTTTACTCTTTCAGTAAAGATTGTTTCTTTTTTTAGGAGTCTCCCAATTTCATATCCTATAATTATACCGCCCATCGCAGGAGATAATATTAAATCAACATCTTTAAATTCATTTTTAATCTTTTCAGATAAAGATTTACATATTTTTTGAGCCATTTTAGGTTTGCTCATTAACTGAGCACATTGAACATATTTAGGGCTATGTAACCCAGAGGATAAAATGAAATGGCCTTCTAAAAGAGCGTTAGTTTCTTTTAAAATTTTCAAAGATTCTTTTAATGAAAGCATTTTTTTTCTGTTTGTGCCGAATAATTTTAAAATTTAAATTACTTTGCTTTATTTGACTTATCAAGTTTGTAAAATTTTTCAAATCTTTAATTTGAAGATCAAATGAAAATCTTAAATAATCATCATTTCTTTTTATCATTTCTATATTAACTATGTTCCCTTCGTTAATTCCAATCAAAGAACTTATGTGACCTAATGCACCTGGCTTGTGAGGTAAATCCACCTCTATAGTGCAAGAATAATTTTTTTCATCTATTTTTAAATTTTCTGTAGATTTATCTTGCCAATATCTTCGAATTGAAGATCTAGCTTTACCTGTTGTGGACGATTTTAACCAATGAAGTGACGGAGATGCATTTTTTGAAGTTTCGATATTCACTAGATCTCCATTTTTTAAAATACTTTGGAGAGTAGCTTGTCTTCCATTTATAGTACAACCAATAGCACTATCACCAATTTTTGTATGTACTGCGTATGCAAAATCTATTGATGTTGCTCTCTGAGGAAGTTTTATCACTGCACCTTTTGGAGTAAAACAAAATACGTTCTCTTGAAACATTTGTAATTTTGTAAATTCATAATAATGTTCAGGACTTGTACCAGCTTCAATAATTTCAACTAGATCTCTTAACCAATCATATTCTTTCCAAGATAATTCTGAAAATTTTTCAGATGATTTATATTTCCAATGAGAAGCAATTCCTCTTTGAGCAAACTCGTTCATTTCATGAGTTCTAATTTGAATTTCTATTCGATTTTTTTTTGGGCCTATTACAGCGGTATGTATTGATTTATAATTATTTATTTTAGGTGTTGAAATGTAATCTTTAAACTTTCCTGGAATAGTTGAGAACTTAGAATGAAAAATACCTAATGTCTTGTAACAATCTTCAACACTTTTTACTATAACCCTAAAACCAATTATGTCTGTAAGTTGCTCAAGTGAAACTTTCTTGTTTTGTATTTTTCTCCAAATTGAAAAAGGAGTTTTTTCTCTTCCGGTAATAGTTGCGATTATCCCGTTATCTTTTAAAAGATCGATCAATTCTAACGATATATTTTTAAATGTATCATCCCTATTATTTTTAATAAAATTTAATCTTTTCAAAATAAGGTCTCTAGCTGGTTTGTTTAATACTGAAAATGAAAGATCTTCAAGCTCATCTCTTATTCTGTTCATACCCATTCTATCAGCTAACGGCGCATATATTTCCATTGTTTCTTTTGCTTTTCTTATAATTTTTTCCTTATCCTTTACAAACTGTATTGTTCGCATGTTGTGTAACCTGTCAGCTAATTTGACCAATAACACCCTAATATCTTTGGAAGTTGCTAAAATTAATTTTCTAAAGTTTTCAGCTTTTGAGTCAATAGTTGCTTTATCTTCGAGTGCTGAAATTTTTGTTACTCCCTCTACTAAATTTGCCACTTCCTCACCAAACTCCTTTTTAACATTTTCATAGGTTACATTAGTATCTTCTATTGTATCGTGTAAGAGGCCAGTGGTAATTGTTGCGCTATCAAGTTTTAATTCGGTTAATATTTTTGCTACGGCTAATGGATGAATAATATATGGCACCCCTTCTTCTCTTTTTTGGTTTTGATGTGCCTCTAATGCAAAATTATATGCTTTACTTAAAGATTCAGAATTTAAAAATTTATTATATGACTTAATCTGATTAATTAATTCATTATTGTTAATCATGCTTTATTTTAACATTTTTATACAATCTTGTAATCTCAATCCGAGATTTTTGACTTAATTTATTTATTAAAAATTGGGCGTTTTTCTTTAAAATCGGATGTGACCATTTAGGATCTATTTCCAAAATAGGATATAAAACAAAATTTCTTAAGTGTGCTCTTGGATGGGGTAAAATGAGATTATTTGTGCATTTAATTATTCCATTAAAATCAACTATATCTATATCGATTACCCTAGGTTCATTTTTCCTCGTTTTTTTTCTTCCAATTTTTTTTTGAATTAAATTAATAGTTTTATGTAACTCTGAAAGACTATATTTATAATTAGTTAAAATTCCTATATTTAAAAACTTTGGATATTTTTGATTTGGGTATGAGGGAGTTTCATAAAAATTTGAAATTTTTATAATTTTTAAATGAGATGAAATTAACAATTGTGTAGCTATGTAAATGTTGTCGTATCTAGAGCCATGAATAGAATTAAGATTTGATCCAATATTAAGATGTATCATTTGTTGTTTCTGCTAAATAACCTAGCTTTTTCTCTATTCCAATCTCTTTTTTTCTTTACTTGTCTTTTGTCATAAAGTTTTTTTCCTTTTGCAACAGCAATCTCAATTTTTACTTTACCTTTAACGAAATACATTTTGGTTGGGATAATTGTTAAACCTTCCTGATTTATTCTACCAATCAATTTATTAATTTCTTTTCTTTTTAAAAGAAGTTTTCTATCGCCTTTAGGGTTATGGTTATTATAAGATGATTGTCTAAAGAGTGGGATGTGAGAATTTATTAAAAATAATTCTCCATTATTATCTATTGCGTAGGAGTCTGCTATGCTACCTTTTCCTTCTCGCAATGATTTAACCTCCGATCCTTTTAAAGAAATACCAGCTTCTAATGTCTCTAAAAAAAAATAATTAAAGCTAGCTTTTCTATTAAAACAAATTATTTTTCTTCCAGGTGATAGATTTTGTTTCATTAAAGTAATTTTGCTACTTTAAGCGCCTCAGAAACTTTTTTTTTTGTTTCTTCTCTTATCTCAACTAGTGGTAATCTTACAGATGGATTGCACATCCCTAGCAATGATGCTGCATATTTTACAGGTGATGGATTGCTCTCAATAAATAATGCTGAGTGTAATGGTTGTAACAATTTATCTAATACTTCTGCTTCTGGTTTTTTTTGCTCACAAGCTTTTTGAAAATCAGATGATATTTTTGCAGCTACATTAGCTGTTACACCAATAGCTCCTACTCCGCCCCGCTTATTAAATTCTAAAGCATTGTCATCGTTACCGGTTAATTGAATAAACTCTTTGCCCATTACTTTTAATTGTTGGTCTACTCTATTTAAGTCTCCAGTTGCATCTTTAACACCAATAATATTTTTTAACTCGTATAGTTTGCTCATTGTTTCAACGGACATATCTATAACTGACCTAGACGGTATATTATAAATGATGATAGGGACTCCTACACTATCATTGATTTTTTTATAGTGTTGATACAAACCTTCTTGAGTTGGCTTGTTATAATATGGTGTAACAACTAATAGTGCATCGGAACCAGCTTTTTCTGCAAATTTAGATAGCTCGATAGCTTCATCTGTTGAATTAGACCCTGTGCCCGCTATCACCGGTATCTTTCCTTTGCACTCTTTTACTGCTATTTCGATAATTTTTTTGTGTTCACTATGAGATAATGTTGGAGATTCTCCGGTAGTACCTCCAGGAACTACTCCATTGGTACCATTATTTAAGTGATAACTAATTAATTTTCTATAAGTACCCTCATCAAGATTGTCATCTTTAAATGGGGTGATTAATGCAACAATTGATCCTTTAAGCATAAAACAATATAAGGTAGATAATCTTAAACTTATGCTTAATAGATTAATTAGTCTAGTATTTTTATTATCATTTTTGAAAATTAATATTGTTTATTCAGAAACAGGTTTCTTATTTCCTAAGCAAAAACCTTCGATTTTTAAAAAAGTGGAAAAACAAGTCAATGAAAGTATTAATAAAAATCTACCTGTTCCTAAACCATTGTTAGAAAAAAAAGATGAAATTAAGACAAATATAACTAAAAAAAAAACAGAGCTAAGTACAAAAAAAGAAATTAAAAAAGAAATTAACGAAAAAATAAAAGTATCCTCTTCATTTATTTATCCGCAGAAAAAACCAATTACATATAAGGTTTCCACAAAAGAGGTGCAAAGTTCAAAAGTTCTTAATAAGAAAGATTTTGAAAGAGCAAAAGAAACTATTAGCTTTATAAAACAAAAAAAATGGAATAGTGCTTTGAAAAGTGCGCAGAAGGTAAAGGATAGTGAGTTCAGAAAGCTAATTACTTGGATGCATTTAAAGACAACTAGAAACGGAGCATCATTTAGTGAATATAAAAAATTTATAGAACAAAATGATTATTATCCAAGAATTAATAGAATAAGATATTTAGCAGAAGAAAAAATATATTTAAGAAACAATTCCCCTACTTCAATCATTAATTGGTTCGAAAAATATCCCCCCTTAGGCGGAATGGGAAAAATTAAATTAGCAGAAGCATATCTGGAGCAAGGAAAAATAGATAAAGTAAATGAATTAGTAAAAGAAGGTTGGATAACCGCCGAAATAAGAAAAAATGATTTGGGTTATTATAGAGCAAAATTTAAAAAATTTATTACTTCAGAAGATCATATAAAAAGGGCAGATTATTTGGCATGGGAGAGGAAATATTGGGATTTAAAAAGAATGCTTAAGTATCTACCAAAAGACCAAAGAGCACTTTATAATGCTAGGCAAATTTTAATGAGTAACTCTTATGGAGTAGATAATGCAATTGCAAAAGTCCCACAATACCTAAAAAAAGATCCTGGTTTAGAATTTGACAGATTAAGATGGAGAAACCGAAGAGGAAGATTAGAAGGCTCTTTGGAGATTTTATATCAAAATGCAAATAAAACTGAAACACAAATGATTAGGCCAGATAAATGGTGGGAACAGCGAGAGAGCGTAACTAGGAGTCTAATTTATAAAAAAAGATATAAAACTGCCTACAAAGTAGCTAGCGAACATTCACTTTCATCAGGACCATCATTTGCCGAAGCTGAGTGGTTGTCAGGGTGGATTGCTTTAACCTTTTTAAAATCACCCGAGTATGCTGTAAATCATTTTCAAAATTTTTATAACAACGTCGGATATCCAATCAGTTTAGCAAGAGGAGCCTATTGGTTGGGAGAGTCTTATGAAAAATTAAATGAAAAAGAAACAGCAAAAAATTTTTTTTCAGAGGCAGCAAAATTTCCAATGACTTATTATGGACAACTAGCATTTAATAAAATTAACCCTGGTGGAAATTTTGAACTAAAAGATGAAAGCAACTTTGATAAGGACTATGAAAAGGAGTTTAGAAAGAACAAACTTATCAAGCATGTTATTTTATTAAACGAACTCGACGCAAGCCAATATGCTAAAGATATTCTTAAACACTTAGCTGATTTGAATATTGATAAAGGAAGTGAAGTATTAGCAGCAGAATTAT
>CACMRM010000008.1 GCA_902616145.1 uncultured Pelagibacteraceae bacterium
AGGAATATTGCTACTGGCTCTCTGACTAAAAGATTAGGAATATCAGAAGGTACACATTTAGAAAAACCTCTATTGGAATACTGCTATAAAAAAGATGAGCTTAATGATCCTTTAATTTCTAAAGAACACATATACTCTTTTGGTTGGGCAACAGAAAATGAAATTAAAACTATCGATAAAATTACTCTTAGGATCAATGATCTTTTAACAGGTATGTTCAGGGCCATCGGTATTAAACTAGTTGACTTTAAAATTGAATATGGGAAAGCATGGAACAAAGAAACCGAGGAAAAGGAAATAGTTTTAGCAGATGAAATAAGTCCTGACACTTGTCGATTATGGGATTCTAAAACAGAAAAAAAATTAGATAAAGATAGATTTAGAAAAGATTTAGGTAATATCATTCAAGCTTACCAAGAGGTTGCTAGACGCTTAGGTATAATGCCTGAAGAAACGAATATAAGTGAAGTTAACTTTGGAAAAACTGTTCCTATAAAATTCAAAAAAAAATAAATTGAAATTTTCCGTCACAGTTACATTAAAAAAAGATGTGTTAGATCCTCAAGGAAAAGTTGTTCAAAATACACTTAATTCACTTGGAATGAAAAATTTAAAGAGTATAAGGCAAGGAAAATTTTTTGAAATTGATATTGATGAAGATAACCAAGAAAAAGCAGAAAAATTGGTAAAAGAAATGTGTGAAAAACTTTTAGCTAACTTAATTATAGAAAATTATAAAATAATAAAATTGTAATGAAGTCATCCGTCATTGTATTTCCAGGATCTAATTGTGATAGAGATGTAGCTGTTGCTTTGAAAAAAATGCAGTTTAATAATCAAATGGTATGGCATAAAGAAACTTCTTTGCCTAAATCAGATTTGATTGTAATCCCAGGTGGATTTTCTTATGGGGATTACCTTAGATCTGGAGCTATAGCGGGTAAATCGCTAATTATTGATGAAGTAATTAAAGCTGCTAATTCAGGATGTTTTGTTTTAGGAATATGTAATGGCTTTCAAATTTTAACAGAGACAGGTTTGTTGAGAGGAACTTTATTAAGAAATGAAAGTTTAAAGTTCATTAACAAAGACATTAACATTAAGGTAATAAATAATAAAACAAAATTTTCCTCAAAATATAAACTTAATCAAGTTCTAAAACTTAATATCGCTCACAACGAGGGGAATTATTTTACAGATAAAAACCATCTTGATGAACTTAAGAATGAAAATTTAATTGCATTTAAATACTGTGATAAAAATGGAAATATAAGTGTGAAATCAAATCCAAATGGCGCATTAGAAAATATTGCAGGAATTTATAATTCAAAAAAAAATATTTTAGGAATGATGCCTCATCCTGAGAGAATGGTGGATAGCATTATTTCAAACACTGACGGAGTAAATATATTTTCAAGTTTAATGGTTTAGAATTATGAAAATAAATAATGATATTATTGAGCAGCATGGTTTGAAACTTGATGAGTATGAGAGTATTAAAAAATTACTCAAAAGAAATCCTAATCTTTTAGAATTAGGTATTTTTTCAGCGATGTGGAATGAACACTGTTCTTATAAGTCTTCCAAAATACATTTAAAAAAATTACCGACCATAGGTGAACAGGTTATACAAGGACCGGGCGAGAATGCTGGTGTAATCGATATTGGTGATGAAGATGCAATAATTTTTAAAATTGAGAGCCACAACCATCCATCTTATATAGAGCCTTATCAAGGTGCTGCTACTGGGGTAGGAGGAATTCTTAGAGATGTTTTTACAATGGGAGCTAGGCCTATAGCACTGTTAAATTCAATTCATTTTGGATCCCCTTCTCATCCTAAAACAAAAAGTTTATTGAATGGGGTGGTATCAGGAATAGGTGGATATGGTAATTGCATCGGGATTCCTACAGTGGCTGGAGAAACAAAATTTAACGAAACTTACAACGAAAATATTTTAGTAAATGCAATGGCGGTAGGCCATGCAAAAAAAAATAAGATTTTCTATTCTAAAGCTAAAGGGGTCAATAAAGCAGTCGTTTATGTAGGATCAAAAACTGGGCGAGATGGAATTCATGGAGCTTCTATGGCCTCAGCAGAATTTGATGAAAATTCAGAAGAAAAAAAACCAACAGTTCAAGTTGGGGATCCTTTCACAGAGAAATTACTTTTAGAAGCATGTTTAGAGTTAATGAGAGATAGCTCTATAATTGCAATTCAAGATATGGGAGCGGCAGGTTTAACATCTTCAAGTGTTGAGATGGCATCAAAAGGGTCTTTAGGAATAGAGTTGGAGCTTGATAAAGTTCCTTGTAGAGAAGAAAAGATGACGCCATATGAAATGATGTTATCTGAGAGCCAAGAAAGAATGCTAATTATTCTAGAGGACGGTAAAGAAGAACATGCTCGTGAAATTTTTAAAAAATGGGATTTAGATTTTGTAGTTATCGGAAAAACAACTAGCTCTCAAAAATTAGTTTTAAAGTACCATAATAAAATTGAGGCAGAAATACCTCTGGATGCTTTATCATCAAAAGCTCCACTGTACAATAGAAAGTGGTCAAAAAAGAGACTTTCAAAAAATAAAATTGAAATCAAAAAACTCAAAAAAATAAAATTGGAGGATGCTCTAATCAAAGTTTTATCTTCGCCTAATCATTCTAATAAAAGTTGGATTACCGATCAATACGATCAAATGGTAATGTGTGATACTGTCAACCGTTCGGGTTCTGATGCAGCTATAATTAGAATACATAATAAAGATAAAGCAATTGCAGTCTCCGTAGACTCTTCTGCAAATTATTGTAAGTCACACCCTTTAACTGGCGGTAAACAAATTGTTTGTGAAAATTGGAGAAACTTAATTGCTGTTGGGGCAAAGCCTTTGGCAATAACAAATTGTATGAATTTTGGGAATCCTGAAAATCAGGAAATAATGGGAGAATTTGCTGAATGTTTAATCGGTATTAAAGAAGCCTGTGAATTTCTTAATTATCCAGTCGTCTCAGGAAACGTATCTTTTTATAATGGAACAAATAAAAAAAATATTTTTCCCACTCCAGTTATCGGCGGAGTTGGTTTAATAAATAATTTAAAGAAATATCAAACTCATAATTTCAAAATGGAAACAAGTAATATTATATTAATTGGAAAATCTTTTGGACACTTAGAGCAAAGTTGTTTTTTAAAAGAGGTTTATTCAATTATTGAAGGAAGACCCCCAGAAATTAATTTAACAAATGAAAAAAATAATGGTGAATGTGTATTAAGTTTAATTAACAAAAATTTAGTCTTATCAGCGCATGATATATCGAGCGGTGGTCTAATTACTGCTTTAAGTGAAATGTGTATAGGGTCAAGTATAGGAATTAAAGTAGAAAAACCAAAAAAACTTACGAATATTAATGAATATTTTTTCGGAGAAGACCAAGGTAGGTATATTCTTGAAATTGAACAAAAAAATTTATCAGAGGTAGAAAAAATTATTAAAAAAAACAATATTTATTATGAGAATGTTGGAATTACCCAAAAAGACTATTTTGAAATAAAAGGAGAAATGAAAATTGACGTAAATGACCTATTTAAAATTAACAATCATTGGTATAATAATTATTAATGCCATTACCAATAGATGAAATAAAAAAATTAATAAAAGACTCCATACCAGATGCAACGGTAGAAATTAAGGATCTTATGGGTGACAATAATCATTACTCTGCGATTATAAAATCTAAATTATTTAATAACCTAAACAAAATAGAACAACATAAACTTGTTTATAAATCTCTAAAAGGTAAAATGGGTAACGAGTTACATGCACTTTCAATAACTACTGAGGTAAAATGATGGATATTAATTCAGAAATAGAAAAGCTGATTAAGGAAAATGATGTTTGCTTATTTATGAAAGGCTCGGCTGAAACACCTCAATGTGGTTTCTCAATGACTGTAACAAATATTTTAAAATATCTTAAAATTCATTTTAAAGATGTAAATGTTTTAGAAGACGACAAAATGAGAGAAGGAATTAAAATATTTAGTGATTGGCCTACAATACCTCAATTATACGTCAAAGGAGAGTTTGTTGGCGGGTGTGATATTGTGAAAGAAATGTTTGAAGAAGGTAAGTTAAAAGAATTATTTCAATCTAAAAAAATTATTTAATGAAAAGCTATATTTATAAAGTGTTAATTGCAGTCTTTGCTGTAATACTTACATATAAATTAACCATAGGAAAAGAATTAAACCAAATAAATGATAAAATAAATTTCTTTTCTTCTTCTGAAGGTAGAAAAGAATTAATAGGCTCTTTAAAAAAAGAAATTCGAAAAGCAAATAATAAAGAAAATTATTTGGATGAAGAGGAAAAAGAATTGTTAAAAACTTTTATTAATAAAATAAAAAAAGAATTAGAGTAATTTAACTACATTTATACAATTTTGCCAAAGTGAGTTCTTCTCTTGAAAAATTAATTTTTTCTGTTTCTACGTGAATTAGTTCGCATTTATTTGGAGTTCCTTTTCTTGTTCCTCGTTCCATTAAACCAACATAAAAAGGTCGCGCTAATTTCTTATGTAAATTATCAAATGCAAGAAAACATTGATCTGTTGACATAAAAGGCTTGAGACCGTTATTTCTGTTTGAAATAACACAGGCATTTAAATCGATAGCCTTATTATTTAAATAATCTGCAATTTTTTTTGATGAAACACCCCAATAATCTAATTCAAAAACCCCATTAACTTTTGAAATGTGAGAAAAATTATTAACCCAAATATAATTATATGGGTAAATAAAAATATTTTGGAAAATAAAATAAATTGTAAAAAGTGGTACTAATATTTTAAAAAACTTATTTGAATAAATAAATAAAAAATATAATGAAATAATGAAAATTAATGGAATCAAAAACATTACTTGTCTTATTTCATCATAAAGATTTACCTCAAAAATAATTAATAAAGAGATAATTAAAAAAATCGTTAGAGCAATTGAAAATATTACATTTGAATTTTTTCTATTTTGATTTATTTTTTTTTCGGTTAGAGGGTATAAAAATAAACTTATCAAAATTAATGTTGGTAATTTAAAGAAAAACCAAATAGGCAAATATGAAGCGGGTAAATTTTGTGCTTTCATACACTCGCCAAGTGTTATTGTGCATACTGTTTGTAAATGCTGGGACATAAATTTAATAGAGTCAAAAATTAAAAGGGGATTAGTCCAATAACTAGGTTGCAACAGAATAAAGATAAATAAAGAGGTAGCGAATAAAAGAAATACTTGTTTGTAAAAATTTCGTATGAAATTAAAAAAAGAAGTTTTAGTTGATTCTAAAAAAATTAGTAAAAAAATTAAAAGCTGAATGCCTATAAGCACACCACTTATTCTAATTGATAATAAATAACCTATCAGTGAACCTAAAATTAAAATATGCTTTTTTAAAATTATATTTCTATCAAAAAATTTATTTGAAATTTTTATAATATAATAAGTGCATATCAGCCACACAGATAAAAAAGGGACATCCTTTACATTAAAAAAACTATGGCCTAACAAATAAGGGTACGAAAGATAAAAAATCGTTCCCAAATTAGAAAATGATTTATTTTTTGACAATACTAGAAGTATCTTTCTAAGGAAAATACTCGATACAATAAAAAAAATAAATACTGTAGCATGCTTTGATACCAAGTTTTTAGCTTCAGCTCCATAACTGCTAATTAAATAAATCTGCTTAAAAAAAGGTTCAAATATAGATGAAATGTAATGAAATCCGCTCCCATAAAATTTTCCTCCTCCATCTAAAATACTTACGTCTAGATTTTTTTTAAATATATAATTAAATATCTTGTTCTTATTCCCTTCCCAAACACTTAAATCGAAAGGTTCATCGTGCGTGATACCAACTTTTAAAGATAAAAAAATACCTAAAATTGTGAATACAAAAAGAAAAATATAAAAGAGATTTTTATTAATTTTTTTTAAAAATTTCACATCTTAGTTATATACTAATAAGTTAAAAAAAAATATTATCTAGAGTAATATTCGATTACTAAATTTGGTTCCATTACAACTGGATAAGGAACTTCTGAAAACTTAGGTCTTCTTGCTAATTTTGCTGTTTTATTTTTATTATCAAGTTGAATATACTCAGGTACATCTCTTTCTTTGCTTTGTAACGAACCATCTATAACCGTTAAACTTTTTGACTTTTCTCTGATTTCTATTAAATCCGTATCTTTTACTGTGTAACTTGAAATATTTACTCTTTTTTTATTAACATTGATGTGACCATGATTTATCATTTGTCTTGCAGAAAAAACTGTTGGTGCAAACTTTGCTCGATAAACTATTGTATCTAATCGGCTCTCTAAAAGTGCAATTAAGTTTTCTGTCGTATCTCCTTTTTTTGAAAGAGCTTTTCTATAAATGTTTCTAAACTGCCTCTCGTTAATATTTCCATAATAAGCTTTTAGTTTTTGTTTAGCCTGTAACTGAATGCCATAATCTGTTGGTTTTCCTTTTTTATTTTGTCCGTGCTGACCAGGAGGATATGCCCTTGAATTAAAAGGACTTTTAGGTCTTCCCCAAATATTAGCTTTAAGTCTTCTATCGACCTTATGTTTTGATTTAAGTCTTTTAGTCATATTGTAATGATGAGCTTTTATAAGGTTTTAAGAATATTTGTCAATTATCGTTTATCTTTTTTTTTATGTAATGAGCTTATAATACTGGCTAAAATCCTCACTTCTTTGTCATTTGGTTCCAACCTATAAATAAGATTATTGATATTAAGTAACATTGATTTTTTTTTTTCTTTAGGAAGAAAGAAATGATTTTTATCAAGAAGCGTTACTAAATGATCTATTAATTTAGAAATTTTAAATTTTGGAGAAATAGATAATTTTGCTCCTTCTTTTTTAAAATTTTTTTTATTACATAATTTAAAAATTTCATAACAAATTATTGTGACAGAATGAGATAAATTTAATGATTTAAAATTTTTTGATGTTGGAATTTGAAGAATATAATTTGAGAAAGATAAATCTTTGTTTGAAAGACCAGATGACTCTTGGCCAAACATTAGTCCTACACTTTTATATTTATTATTTTTTAATAATTTTGAAAAATCTGATATTGATATATGTTTTTTATTAATATCTCTTCTTCGAGCGCTTAAAGATATAACTGTATCAAATGTTTTTAAAGAATCTTCAATTTTATTATAAACTTTTGCTTTTTTAATAATATCAAAAGCACCAACTGATGTTACTTTTGTTTTATGATTTGGGAAAGAAAATTTTGGTGAAACAATTTTAAGATTTTTTATACCAAAGTTTTTCATTGAGCGAGCACATGCACCGATATTCTCACCAAGTTGAGGTTTTATTAAAATAATCCCAAACTTAATTTTCATTAGAGTTGCCAGGTGCTTTTTCTTTAAAAAGCTTGTAATCAAGACTGTCTATTAAAGCTTTAAAAGAAGCTTCTATAATATTAGGTGAAACACCTACAGTAAACCAGCTTACTCCTGTCTTGTCTGTGCTCTCAATTAAA
Organism: uncultured Pelagibacteraceae bacterium; assembly: GCA_902616145.1. Classification (GTDB taxonomy): domain Bacteria; phylum Pseudomonadota; class Alphaproteobacteria; order Pelagibacterales; family Pelagibacteraceae; genus Pelagilacustribacter. The sequence goes on from CACMRM010000008.1 coordinate 7,560, forward strand.
ACTCTTGTAGTTGCCTCTGTTCCTGTATTTAAAATTCTAACTTTATAATCAAGTAATTTCAAATCTGCAAAAAAGTTATAATACTTTGTAACTTTTTTAAAATTTGATCTTATTGCATTATCTAGAGCATTTACCGGACCATTACCTTCTCCATGACATTCGATTTCCTTACCATCAATTAGGAAGACTACTCTAGCTTTAGTTATTATTTCTCTCTCTTTAGAAACATTAACATCATAACTTTTTACCTTTAAATATTCAGGAACTTTTCCTAATAACCTGTTAGCTAACAATTCAAACGAAGCATCAGCTCCATCGTAGGAGTATCCGCTAAACTCTCTATCTTTTACTTCATCTAATATTTTTTGGACTTTCTGATCTTTAGAGTCGATTTTTACACCGTATTTCTCAAGCCTAGATAAAATATTGGATCTACCTGATTGATTAGAGACTATAATATTTCTATGGTTACCAATTATTTTTGGGTCTATATGTTCATAAGTTTTTGGATCTTTTTTTACAGCCGAAACATGAAGCCCACCTTTATGTGAGAATGCTGAAGCTCCAACATAAGCCAAATTTTTATTTGGTTTTCTATTTAATATTTCATCCAATAATCTTGAGCAGTCTGTTAAAGAGGACAATTTATCTTTCTTAATATTTATATCAAATTTATTACTAAAAGACTTTTTTAAACATAAATTGGGAATTATTGACATTAGATTTGCATTTCCACATCTTTCACCTAGTCCATTTATAGTCCCTTGAATTTGTCTTACTCCACATTCTACAGCAGCTAAAGAGTTGGCTACAGCGTTTTCAGTATCATTATGAGCATGAATACCTAAATTTTTTCCAGGGATTACTTTTGAGACTTTTGATACAATTTCTCTTATTTCATTCGGTAATGTCCCCCCATTGGTATCGCATAAAACTACCCATCTTGCTCCATTATCATAAGCCTGTCGTAAACAATTAAGAGCATATTCAGAATTAGCTTTGTAACCATCAAAAAAATGCTCTGCATCGAATAAAAACTCTTTTTTATTTTTCACAAAATGTTTAGTAGTTTCTTTAATATTTTCTAAATTTTCTTGTTCTTTGATGCCTAAAGCTACTTTGACATGGTAATCCCATGATTTTCCAACAACACATACTGCAGGCGTGTTTGCATTAGTTAGTGATGCCAATCCTGGGTCATTATCAGCGCTTCTACCTGTTTTTTTTGTCATGCCGAATGCAGTGAATAATGTATCTCTCATTTTAGGAGGTTTTGAGAAAAATTTTGTATCTACTGGATTAGCTCCCGGCCAACCACCTTCTATATAATCAACGCCAATATCGGATAAAACTTTGGCAATTTTATTTTTATCTTCAATTGTAAAGTCCACACCTTCGGTCTGTGCACCGTCTCTTAGTGTCGTATCAAATATATAAATTTTCTCTTTATTCATTTAGCTTTCCAAATTGTTTTGCCTTTTTGATCTTCAATTATTATACCTTTTGATGATAATTCATCTCTTATTTTATCTGCTAAATCAAAATTTCTATTATTTTTAGCTTTTTCTCTCTCTTCTATTTTATTTTTTATATAACTTTCAGATACACTAATTTTACTCTTTTTAATACTCTCCCACTCTTCTTTACTTAAATCAAAAAGTCCTATTAGTTTACAAGCTCTATTAAATTTTGATTTTTTTTCTTCATCACCTTTGCTTGCAGCATTATATAGATCATGTAATTTTGCTATATAACCAGGTGTATTTATATCATCCAATAATACTTCATCAACTTCTGAAGTATTTTTCTCTTTTTCAGAATAAATACTGTACCATTTATCAAGAGTATTTTTCTGATTAGTCAATAGCTTTTCATTCCAATCGAGTGGTTGACTGTAATGTGCGCTTAAAAGAGCTAACCTCACTACTTGGCCAGAATATTTATTAACTGCGTCTGAAATAGTTATTATATTTCCTAAAGATTTTGACATTTTTTCCCTATTGATTGTAACAAATCCATTATGAACCCAATAATTCGCAAAACTTTTAGTATTATTATTGCTACACGATTGGGCTATTTCATTTTCATGATGGGGAAAAATTAAGTCAAGACCGCCACCGTGTATGTCAAAGTTTTTGCCTAAATATTTTTCACTCATTACAGAACATTCTAAATGCCAACCAGGTCTTCCTCTTCCCCATGGCGACTCCCAGCCAGGGTCCTCATTTTTTGACGGTTTCCATAAAACAAAGTCAACAGGATTTTTTTTTAAATCAGAAACTTCTATTCTAGTCCCTGCTTTTAATTCATCTAAATTTTTATTTGAAAGCTTTCCATAATCTTTAAATGAGTTCACTGAAAAATAAACATGTCCTTGATTTTCATAGGCGAATCCTTTTGAGATTAATGAAGCAGTCATCTCAATCATTCCTTTTATATGTTCAGTAGCTTTTGGTTCGATAGATGGCTCCAAACAATTTAGACTTTTACAATTTTCATGAAAAATGTTTGTGATTTTATTTGTAATCTCTTCGATGCTCATTTTATTTTTACGAGATGCATCAATTATTTTGTCATCCACGTCTGTAATATTCCGTACGTATGTTACGTTAGATCCATATAATGTTTTTAATATTCGGTACAAAACATCAAATACAACTAGACTCCGGGCATTACCAACATGTGGGCTGTCATAAACTGTAGGACCACAGGCATATAAAGAAATTTTTTTTGGATTTATTGGTTTAAAAATTTCTTTCTTTCTTGTTAATGAATTAGTTAACTGAAGATTATTCATTGAATTTGCAAACTGGTATAGGATTCATTTTGTGTAAATTTTTTTCTCTTATTTCTAAATATTTTTTGTAGTTAGGATCATTTTTATTTATCATTGCTTTCTCAAGATCCTCATAGCTCATGCCAAGTTGTTGAACATCGTTTCTTCCATCATCCCATAAGCCATCTGTTGGAGGGGTATTTATAATATCTTCTGATACTCCAAGATGTTTTCCGAGTTCCCAAACTTGTGTTTTTGTGCAGTCAGCTATTGGTGAAATATCAACTCCACCATCCCCATATTTAGTATAAAAACCAACGCCAAAGTCCTCAACTTTATTACCCGTACCAACAACAATTCCACTGTTAGCTGCAGCTACTTGATATAATGTTGCCATTCTTAACCTTGCTCTAGAGTTTGCGTATCCATGCTCGTTATCAAATTTATTTAAAACTTGAGAAAAAGAGGTAAATATTTTATCCATTTCTAATAAATGATGCTCGACATTATTATACTTTTGTTTTAACCACTTTGCATGAGAAAGACTTAAGTCGTGTTGAGACTTAATTTGTTTGATTGGCATTGTTAACACAATAGTTTTTTTACCAGTATTTGCACACAAAGTACTAACAACTGAAGAATCAATTCCTCCTGAAATACCAACAACTAATGCTTTAGGTTTATACGATGAAGAATCGCAATAGTTATTTATCCATTCAGTTATGATTTCAGCTCTTTTTTTTACATCCATAATTAGTACCTTACCTCTCTTTTAAGGTCTGGTCTTAATAATTACAATAATTATTAAGACGCGGCTTGAATAATTTTATTTGATATTTTTGAATTTTTCTTGATTTCTTCAGAAATTAAGAAAGCTAGTTCTAAAGCTTGGTCTGCGTTTAATCTAGGATCACAATGAGTTCTATATCTATTTGATAAATCGTTTTCAGATATTTTTTGAGCCCCACCAGTACACTCTGTCACATCTTGACCAGTCATTTCAATATGCAAACCCCCTGCGTAACTTCCTTCTGCTTGGCTTACCGCAAAGAAATTTTTAACCTCTTTTAGTACACTCTCAAACGTTCTTGTTTTAAACCCTGTAGCTGCTTTAATTGTATTTCCGTGCATTGGATCACATGACCAAACTACTTTTAATCCCTCTTTTTTAATGGCTTTAATTAATTTAGGTAAATATTTTTCTACATTGTCTGCTCCAAATCTTGATATCAATGTTAGTCTACCTGGTTCGTTATCTGGATTTAATATATTACAAAGATTTACAAGTTCCTCTGGTTTTAGAGTAGGTCCACATTTAAGACCAATAGGGTTTTTAATTCCTCTACAAAACTCTACATGCGCTCCATCAGGTTGTCTTGTTCTATCTCCTATCCAAACAAAATGTGCTGAGGTGTCGTGATATTCACCTGTAGTTGAGTCCACTCTTGTCATAGACTCTTCGAAAGGTAATAGTAAAGCTTCATGAGAAGTATAAAAATTTACAGATCTAAGCCTTCGATTATTATCTGAATTGATGCCGCATGCTTCCATAAAAGCAAGAGCATCACTAATCTTGTCTTCGATTTCTTTATACTTACCTTTAGTTTTATCTTTAATAAATCCTAAATTCCACAAATGAACTTGTCTTAAATCAGCAAAACCTCCTTGTGAAAAAGCTCTTAATAAATTTAAAGTTGATGCTGACTGAGAGTACGCTCTAAATAATCTTTTAGCATCCGGTATTCTTGCTTTTTCTGTAAATTCCATTCCATTAATGTTATCACCTAAATAACTTGGTAATTCTTTACCTTCTTTTTTTTCAGTAGGTGCACTTCTTGGTTTTGAAAATTGACCAGCAATTCTTCCAACTTTCACAACTGGCATCGAAGCGGATGCTGTAAGGACTAATGACATTTGTAAAAGAACTTTAAATGTATCTCTTATGTTGTCAGGATGAAATTCAGCAAAACTTTCAGCACAATCTCCACCTTGTAATAAAAATGCTTTTCCTTCAACCACATCAGCAAGGGCTTTTTTTAGAGACCTAGATTCTCCTGCAAAAACAAGAGGCGGGTACTTTTTGATTTTACCTAAAACCAAATCAAGCTCACCTTTATCTTGATAAACAGGTAAATGTTTAGCAGGGAATTTAGTCCAACTATTTAGGTTCCATTTTTTCATATACAACTGATGGTATATATATATTAAAATGAAAATTTTCCAAGTAAGAATTTAAAAATTAGTCTAAAAACTGCAATATATCAAAATTTTTCAACTCTTTTATTTAAGGAGGCGAGAATAGTTTCGATCTTTAAATTAGGATATTTATTTTTGAATTTATTTTTTATTTTAATGAAAGAATTTTTATGAATTTTAGTCTCATTAAAACTATCAAATTTTTTTTTTCCATTAACAATTTTGGCAGCACCACAATCACGATGATTGATAACTATTAATTTCTTAATTTTGTGTAACTTTATTGAAGTTTCAAGATTGTCCCAAAATGTTTTATGCCATTTTTTAAACTTGAAAGCAGTGACACCAATTGCTGAACCCGCAATTGTAAAAGAGCTATACCTTCCTGTTAATTTTCTTTTTTTTAAATAATTAAAAACTATTGGTTGAAACCTAGGATCTATACACGATAGAACCAAAGCTTGATATTTTTTTTTCATTTTACTCTACAGTGACTGACTTTGCTAAATTTCTTGGTTTGTCTATATCACAATCTTTTAATAATGCTACGTGGTAAGCCAACAGTTGAAGAGGAATTGTAAGTAATAAAGGTGATAGCAGATTGTCTACGCGAGGGACTCTCAATCTAAATCTAATATTTGTACTAAACAATCTTTTTTCGTTGTCGGTAATAAAAAAGATTTTGCCTCCTCTTGCTATAACTTCTTGAGTGTTTGATAAAGTTTTTTCATAGTATCTATCATTTGGTGCGATTACTATTACAGGTAAGCCCTCTTCGATTAAAGCTAACGGGCCATGTTTCATCTCGCCAGCTGGGTATCCCTCAGCATGTAAATAAGAAAGCTCTTTTAATTTTAAAGCACCTTCAAGAGCAACAGGAAAGGAATTTCCTCTTCCTAAGAACATTGATCCTTTAGCGTCTAAAAATTCTTTAGCCATTAATTGGATTTCGCTCTCCAGTTTTAACGTATTATTAATTGCTTCTGGAAGTTTTTCTAAATTTTTTAGATTATTTTCGAAAATTTTTTTATCAATATCTTCTCTGTTAAATGCAAGTTTTAAAGTGAGTATATATAAGACTATTAATTGCCCTAAAAAAGCTTTTGTAGAAGCCACTCCAATTTCTGGGCCAGCATGAATAGGTAAAACCCAATCTGAGTTTCTAGCAATTGTGCTCTCTACAACATTAATAATAGAACATGTTTTTACTTTATTTTTTTTACATATATCTAATGCAGCTGCTGTATCTGCTGTCTCACCAGATTGTGAAACAAAAATATAAAGGTTATTAGAATTAAATTTTAAATTTCTATATCTAAATTCTGAAGCTATATCGATTTCAACATCTATGGAGGTTAATTCTTCAAACCAATATTTTGCAACCAGGCATGAATGATATGCTGTTCCACAACCAATTAAAACTATTTTATTAATTTTTTTAGGATCAATTGGAAAGTTATAAATATTTATATCTTTTTTTAACCTATCGGTATATTCGCTTATACATTTTTTTATTGTAATAGATTGTTCAAAAATTTCTTTGGACATAAAGTTTTTATAATCTCCTTTATCAGAGATATTTTCATCATCTGATAATGTGTGAATTTTTTTGTTAATCTTATTTTGATTAACGTCATAAAATTCAATATTATCTTTGTTCAACATACATAATTCACCATCATCCAGATAAGAAATTTTATTCGTCATAGATTTCAGGGCGTAGGAGTCTGAGCCTAGATAGTTTTCATCTTTTGAATAACCAACAGCTAAAGGGCTCCCTCTTCTAGCACCAATTATGATGTCTGGAAAATTTTTAAATATAATACCTAATGCAAAACTCCCCTTTAATTTTTTTAATGTTTTAAATACTGAGTCTAGAGGTTTTGAGTTTTGTAAATACTGAGTCACTAATATAGTAATAACTTCGGTATCAGTTTGTGATTTAAACTTAAAACCGCGAGCTTCTAAATCTTTTTTTAATTCATCTGAATTTTCAATTATTCCATTATGAACAACTGAAACTTCTTCTGAGGAGTGAGGATGAGCATTTATAATATTTGGTACTCCATGAGTTGCCCATCTTACATGGCCTATTCCAATATTTCCGTTTGAAGGATTTTTGAATAAAATTTTCTCTAGCTCATTAACTCTTCCTGAGCATTTTTTTTCATCAATTAAGTTATTGCTTAAAGTCGCCAAGCCTGCAGAGTCATATCCTCTGTACTCTAATTTTTTTAAAGAGTTAATTATGTTAATTGAAACTGGTTTATTACTAGCAATACCAATAATTCCACACATTATTTTTTTTTCCTTTTGTAATTTTTAATTTCTACTTGCGAAGCTCTTGTAAGTGCTAATGACTTTTTTTTAACATTTTTTGTAATTACCGAGCCAGCTCCAACCACACTATTTTCGTTAATTCTAACTGGAGCAACTAATGAAGAGTTGGAACCTATAAAAACATTATTTGCTATTTTTGTTTTAGATTTTTTAACACCATCATAGTTACAAGTAATTGTACCTGCACCGATGTTTGAATTCTTTCCAATTGTAGTATCGCCGATATACGAGAGATGATTCACTTTTGAATTTTGGTTTATTGAGGTTTTTTTTGTTTCTACAAAATTTCCAATCTTACTATTTTTTTTTAATATTGTCCCCTCTCTTAATCTTGCGTAAGGACCTACAATCACATTTTTTTCAATAATGGTTCTTTCAAGATGGCTGAAAGATTTAATATGAGAGTTATCTCCAATTTTTACACTTGGACCGATTACAACATATGGATCAATAGTTACATTTTTTCCAAATAAAGTATCTTTTGATAAAAATATTGTTTCCGGTGAAATTAAATTTACACCTTTCTTCAATGCTTTGTTTCTTAATAACTCTTGTGAAAGCCTATATGAATTAGCTTTATTTAATTTATTATTTGTATTCATTAAAAATTTCTTTACATTATTAATGTAACTGAAATAAGTCACAAAATATTTCTTTTTAATACTTTAAAAAATGAATCAAATTTACACAATTCTTTTTGATCTAGACGGAACTATAGTGAACACCGCGCCAGATTTAATGGCTGCTCATAATCATGTAATGAGAAAGTTTGGTCAATCTGAAAAGAAGCTTGAAGATATTAAATCACTTGCAGGAAAAGGTGCGTGGGTAATGATGCAAAGATCTTTTAAAGAGGAAATAAAAGATGAAAAAACAAAAAAAAAAATGACTAAAGAATTTATAGATTTTTATTCAAGAAATATTGATAAAAATAGTTTTCCAATAAAAGGTGCAATTGATTTTTTTAAATGGGCAAAAAGTAAAAATATTTCAATGGCTGTTTGTACCAATAAACAAGAAAGACTTGCGATAGACTTGTTAAAAAAATTAGATCTTTTTAAATTTTTTGAATATGTAGCTGGCTCTGATACTTTTGCATTTAACAAACCTGACCCTAGACACCTTACAGATGTTGTCGAAATAATCGGAGGTGATTTAAAAAAAACTATTATGATTGGAGACAGCGAGGTTGATGCTATGTCTGCGTACAACGCTAAATTACCATTTGTCTTAGTAAAAGATGGGTACACCGAAAAAACTGAAAATGAAATCAAGCACGATGAATTAATTTCTGACTTTGAAAATTTCGAAAAAATTATTGAAAAATATTTATGATTAGTTTTGCTCTCTTTTCAGCTTTAGCTACTTTTTATTTTACAATGTTTTTTACCCCAGGCCCGAATAATGCAATGCTTACAGCATCAGGCATGAAATTTGGATTTGCGAGAACGTTGCCACATTTAATTGGAATACCTTTAGGCCATATCTTTCAGATCGGCCTTACCTGTTTTGGTCTAGCAAATTTATTCTTGATTTATCCTCAAGTACAATTCTACATGAAAATCTTATGTTTTATTTATTTGCTTTACCTGGGATGGAAGATGATTGGCTCATTTTCTATGGTTCAAAAAGAGTCTGGAAGACCGTTAAGATTTTACGAGGCATCATTATTCCAATTTATAAATCCAAAAGCTTGGTCAATTGCAGTCACTGTTGCATCAGGTTTTTTTCCAACTGAGGAAAATATTTTTATAGGGGTTGCATTTGTTACTATTACTGCTGCAGTAATTTGTTTTCCCACAATCAGTCTTTGGGCGCTTTTCGGAAGTGGATTAAGAAAATTCGTGGGAGATATTAGAACAAAAAAAATAATAGAATATATTTTAGCACTTTTATTGGTTTTAACTGGTATATTTATTCTTATAAAATAATAGCCTTTGATTTTTATTATTCTCTTTAATATAAACTTTGCAGATGCATTTTACAAAAAAGAATAGTTCTGAAAAAAGATTAGAATTTGTAAAAAGTTTACAATCGAAAAAGCTTCTTAGATTTCCTGGTGCTTATAATCCGTTATGTGCAAAACTTATAGCTGAAATTGGATTTGATGGGGTTTACATTTCAGGTGGTGTTATGTCCAATGATCTAGGATTACCAGACATAGGGTTAACAACTTTAGATCAGGTAAGTTACAGAGCTAACCAAATTTCGAGAGTAACGGACCTTCCTACAATAGTAGATGCAGATACTGGATTTAAAGATTGTAAAAAAACAATCATTACCTTTGAGGAAAAAGGTTTAGCTGGATGCCATATAGAAGATCAAATAGCTGAAAAAAGATGTGGACATTTAGATAACAAAGAACTTATTTCAAAAAATGAAATGGTTAAGAAAATTAAAGAGTCGGTTGATGCTAGAAAAGATAAAAATTTTTTAATTATAGTTAGGACTGATGCAAATACTGTGGAAGGCATTGATAAAACATTAGAAAGAATAAAATCTTATGAAGATGCTGGTGCTGACATGATTTTTCCAGAAGCAATGAAAGATGAAAAAGAGTTCGAAAAAGTCAGAAAAATATCAAAAGGCTATTTACTAGCCAACATGACAGAGTTTGGAAAATCTAAATTATTAAATAGGTCTCAATTAGAAAATTTAGGCTATAATTTAGTTATTTATCCTGTGACAACACAGAGACTCGCCATGCAGAATGTTGAATTAGGTCTTAAATCAATATTTAAAGATGGTCATCAAAATAATATCATTGACAAAATGCAGACTAGAAAAAGGTTGTACGAGTTAGTAGAATATGAGAAATACAATACGCCAGATAAGAAAATTACAGACTTTTCTACTGAAGGACATGAATAATGAGTGAAGAAATTAAAAAAGGTTTATTAGGAATAGTTGTCGATGAAACTACGATTTCACAAGTAGTCCCAGAGCTTAGTGCATTAACTTACAGAGGTTATACAGTACAAGAACTTTGTGATAAATGTGACTTTGAGGAAGTTGCTTATTTAGTGCTCAACGGTGAATTACCAAACAGATCGCAGCTAAAAAAATTTATAAAACAAGAAAGATCCGAGAGAAAACTCTCAAAACAAATTTTAAGTGATATTAAAAAGATGCCAAGAAATGCTCATCCAATGGATGTAATTAGAACTTGTGTGAGTTTGATGGCGCTAGAGGATAAAGATACAAAAGATAATTCTCCCAAAGCAAATATGAGAAAAGCAATGCGGATATTTGCTAAAACACCAACAGCAGTAGCAGCTTATTTTAGGTCTAGAAAAGGAAAAAAAATTATAAACCCTAATAATAAGTTATCTTTTTCTGAAAACTTTTTTAAAATGATGTTTAACAAAGTTCCTGATAAAGAAATTGTTCGAGCTTTTGATATATCTTTAATTTTATACGCAGAACATAGCTTTAATGTTTCAACTTTTACAGCTAGAACAATAACATCTAGTTTATCTGATCTTCATGGTGCGATTACTGGAGCAATAGCTTCATTAAAAGGTCCTCTTCACGGCGGTGCTAATGAAGCGGTTATGCATATGATGAAAGAAATTGGAAGACCTGAAAAAGCGAAAGCTTGGATTGAAAATGCTCTGGCTAAAAAGAAAGTTGTAATGGGTTTTGGACATAGGGTTTATAGAACAGGAGACTCACGTGTACCAACTATGAAACATTATATGTTTAAAGTAGCGAAGTTACTCAAAAAAGAAAAGTATACAAAAATGTATGAAATTTTAGAAAAGGTAATGCTGGATAAAAAAAATATTCATCCAAACGTCGATTTTCCGTGTGGTCCTACATATTACATGATGGGGATTGACATTGACTTTTACACACCAATATTTGTGATGTCACGAATTACAGGATGGTCTGCGCATATTATGGAACAGCATACTTCTAACAAACTTATAAGACCGCTATCTAAATATAGAGGTGCAGATGTAAGAGAAGTTATGCTTTTAAACCAAAGATAATTTGAAAATACTTCAATTTTTAAAAACAATTTTCTTTAATTTTTTAATCTTTTTCATTCTGTTAGTGATAATTGAATTAATTTTTGGAACGTGGTTTAAAAATAATTTTTCTTATCGTTTATCTTCTGAAAGAAACATTTATAGAGTTTATAAATTTAATTTTTCAAATTATAAAGGAGAGTCTTTATATAAAAGAGACTCTAATGCATTCAGATATGATGAAACACCAATTAAAGAAAATAGTATAGATGTTGTTTTTACTGGTGGATCAACAACTAATCAAAAATTTTTAAATTACCAAGATACAATTGTGGGAAATTTGGATAATCATTTTAAGGAAAAAAAAATAGTTAATGCCGGTGTAGATGGTCTTTCAATTAGAGGTCATATAAATTCCTTTGAACTATGGTTTAATAAGATTAATAAATTAAGTCCCAAATTCTATATTTTTTACTTAGGCATAAATGATCGAAATTTATTGAATTATAAATATAAATCAGTCGATGATTTTAAAGAGTCAGATTTTAAAGGTAATCTTAGAGAATATTTGGAGTCTAATTCCTTTTTGTACAAAAATTTTCGTCTTTTGAAGGCAAAATTATATTTAAGTTATAATATTCAAAAAGGCGCAAATATTGTAAATAAAAAAGGTGTTGTATATGGAGAGCGGTCTAAAAAAAAATTTATAAATTACAAAGAATTTCAATCAAACAATGGAATTAATAAATTATTTTTTGATAAGTATGTCTTATTGTTGAATACTCTTACGAATAAAGTGAGGGAGCAAAATGCTATTCCTGTTTATATAACTCAAACATCAGGTTATGGGATTAATTCTGAGCTTTTTTCAGCATCTGTAGCTGTGATGGAACATTGTAAAAATCAAAATTTGAAATGTATAAATTTAGCTAAGGAAATCGATTTGAATTATGATGATTTTTATGATGAATTGCATCTAAACCCCAAGGGCTCTCTAAAAGTATTTTCCTATTTATCTAAGAAATTAGAAAAAATAATAAATTGATTTATATCCATAAATTCAAGTATAAAGTCTTATTATGACTTTAACTAATTTACTTTTATTTTTTATTCTAGTCACACTAGCCACTTACACATTTATGCCTTGGAAAGGGATAGATAAAGGTTCATTAGTAAAAGTAGCGTCTCAGTGGTTTATGTGGTTTGCTGTTTTTGCAATCATTATTTTTATATCTACTTTTTTTGGGATTGAAGTTTCTGGATAATAATTTTTTTCAACAAACAAGAATTTTAGATGGGGGCATGGGTCAGGAACTCCTTAACCGTGGAGTAAAACCTCACGGAACTCTGTGGGGAGCCTCAGCATTATATAATCGAAAATATCACAAAACAGTTGTCAAAACGCATTTAGATTTTATAAAAGCTGGAGCAGAAATTATAGTGACTAATAGCTTTGGTAGTAGAAAAAGAAGGCTCATCGAAAATGCTTTGGTAAAAGAATATAAAAATCTTAACGTTCTAGCTGGAAAATTAGCTAAAAGAGCTGTTACGATGTCCAAGAAAAAGGTTTTAATTGCTGGAAGTTTGCCTCCTCAAAACTTTACTTATTTTGCTGATCTTGGAAAAGATTTAAAATTTATAAAGGAAAGTTTTAAATCTCAGGCAAAATATCTCAATCCATATGTGGATTTCTTTTATCTAGATGTAATGAGTAGTTGGAAAGAATGTTCATTAGGTTTAAATGCAATTAAAAAATACAAGAAAAAAATTTTAGTCGGTATCCACATTAGGAGTAAAGGATTGTTACCCTCAGGTGAAAAATTTATAACTGTTGCAAAAAAAGTTCAAAAACATAAACCCATTGGAATTATGGCTTCTTGTGTTTCTTTTGAGGATTTAAACGAAGTTATACAAGATGCAAAAAAACTTAAAGTCCCATTTGGGTTTAAAATTAATGCTTTTGAACATATTCCGCCAGGTTGGAAACCAGATTCGAATAATCCAAAAGTTCAGCTTGGAAAAAGAAAAGATCTTACTCCCAAAAAGTTCCTTGAAATTTGTAAAAAATTAAAGAGCAATGGAGCAAAAATCATTGGAGGATGTTGCGAAATTACTCCAAAACATATCGAAAAATTAAAGTCTTTAGTGTGATTTAATTATTTTTTGTGTAATTCTATCTAATATAATTGCTAGAATTACAATTCCTGTTCCGCCAATAACTGCAGAGCCAACATCGAGCCTTCCCAGAGCAATATATACTGTTAAGCCTAGTCCTCCTGCACCTATTAAAGCAGCAATAACTACCATAGATAAAGCAAGCATTAGAGTTTGATTAACTCCTGCCATTATAGTTTTTAAAGACAAAGGAATTTCAATTTTGATTAATATTAAGAATCTTGTAAGTCCTAAACTAGATCCTGCCTCTTTAAATCCTTTACCAACTTGCCTAATACCTAAATTTGTTAATCGAATAATTGGTGGTAAAGCAAATATAATTGTAGCAACTACTCCAGGAGTTAAGCCAACTCCAAAAAGCATAACTACAGGTATTAAATATACGAAACTTGGTATTGTTTGCATTATATCAAGTATAGGACGTAAAATAATTTCAAAAGTGTTACTTCTTGAAGCAATGATACCAAGAGGAATTCCAATTAACATACAAAATAAAACAGCAGTAAAAATCATTGCAAGCGTGGTCATACTTTCTGACCAAAGGTCAACAAGATCAATAAAAAGTAAACTTAAAAAAGAAAATATTGCAAATTTAATTCCATTTGTTCTGTAAGCGAAAATTATAAATATTAAAAGTATGATCGGAAAAGGAATAAAATTAAAAAGAGAGTCTAAACTATTTAATACAGTGTCTATAGGTGCTGAAATTTTTTTAAAGAGTGGCCTTTGTTCAAACAGCCACTCTTTAATATTTCCTTCTATCCATTCACCTATTGGAATGTATATTTCGTAATCTGATGGGGCTAATTTTAAACTCATTAAAATTAACCTGAACCTTTACTTGATCCAACTATCAAACGTACTTTGATTAGCTTTTATCCATTCAGCTGCGTGTTTCTTAATAGCTTTTTCGCTTTTCTCACCCTTGTTCATCTTCAAGTTCTGAGCAGCAATATCTCCAAGAGGTATTGAGGCTTTTTTAAGCATTTTTTCTACCTTTGGATTTGCTTTAAGAAAATCTACGTTAGCTGCTGGTCTAATGTCATCAGCACCAAAACCTAAATTTACTTTAGATTTTGTAGCATTAGCGATCTTAGTAGGTTTTGTTTTACTGTATGGAACTTCAATCCAAACTACATCTTTACCAAGTTTTAAAGCACCAACAGTCCAATTAGGCGTCCATGTGTAAAACAGAATTGATTTTCCATTTTTATACTTAGACACTGCATCTGCCATTGAAGCCGAGTAGTCTGCTTTTACTGGATTGATAAATTCACCTAATCCAAGTTCATCAAAGTGTTTTGTGATTTGTTTTTCACAACCCCAACCCGGAGGGCAAGCAACCATGTCTGCTTTTCCATCTCCATTTGAGTCAAACTCTTTTGCATGTTTTTTGATATCCATTACGCTTTTGATACCAAATTTATCTGCTGATTTTTTATCGATTAAGTAACCTTGGGCTCCTCCACCTTTCATTACATAACCAACTGGTTTAACTTTTCCTTTAGATTCTGAAATGTAACCATCATGAGTTCCGAACCAGCCGTTCACCCATAAATCAACATCACCTGATGTTGCCGCTACATAAAACACTTGAGGTTTCATTACAGTTGGGCCTGAAACTTTGTAACCCATTTTCTCAAGAGCTGCCTTATAGATCTCAGCCTGAAAATAACCTGTATCCCAGTCTGCCTTACCCATTTTGATCTCATTGGCAAATACAGCACTACTAATAGTAATAGCTGTAATTATTGATACTAAATGTTTAAAATATCTCATCTTCCCTCCTAAATTTATAAAATTTTAACATGTATAAATTTTGAATGTAACCGTAATACAACTAAAAAGTGAGATATGTCTTATATGCGCACTATCGTGCGCATATATTCTTATTTGCTAATTTATTTTTAGTTTATCCAACTATTAAAAGTTTTTTGATTTGATTTAATCCACTCTTCAGCATGTTTCTTTATTGCTTTTTCACTTTTCTCACCCTTATTCATTTTTAAGTTCTGAGCAGCAATATCAGCTAAAGGAATAGATGCTTTTTTTAAAAACTTTTCTACTTTTGGATTAGCTTTTAAAAAATCAACATTTGCAGCCGGTCTAATGTCGTTCACACCAAATCCCATATTAAGTTTTGACTTTGTTGCATTTGGTACGCTAACAACTTTTGTTTCACTAAAAGGAGCTTCGATCCAAACTACATCTTCACCTAATTTTAAAGTGCCGACTGTCCAGTTCGGAGTCCAAGTATAAAATAAAACAGATTTACCATTTTTATATCTTGAAATTATATCTGCCATAGCAGCTGAGTAATCTGCTTTTATTGGATTAATAAATTCACCCAGACCAAGTTCCTCAAAATGTCTTGATATAATTTTTTCGCAACCCCATCCTGGATGGCAAGCAACCATATCTGCTTTACCATCGCCATTTGAGTCAAACTCTTTAGCGTGATTTTTTATATCCATTACAGATTTAATGTTAAATTTATCTGCAGTTTTTTTGTCAATTAAGTAACCTTGCAAGCCACCACTTTTTGCAACGAAACCAACAGGCTTAACCTTACCCATTGCCTCTTTGACATAAGAATCGTGATTTCCAAACCATCCATTAACCCAAAGATCCATATCTCCTGCAGCTGCCGCAACATAAAATACCTGTGGTTTCATAACAGTCGGGCCTGTAACTTTATAACCCATTTTTTCTAGTGCTTTTTTATAAACTTCTGCTTGAAAATAACCTGTATCCCAATCAGCTTTACCCATTTTTATTTCTTTTGCATTTATTGATAAACTTAATGTTGAAACAAAAACTATTGTTATTAATATTTTTAATAATTTCATAATTATCCTTCTGTTGATATTATATTAATTTATAAAGAATTTTAATGAAAAGAGAGTATTGTCGCAGAAATATTTAAAGTTGATTTAATCTTTTTTACACTTTTTACAGATACCAAAAAATTCTAAGTTAAATCTTTTAAATTTCATTCCTTTTTTATGATTAAAACCTGATAAATATTTTGAAAGTTTGGTATCGCTGATCTCATCAACCATTTCGCAACTTTCACAAATTGAAAATGCTGTTGCTTTTGAAATTTCACAATCTGAGCTTCTGCATGCAACAAAAGCATTTTTACTTTCTATTTTATGAATTTTTCCCATTCCAATCAACTTATCCAATGCTCGATAAATTTGTTGAGGGGCTTTAATTCCTTTTTTTTGTACATTAAATAATATGGAATAAGCTTTTAAAGGACCTTTTGCTTTTTGAATAATATCTAAAACTATTTGTTGGTTTCTAGAAAGTGTTTGTGCTCTTGCCATAAATATAATTTACTAATTAATTATCATTTTTTCAATTCGGAATATTTTTTAAACTTTAAAAGTGAAAAACAAAAAAGTATTAAAGCTGCGGTTATTATTGATGGACCTGATGCGGTATTAAATTCTAAAGAAGAAAATAATCCTATTAAAATAGATAATAGTCCTCCAATTGTCGATAAAATAACCATCTGTAATGGATTGTTAGATATATTTCTTGCAAGAGCTGCGGGAATTATTAGCATTCCAGTTATTAAAAGAAGTCCGACTATTTTAATTGAAATAGCAATTATTGCTGCCATCAAAATTGTGAATATTGCATTATACCTATCAGGGTTCATCCCTTCTGCTTTAGCTAAATCATAATTTATTGTGGAAGCAAACAAAGGTTTCCAAATAATCTTTAAAATTATTAAAATAAATACGCCACCACCCCAAATTAATAACAAATCACTTTGACTTACAGCTAATATATCGCCAAATAACAAACCCATAACATCAAATCTAATAGTTGTTAAAAATCCAATAATTACAAGTCCTATTGCTAGCGATGAATGGGCTAATAAACCTAACAAAGCATCGTTAGGAAGATTTGTTTTAGTTTGTAATTGAAGGAGAAAAATTGCTAAAACTGCTGATATTAAAAAAACTGAAAAAGCAATATTAAGTTCAAATACCAAAGCCATAGTTACACCTAATAAAGCTGAATGCGCAAGTGTACCTGCAAAAAAAGACAATCTTCTCCAAATTACAAAGCATCCTATTGGACCTGTTATTAAAGCTATTCCAATTCCTGCAAGTAAAGCTCTTATAAAAAAATCATTAAGCATATTATTTTTGATCTATTGTTCCATCTTGAGAGTGAGTATGATCATGTTTATGCTCATATAAAGATAAGATATTGGAAGCTCTATCTCCGAACAATTCCTTATATTTACTGTCTTTAACGACTTTATGAGGTGCTCCAGAACAACATACATGTCCATTTAAACATAATACAAAATCAGTTGCAGACATTACTACATGTAGATCATGTGAAATTAAAAGAATTCCACATTTCATTTTTTCTGAAATTTGTTTGATTAATTCATATAGAGCAATTTCACCTTTAAAATCAACACCTTGTACTGGCTCATCAAGAACTAATAATTCTGGTTTTTTAGAAATAGCTCTTGCTATCAAAACTCTTTGGAACTCTCCTCCAGATAAATTACTTAAACTTTTATTTTTTAGGTGTTCAACACCAGTTAAATTTAAAGCAATATTAATTTGATCTTGAGTTAATTCTTCTGTCAAAGTCATAAAATCCAATACTCTTATTGGCAAGGTCCAATCTATTGAAATTTTTTGAGGCACGTATCCAATTTTGTCAGTATATTTTTTAACTTTGCCATCTATCTTTTTATAAATTCCTAAAGCAATTTTTGCTGTTGTTGATTTCCCAGAGCCATTTGGACCTATCAAAGTGACTATCTCACCTTGTTTAATCTCAAATGAAACTCCTTTAACTAAAGATTTGTCATTTATAGAAACGCCAGCATTTTCAACCTTTAGTAGAACTTTATTTTTATTTTCCATATTAAAAACCTTGACCTCAAATATGTTATATTATAACAAACGTTATATTATAACACTATGATAAACAAATTTATTAAGCTTACAATTACTTTATTTTTTACATTAACTCTAAGTTTTTCTGCCAATGCAGAAATTAAAGTTGTGGCTTCTATTAAACCAATACATTCACTAGCTAGTTATTTGATGGATGGAGTGGGTAAACCAGATTTAATTGTTGATGGATATAATTCTCCACATGGATTTGCATTAAAACCATCACACGCTAAAATGTTGCAAAATGCTGACTTAATATTTTGGGTTGGCGAAGACTTAGAAACTTTTTTAGAAAAACCATTAAAATCAATAGCAAAAAAAGCTGAAAAAATAGAATTAATGGAAATCAAGGGTGTAAAAAAATTAGAATTCAGAGAAAGAAACATATTCGAAGGGCATGATGATCACGGACACGATGATCATAAAGAACATGGTCATAAAGAGGATAAACATGATGATCATAAAGAACATGGTCATAAAGAGGATAAACATGATGATCATCACGAGCATGCTCACGGCGAACACGATCCGCATATTTGGCTTGATCCAATAAACGCAAAAGCAATCTTAAGTGAGATGGCAGAGCATTTAATTGAAAAAGATCCAAACAATGCATCTGCTTATAAAGCTAATTTAAAGAAGGCTCATAAAGCTTTAGACAATCTTACAAAAAAAGTTAAATCTGAGCTAAAAGGAGATTTTAAATCTATTGTATTCCATGATGCCTACCAGTATTTTGAAAAAAGATTTAATGTAAATGTTTTGGGAGCTTTTACAGTTAATACAGATGTATTACCAGGAGCTGAGCAATTGGCTGAAATCAGAGAAATAATTGAACATGAAAAAGTAACTTGTGTATTTTCAGAACCTCAATTTAATCCAGATATTATAAAAGCAGTTGCAAAAGATACCAATATTAAGACTGGAGTTATAGATCCATTAGGAGCAACTCTTGATCCAGGAAAAGATTTATACTTTGATTTAATAAGAAATATGTATGCTTCTTTTAAGAGTTGTTAAATAATTTATCTTTCAATAACTAAAGTATCTTTAGATCCGCCACCTTGAGAACTGTTCACGATTGTACTTCCTTTTTTAAGAGCCACTCTAGTAAGTCCACCTGTTGTAACCCATGATTTTTTACCAGTTAATATAAATGGTCTTAAATCTAAATGTCTTGGCTCTATTCCTTCTTCAGAAATTGTTGGTGTTGTTGAAAGTATTTCTAATGGTTGAGCAATATATGCCTCGGGCTTAGCTTTAATCTTATTAATCATTAGTTCTCGCTCATCTTTAGACGATTTAGGCCCAATTAATATTCCATTACCGCCTGATCCATTTGTAGGTTTAACGACAAGTTTAGAAATATTTTCGATAACATGATCTTTATGAATTTTTTTTCTACATAAAAAAGTTTTTACTTGTTTAAGTTTAGGCTCCTCATCTAAATAAAATTTAATCATCTTGTCTACATATGAGTAAATTGCTTTATCATCAGCGATACCAGTTCCAGGTGCGTTTATAATACCAACGTTTCCTTTTCTCCAACATTTAAATAAACCTGGTACACCTAGTAACGAGTGTTTATAAAAAACTTTTGGATCTAAAAAGTTATCATCTATTCTTCTATAAATACAATCTACTTTTAACGGCCCTTTAACAGTTTTCATATAGACAAAATCTTTCTCAACAAATAAATCTTTTCCTTCGACTAAAGCTATACCCATTTGTTCAGCTAAAAATCTGTGTTCAAAATAAGCTGAATTAAATCTTCCTGGAGTTAATACACACATATGTGGATTTTTAGTTTTTCTAGGAACACACTCTAGCATGCAATGATATAATTTATTAGGATACTGGTGGACCGAGGCAACTTTATATTTCGTAAATAATTCTGGAAAAACATCTCTCATTACCATTCGATTTTCAAGCATGTAGGAAACACCTGAAGGAACTCTAAGATTGTCTTCGAGCACCATAAACTCTCCATCAATATTTCTAATTAAATCAACCCCTGAAATGTTTGACCAAGATTTATATTTTGGAGAAAATCCATAACATTCTCTCAAATAATGAGGAGAATTAAATACTAACTCTTCAGGAATAATATTGTCTTTAAATATTTTTCTATCATTGTATACATCGTCAATAAATAAGTTAAGAGCTTTAACTCTTTGAAGTAAGCCCTTAGAAACCTTCGACCAATCTTTTTTTAAAATTATTCTTGGTATTATATCTAATGGCCATTTTTTTTCGTGAAGTTTTTTACCAGATGAATATACTCTAAAATTAATTCCTCTTGCGCTTATGGTGCTTGCACAGTTTTTTTCAATTTCATTTAATTTCTTAATTCCATGCCTTTCTAAAATATGTGAGATTATAATAGCCTGCCTACGCAACTTATGGTCCGAGTTTAAATACTCGTCATAAGTTTTTTTTGAATCGTATTTTTTCCACAAATTAACCATTCTATAATTCTTAATAGTTTGATGCCTTTATCAAATGCACAAATTCGATAATAGCTATGATAATTAAGAATTGAATATTTACTGTTTTTTAAATAAGAATTCACCATGACATATTGTATAGGTATTAAGACTAATGAAGGCGTTGTATTAGCTTCTGACTCTAGAACAAACGCTGGTTTAGATAATGTAAACATTTATTCTAAAATGCTTACTTACGACGTTGGTGACAGAACAGTTGTTATAGTTACTTCAGGAAACTTGGCAACATCGCAAGCAGTTTTTAAGTCTATCGAGAAAGACATAAAAGAAAATTCCTCGAACAATCTCAATAAATGTAAAGATTTTGAGCAAATAGCTTCATATGTTGGAAAACTTACGATTAAACATTCATCTCCAGACGGGGTGAACACAGACAGCCTTGTTTTAGGAGCAACATTTATAATTGGAGGGCAAATAAGAGGTCAAGATTTAGAATTGTACTTAGTTTATCCTCAAGGAAATTATATAAGACCAGCTGATAGTAAACCTTATTTGGTAATTGGTGAAGTAAAGTATGGTAAGCCCATACTCGACAGAGTTATAACTCCTAATGTTTCAATAGGTGATGCATCTAGATGTGCATTAATATCTATGGACTCCACACTCAAAAGTGATTTAACAGTAGGCCCACCAATTGATATTGCCGTCTATAAAAAAGACCAAACAAAATTATCTTATCTTAAATGTTTAAACACATCTGATGAGGACTACAAAAAAATTTGTAATCAATGGTCTGATAAAGTTCTTCAGGTGTTTGATACTTTTCCTAAATTTGATTGGGAAAAATAATCTTTAAGCAAAAACCTCACCCCATGTACCTTTCGTAGAAGCTTTAGAATATTCTGTAGCTCTACCTTCAAAAAAGTTCATGTGCTCTACTCCGTTAAGCATTGTATCTAACCACGTTAATGGATTTTTCTTTACGTCGTAGATAGGATTTAAACCTAATTGCTCTAATCTTCTATTACCAATAAATCTAATGTATTGTTTAACTTCATCTGCTGTTAAACCTTGCATTGGACCCATTTGAAAAGCAAGATCGATAAATGCATCTTCGTGGTGAACAATTGTTTTACACGCTTCATAGATTTCATTTTTTAATTTGTCGTTCCAAATTTGAGGTTCTTCTTTAACGAAATCTCTGAAAAGTCTAATCATTGAGTTACAGTGTAAAGTTTCATCTCTTACTGACCAAGTTACTATTTGGCCCATCCCTTTCATTTTATTAAATCTTGGGAAGTTTAATAAAATTGCAAAACTTGCAAACAATTGTAAGCCTTCAGTAAATGCTGAGAACACTGCCATCGTCATTGCTATGTTATGTTTTGACTTAACATCAAAACCTTGCATGTAGTCGTATTTATCTTTCATTTCTTTATACTGCAGGAATGCTGAGTACTCTGTCTCTGGCATCCCGATGGTATCTAAAAGATGAGAGTAAGCAGCGATGTGAACAGTTTCCATTGCAGCAAAGGCCGTCATCATCATTAAAACTTCTGTTGGTTTAAAAACTGTTGTGTAGTGTCTTAAGTAACAATTATTAACTTCAACATCTGCTTGGGTAAAGAATCTAAATATGTGAGTTAAAAGATTTTTTTCCTCAACTGATAAATTTTTCTGCCAGTCTCTAACATCATCCCCTAGTGGCACCTCTTCCGGTAGCCAATGGATTCTTTGTTGAGTTAACCAGGCGTCATAACACCATGGATATCTAAAGGGTTTGTATACTGGGTTTTCGACTAATAAACCCATTTTATTAGGCTGAATTATTGTTGGTTTAGTTTTTTCTGCTACTGACATGATAAACACTCCTCATAGTTATTGCTTTCATTATTTGATTCTTGTTTTCCAGAGTAAACATTTTTTGTCACATCTGTTGAAGATCCGTTGTTTACATTTTCAGCTCTCTGGATTGATTTGGATCTACAATAATAAAGGCTTTTCAAACCTTTTTTCCATGCTTGAAAATGAATATCGTGAAGTTCTTTTTTATGAATATCTGCAGGAACAAAGATATTTACCGACTGTGCTTGTGAGATATGCGGAGTTCTATCTGCACCAAGTTCAACAATCCATCTTTGATCGATTTCAAAAGCAGTTTTAAATGTATCTTTTTCATTTGCAGTTAAAAAGTTTAAGTGTGACACAGATCCTTGATTGGTTGTTATTGTTGACCAAACTTCATCTGTATCTTTATTATATTTTTGAAGTATCTTCTTTAAGTATTTATTTCTAACGTTAAAGGAACCTGAGAGCGTTTTATGAGTGTAGCTATTAGCAGCAATAGGTTCAATCCCCGGAGAAGATCCTCCACAAATAATTGAAATAGAGGCTGTAGGAGCTATTGCAGTTTTGTTTGAAAATCTTTCCTTCATTCCGTATTCTTCTGCATCTGGACATGATCCTCTTTCATCAGCTAAAGTCTTTGACGCTTCGTCAACTTTCTCTTGAATATTTTGGAATATTTTTTTGTTCCACACCTTGCTCATTACTGATCCAAAAGGAATATTTTTTTGCTGAAAGTATGAGTGTAATCCCATAACTCCAAGACCAACACTTCTTTCTCTCATTGCCGAGTATTTTGCATGAGCAAATTCATCAGGGGCTCTATTGATAAAATCAGTCATAACATTATCTAAAAACCTCATTACGTCTTCAACGAATTGGGGATCATCTTTCCATTGATCGTAAGTATCTAAGTTTAATGATGATAAACAACAAACTGCTGTTCTTTGGTTCCCTTCGTTGTCTATACCAGTTGGTAAAGTAATTTCACTACAAAGGTTAGAAGTTTTAACTTTTAAGCCTGCAAGCTTGTGATGCTGTGGAATTTGTCTGTTAACTGTATCAATGTAAACGATGTAAGGCTCACCTGTTTCAATTCTTGCAGTCAATAATCTTATCCATAAATTTCTTGCTGGTATAGTTTGTTGTACAGATCCATCGTAAGGACTTCTTAATGCCCATTGACCACCTGTTTCTACTGCTCTCATAAACTCATCCGTTACTAAAACACCATGGTGTAAATTTAGAGATCTTCTATTTACGTCTCCACCAGTTGGCCTTCTCATTTCGATAAACTCTTCGATTTCAGGATGGTCAATTTGTAAATAACAAGCAGCTGAACCTCTTCTTAAAGAACCTTGACTAATTGCCAAAGTTAAAGAGTCCATAACTTTGATGAATGGAATAATCCCAGAAGTTTTTCCAACTTTTCCAATTTTTTCTCCAATTGATCTTAGATTACCCCAATAACTTCCAATCCCACCTCCTCTGGCTGCAAGCCAAACGTTTTCTTCCCAAAGATTTGTAATTCCTTCAAGACTATCGCTTGCTTCATTTAAAAAACATGAAATTGGCAGTCCTCTTTCTGTACCGCCATTAGATAAAACGGGTGTGGCAGGCATAAACCATAAATTGCTTATGTAATTGTAAATTCTTTGTGCATGTAAATTATCATCAGCGTAAACGCTCGCAACTCTTGCAAATAGATCTTGAAAACTTTCGCTTTGACCTAAATATCTATCTGTTAGTGTAGCTTTACCAAAATCAGTTAAATTCTCATCTCTTGATCTATCGATTTTGATAGTGATCCCTTTCTCATTTTGAAATAATTCAGTCTCTCCAGATAAAGAAAACAAATCCGGTTTTTTAGGTCCGTTATTCTTTAGTTCGTTTTGGTTTTTTTGGCTTATTGAGCCGACAGCTTTCTCTATTGCCAATGATACACTTTTATTCATATTTTCCTTGTTTTACTTGATTTGTTAACAAAACAACTACATGTTGTGTTACAGATATGTTGATATACTATATAACACTGAAATCAATAGAACATTATAAGAACATTTGATTAATTTTGCAAGTGGAAAGTTTTGTTAACAAACATTTAATAACAAATGCCTATATTCTTTAGTATTTATTACTAATGAAAATCAATCCAAATGGTTTTAGAGAGTACGACGCGAGGTGGGTCTTTGAAAAAGAGATTGATATTAAGGGAATCATTAATTTAGGTAAAGGCCTAGGAACTCAAATTATTCAAAGCACTAAAATAAAAAATCCAAGGGTAATTGTTGGTCATGATTATAGATCCTATAGTGAAAAAATTAAAAAAGCTCTTACAGATGGTTTAATCTCAACTGGATGCAATGTTGAGGATGTAGGATTATCTCTTTCGCCAATGGTTTATTTTGCTCAGTTTAATTTAAAATCAGATGCCATAGCTATGGTAACTGCTAGTCATAATGAGAATGGTTGGACAGGAGTAAAAATGGGTATTCAAAAAGGTTTAACTCATGCGCCGGAGGAAATGGCAAACTTAAAAGATATTACTTTAAATAACAAATTTTTAAGTGGGAAAGGTACATTAAAAAAAATTGATGATTTTAAAGATGTTTATACTCAAGATTTAATTAAAAAAAATAAGATAAATAAAAAATTAAAAGTAATAGTTGCTTGTGGTAACGGTACAGCAGGAATATTTGCTCCAGAAATTTTAAAAGGCATTGGATGCGAGGTCATAGAATTAGATTGTAACTTAGATTGGACCTTTCCTAAATATAACCCAAATCCTGAGGATCTTGAAATGCTACATGCAATAGCTAAAGCTGTAAAAGATAATAAAGCCGATATTGGATTTGGTTTTGATGGGGATGGAGATAGATGTGGAGTAATAGATGAAGAAGGGAATGAAATATTCTCGGATAAAATTGGTTTACTAATTGCAAGAAATCTTTCAAGTAAACATAAAAATTCAAAATTTATTGTCGACGTTAAATCAACTGGACTATTTAAAAATGATAAAATCTTGGAAAAAAATGGATGTGAAACCATATATTGGAAAACTGGACATTCGCATATTAAAAGAAAAGTTAATAAAGAAAAAGCATTAGCAGGTTTCGAAAAGAGTGGACATTTTTTCTTCAATCAACCTTTGGGTTATGGATATGATGATGGGATTAATTCAGCAATACAAGTTTGCCACCTTATTGTAGACCAAAACAAAAAAATGAGTGAAATTATTAGATCTCTGCCTGTAACTTATCAAACCCCAACGATGGCTCCTTATTGTAAGGATGAGGAGAAGTATAAAGTAGTTGATGAAATGGTAAAAAAGGTAAATAAATTAAAAGATGAAGGTATCAAAATCGATAATCAAAGTATATCTGAAGTATTGACAGTGAATGGTGTGAGATTTTCTCTTGAAGATGGATCATGGGGTTTAATAAGAGCATCATCTAATAAGCCCTCTTTAGTAATTGTTACTGAAAGCACTAAATCAAATGAAAGAAAGAAAAAAATATTTGAATTTATAGATAATCTTTTACAAAAAACTGGAAAGATTGGAGACTACGATCAAAAAATTTAAAGTTTAAAATATTCGTATAAGAATCTGGTTCCAATAACTATAAGAAACAATCCAAAATATTTAGTCATCCTCATTTTATCAACCCTATGGCTAGCTTTTGCTCCAAGTCTCGCCATGTAAGCAGTAATAGGAAAAAAAACTAAAAAGGCTGGAATATTCAAAAACCCAATACTTAAAGGTAAATTAGCTTCCAAGTATGAGCCTGAAATTAAAAAAACCCCCTGCACCAAATAAAGCAATAATAAATCCGATTGCAGCCGCACTTCCAATGGCTTTATTTATCGGATAACCAAAAAATTTTAAAATTGGAACATTCATCACGGCTCCACCAATGCCCATTGGTGCAGAAATAAAGCCGCTTACAATACCTGAAATGGCTTTCGAAAATAATCCTATTTTAATTTCTATATTTGTTTCTTTTTCTTTTAAGAACAGTAAGTAAAACGCTAGAACATACACAATAATTGTAAAAAACAATATCAAAGGTTTTGTTTCTAAGCTTGCAGCGAAAATTGTTCCTAGAATTACTCCAGTAGCAACAAAAAACCCAAAACCTTTAACAATACTAAAATCTACAGCTTTATGTTGATGGTGGGTTAATACAGAAACAGTTGAGGTCGGTATAATGATTCCAAATGAGGTTCCTACTGCTAAATGCATAACATAAGCAGTTTCTATTCCGGAAAAGCTAAATATATAAAACAATATAGGGACTGTTACTAACCCTCCGCCAATACCAAAAAGTCCAGCAGCAAACCCTGCAGGTATTGCTGTAGCAATCATTATTAAAACTAAATAAATTATATCTGATTGAGAAAGGATATCCAAAACTATCTCTCTAAAGAAACAGGATTATTTTTTCTTACTTGATCCATAATATGATTTACTTTTTGTAAATCAGCATCTCTTATGCACATATTTTTAGATAGATATTGTTTCCAAGTTTTTGAACCATTTTGCCCATGAAACAAACCTACCGTATGTCTCATAATATGATTTAACTGTACACCTTTTGATGTCTGCTCTTGAATATAAGGAATTAGATTTTCCATAACTTCTGTTCTTGTCGGTACATTTTCATTTTTAAAAATTTCTTTTTCAATATCTGCTAAAAAATAAGGTGAGTGATAAATAGCTCTGCCAATCATCACACCGTCTACTTTTGTTAAGTGTTTTTTAATTTCTTCTGTTGTTTTTACTCCTCCATTAATAATTATCTCATAGCCTTTAAAATAATCTTTCAATTTGTAAACAAAATCATATTTCAAAGGTGGAATATTTAAATTTTCTTTTGGAGTGAGTTTTTTGAGTAAAGCTTTTCTTGCATGAATAATGAATTTTTTTGAACCCGCATCTTTAGTTGTCTGAATAAAAGATTTTAAAAACTCAAAATCTTCAACATCGTTGTAACCAATTCTAGTTTTTATTGTTACAGGTAATTTAGTTGCTTTAGTCATTGCTTCAATACATTTAGCTACAAGATCTGGTTCTTGCATTAAACATGCGCCAAATTTATTTTTTTGTACTTTTTTACTTGGACAACCTAAATTTAAATTTATTTCTTTATATCCATAGTCTTCAGAAATCTTGCATGCTTCGGCTAACTCTCTAGGATCTGATCCGCCGACTTGAAGTGTTACAGGATTATTTATTTTTTTAAATGAAAGCAATTTAGTTCTATCTCCTCTTATAATTGCGTTAGCAACAATCATCTCAGTGTACAGATGAATGTTTTTGCTTATAAGACTTAAAAAATAAATTTCGTGCTTATCAGTGCAATCCATCATAGGCGCAACTGAAACAGTTTTCTTCATAATTTACTATGATTTGTTTTCTTCTTCTGCTGGAACTTCTTCACTTAGTTCGAGAGGAGCTTCCTCTGTGTCTAAGTTTTCCTCTTTTATTT
>CACMRM010000009.1 GCA_902616145.1 uncultured Pelagibacteraceae bacterium
ATTGGGATAGTTATAAATGACATTAATGTTGAGGTAACTATAACGCTAGCAATGCTATCTACAACCCTTCGCTCTGAATACATGGAGCCAACTAAGTAAGTTAAAATAGCACTTGGCATAGCGGATTGAATTAAAAGCACTCCAGCGGCTAATCCAGTGAGGTTTAAATATTTAATTAAACCAAATCCAATTATGGGACCGATTATAATTCTAACGCCGCTTAAAATAGACGCATTTAACCATGATACTACTTTTAATTTTGTCAATGCAATTCCTAAGGACATGAGAACCAAAAATATTGTAGCGTACGTTAATAAAAATGTAGTGTTAACTACAAACCCAGGGACCTCCCAATCATAATATAAAACGATCACAGCCGCTATTATCCCGTAAATAGGCATATTAGTAATTAATATTTTCAGTGAAAAACTTTTTTTTGCTAAAAGAACCCCTAGTGTGAAGTGAAGCAAGATAATTACTGATGCTATAGCTGAGGCTATACCTAAACCCTCTGTACCATAGGCAAATAAACAGATAGGTATACCCATATTACCAGTATTTGGTAAAATTAATGGAGGAAGTT
Organism: uncultured Pelagibacteraceae bacterium; assembly: GCA_902616145.1. Taxonomy (GTDB): domain Bacteria; phylum Pseudomonadota; class Alphaproteobacteria; order Pelagibacterales; family Pelagibacteraceae; genus Pelagilacustribacter. The sequence goes on from CACMRM010000009.1 coordinate 584, forward strand.
CACTTACAAAGTCCTTTTTCATTAAAACAAGAACAATTAAGCCTACTAGAGCAAACCCACCTATTATAATTAAAGCATAAGTAAAATATTCTATAAATGTTTCTAAAGTTACGCCTGTTGATGTAATAGTGTAAAAAATCATTGCAGGAGTACCCACATTACCAGCCAATGTAGTTATAAAATCGGTGTTAAAATTTGTATCTTTTTTTCCAAGGTAATAACCTATACCAATTACAAAAAATACTGGAAGTATGACGTCTAACAGTTTGATATAGAGTTCCATTAAACTCTTACATCAGATTTTCGAGGCTTTCTCAACTTATTAGTGTTATAATTAATAGCCGTTTCGAATTCCATTAATCGCTTATGTATAGATCTTAGTTCTGTAATTCTTGTCCAATTGTATAGAAATACAGAAAATGCGTCCTTTACCTCGCCAAATGCATTTACTACTTGCATCATAATACCCAAAGTGAACGCTGCAGTAAACAATCCTGGTGCCATTATTAAAAATGGTACAATTACAAATAATTGTCTGTACCAAATAGCCCATAAATCAAAATATCCATAGTGTAAAAATAACTTATGATAATTGAATTTTATTCCAGTAAATAATTGTAAAATCGTAGGAGCTTGAACATAGTTTTTTCTGTCGTCCTCACCATAAACTAATTCTTTTCTAAATGCAGCTTCAACCTTTTGGTTGTTATATTCAAGACCAGGTAATTTTATTCCAACTAGCCAACTAATAAGTATTCCACCTAAACTTAGAGTAAGGGCTACCCATACTAAAGATCCAGATACATTGTTTAAAAAAGGAACAGTAACATTTGAAGATAGAACCCATAAAATTGGTATGAATGCTATTAATGTCATAATAGCTTTGACAACTTGCAAACCAATTGACTCTACAATTTTAGCAAAGTTCATACAGTCCTCTTGAATTCTTTGAGATGAGCCCTCTACTTTTGCCTCAGTAGCCCTCCAATATGGCATATACGAAAACGTCATAGCCTCTCTCCATCTGAATGCCCATAGCCTAGTAAACCAATTAGTAAAAGCGAAAAGTGTAACGTAAGGAAGTGCTATATATAAAAACCTTTTAATTGACTCCCAAAACTCTGATATCTCACGTTTTTCAGCTGTTTGGAGAATATCATAAAAATCCTTGTACCAACTATTGAAGAGAACATCCAAATAGGTTTGCAGCACTAACAAAGAAATAATAAAAAACCCACCTCCGTAGGACCAATAAAACCATTTTTTATCTCTAAAAAAACTTCTCCACATATTTAATCTTTTAGAAAATTATCTGCGTAGGACTTTATAACAAATTCTTTCTTTTTAGGTTCTATAATATTGTAAGATATATTATTTTTTTTAGCATATTCTATAGCTTTTTCTTTTGACGGAAACTTAAGAATAATTTCTTCAAGGGTATCCGTCGATGTCTCCCACCCCATTAAAGGATTTATTGAAGAATCTTTGGTTATAAATTCTAATACCCAATTTTTAATTTTACCCCTACCCGATTGCATCGCAGTTTTAGCAGGAATGTAAATTTTAGCTTTTTTCATGTTTATAATGGTCGGGGCGGCAGGATTTGAACCTGCGACCCTCTGGTCCCAAACCAGATGCGCTACCAGGCTGCGCTACGCCCCGAACGTCTGTTTTATAGGTTAATTAAGTGATTTTGGCAATTGAAAGATAGTCTCTATAGAAGTAAATAATACCAATGATAAAGCATATTACAAAACCATTTAAATATTTTTTTAAACTTGAAGCTGCTTCTGGGTTAGTTTTGTTATTTGCTGCAATACTAGCGCTTATAATTAGTAATGGTGGTTTAAGTGAAATTTATTTTTCTACTCTAGAAAAATATATCACACTTGGTACTAAGGAGTTTGGTCTAAAACTAAGTGTTCTTCATTGGATAAATGATGTTCTGATGGCTATATTTTTCTTTTTTGTTTCATTAGAGATAAAAAGAGAATTTATTCAGGGAGAATTATCTAACCCAAAACAAGCTATGTTACCTATCATTGGTGCAGTCGGAGGGATGGCAGTACCGGCTTTATTCTATATTGTTGTAAATTATTCTGACAGCACAACATTAAATGGTTGGGCTATACCTTCAGCTACAGATATTGCTTTCTCTTTAGGAGTTTTATCGTTATTAGGTAAAAGGGTTCCAATATCGCTTAAAGTTTTTTTGACTGCTCTAGCAATTATAGATGATTTAGGGGCAATAGTTATTATTGCCTTTTTTTATTCTGGAAATATCGAAGCAAAATATTTAGTTCTGATGTTATTATCTTTGATTATTTTAATAGCCCTTAATAAATTTAAAATAAAAAGTTTTATACCTTTCTTTATTGTAGGAGTTTTTCTGTGGGATTTTACTCATCAATCAGGAATACATGCTACAATTGCAGGTGTTCTATTAGCCCTAACAATTCCGCACAACAAAAAAAAGAGTAAAGAATCAATGTTACTTAAATTAGAACATGGATTGTCACCTTATGTAGCTTTTGGAATAATGCCGCTTTTTGCTTTTGCAAATGCAGGAGTTTCACTTGAAGGACTAACTTTTGCTACTTTGTTAAATCCTGTGCCTCTTGGAATTGTTTTAGGTCTATTTTTTGGAAAACAAATTGGTGTTTTTGCCCTCTCTTATATATCTGTTAAACTTAAATTTGCAGATAAACCATCCGGTTCTACCTGGTTAGCTCTTTATGGTGTTTCAATATTAACAGGTATTGGATTTACAATGAGTTTATTTGTTGGAAATTTAGCTTTTGTAAATAATTTAGAATATATGGATGGAGTAAAAATTGGAGTGTTAACTGGCTCTCTTCTTTCTACGCTTTTTGGATATTTCTTACTGTTATTTTCTTCTAAGAAATGATCAATAAAGATATCATTAGATTAGCTTCTAATACTTCAAATGTAGGTCTCAGAAAAAAATACTCACACAAAATATCTTTAAAAAATTCAACATGTGGAGACAAAATTACCTTAGAGTTAATAGCAGATAAAAAAAAAATTAACTCAATGAAATACGAAACTATATCCTGTGTATATTGTGAGGCTTCAGCAAGTCTCCTATCGAGAAAAATAAAAAACGTTAAATTAAAAGATATTAAAAATGATTTAATAACCTTAAAAAAAATATCATTAAAAAAAAATGTAAAAATTCCTAAAAGGTTATCTGATTTCAAAAAATTACTAAATAGCGACAATTTTAATAGATTTAAATGTATATTTTTGCCAATTGATGCAGTATTAAAAGCATTAAAATTATGAAAAAAATATTCATTATTTTATTTATGTTCAGTTTTTTTTCAAAAGTTATAGCTGGGAATAATGGTACCGCTTATGATTACGAATTCAATAGCATAGATGGAGACTTAATCGAATTAAGTCAGTACAAAGGAAAAGTAATTGTAGTAGTAAATGTTGCAAGTAGATGTGGTTACACGCCTCAATACGAAGATCTTCAAACATTGTGGTCTGAATATAAAAGTAAAAATTTAGTTGTTTTAGGAGTCCCCACTAATAACTTCAGACAAGAACCTGGTAACAATAAAGAAATAAAGAACTTTTGTGAAACAAATTTTGGAATCACATTTCCGATGACGGAAAAGATTAGTGTAATAGGAAATAATTCACATCCATTTTATAAATGGGCAAGGAAAGATTATGGTATTGGTGCAATACCAAAGTGGAATTTTCATAAAATTATAATTGGAAAAGATGGAAAAGTTGCAGAAACATTCTCCTCAATAACAAAACCTTCATCTAAAAAATTCATTAAAGTAATTGAAAATTTGATTTAGCTTCTAAAACTTAATCCATCATATGCAGGGGTTATATTTTTTGGTAAAATTTTTTTTAATTCAAAATAATCTAAATCCGTATGCAAATTAGTAAGTATAGCTTTTTTAGGTTTGGTTAAATTTATTAAGTTCAAAGCTTCTTCTAAATTAAAGTGTGAAGGGTGCTTATCAATTTTAAGACAATCTAATACCAGGTAATTTAGATTTTTGAGATGATCTATATTCTTCAAAGATATGTTATTACAATCACTTATGTACGCAATTTTGTCTATTATGTATCCGGTTGATTTAATTAATCCATGAGTAACTTGAAAAGGTTTAATGATCAGTTTAGTATTATTTTTTTTTATAGAAAAACTTTTATCAATTATATTCGCTTTCATAATCGGCTTATACCCTTGCTCTTCAAAGAAACAGAATCTGTAAGATTTTTTTAAAGCTCTGATCGTTCTTCGACTACCATAGATTGGAATCTTTGATTTATTTTTCCAATAAAACGGTCTCATTTCAAATATACCGGCTGTTTGATCTGCATGTTCATGAGTATAAATAATTGAGTCAAGATTTTTAATTTTATTTTTTAAAAATTGATACTTTATATCTGGTGAAGTATCTATACAAACAGACAAATTTCCTTTTTGAATATGAGCACAACACCTAGTCCTTAAATTTTTTGGACTTTGTTTTAGATTACCTCTGTAATTAGTTATCCATGGAGATCCAAGAGAACTTCCACAGCCTAGAATTGTAAATTTACTTTTCAATTTAATTGACCAAATAAATTAAAAAAATTGTTAGTTGTAACTTTTGAAAACTCATCAAATGATAAATTTTTTATTTTAGATAAAAACTTTACTGTATGTATTATGTAACTGGGTTCATTTGGTTTACCTCTTAATGGCACTGGGGCAAGATATGGAGCATCAGTTTCAACTAATATTCTTTCGTTTGGTATATCTCTGAAAGTATTGGCTAAATCCTGAGATTTTTTGAATGTTACTACTCCACTAGCAGAAATATAAGCACCTAGATTTAATAATTTAAAAGCGAATTCTCGTGATCCGGTAAAACAATGAATAAGGATTTTAGTTTCTTTTTTTTTCGAGTGTTTTTCTAATATTTCTAAAGTTTCTTTTTCTGCAGATCTTGTGTGAACTATTAGTGGCAGATTTTTTTCTTGTGCAGCTGATATGTGTTCCTCAAAAGAATAGATTTGATCTTTCTTTTCAGAATGATTGTAATAAAAGTCCAATCCTGTTTCACCAATACCAATAATTTTTTTATTTTGATTAACTTTATTAATTATATAATCACTTTTAATATGTTGATGCAACTTAGCTTCATGAGGATGAATTCCATAAGTACCGTAAACACTTTCATAACCATTAACTATCTTAAGTATTTGTTCGTAACTCTTATCTTCTGTCGATATTGTAAGCATGTATTTAATGCCATCTTTATTTGCTCTTTGTATTGTTTCGTTTAAAGAATTTGACATCGGTTCGTAGGTCAGATGGCAATGTGAATCAATTATCATTATCAATCTTTTTAAATAAAATATCTAAATTTTTTAATTCTAAATTGTAGTCAAAAAAGTCATCTTTTTTAATATTTTCAATTGAAATATCTTTATCAGATAAATTAATAGTATCTAAAACTTTTTTTGTAGAAATAGGTATAATTGGGTTTAAGAGAATTGATATGTTTTTTATTTGTTCCAAAATTGTATGAAGAATAGCATTCATTCTTTCAGGGTTCTTTGTTTTTAAAGCCCATGGTTCTGAGTCATTAAAATACTTATTGGCCTCAAAAGAAAAATTTACTATTGTTTTAATATACTCATTTAAATTTTGATTATTTATCTTATCAATAAGTTCGGGAACTTTATCTTTAAGGTTTTTAATTAGTTTGATATCAGCATCTTTTAAATTATTTTTTTTTGGAATTTTATTTGAACAATTTTTTTTTATAAAAGAAAAAACTCTTTGGCACAAATTGCCATAATTATTAGCTAAATCATTGTTAATGCAGTTTTTAAGATTTTGCATAGAAATACTTCCATCGTTTCCCAATGAAACCTCTTTAATTAGATAATATCTCAACTGATCAATACCAAAATCTTTAATCACCTCGATTGGATCCAAGATGTTTCCAAGCGATTTAGACATTTTCTTATCATCTGACAGTATCCAACCATGTCCATAAACTCGTTTAGGTAGTGGTAGTTTTGCCGCGAATAAGAAAGCTGGCCAGTAAACAGCATGAAATCTTAAAATATCTTTACCAATAATATGAATGTCAGCTGGCCAAAAAGATTTATATTTTTTATCATCAATATTAGGAAAATTAAGTGCACTTAAATAATTTGTTAATGCATCTAGCCAAACATAAATGACATGTTTTTTATTTTCAGGAACTGGGATACCCCAAGAAAAAGATGTCCTACTGATTGATAAATCTTTTAGACCTTTTTCCACAAACTTTACTACCTCGTTTTTTCTTGACCTTGGTAGAATAAAGTCTTCATTCTTTTGATAATAATCTAATAATCTTTTTTGGAACTTAGATAGTTTAAAGAAATAAGACTCCTCCTCTACCCATTCAACAATTGAACCAGAGGTTTTAGATACTTTATTTCCATCTTTTTCCTCTATTTCCTCCTCATCATAATATGCTTCATCAGAAACTGAATACCAACCACTATATTTATCTAAATAAATATCTCCTGAATTTATTAATCTATTCCATATTTCGTTAACTGATTTTAAATGTCTGGACTCAGTTGTTCTTATAAAATCGTCATTTGATAAATTAAGTGTTTTTGTTAATTTTCTAAAAGTTTCAGATATATCATCACAAAATATTTTAGGTTCCTTATTATTTTTTTCTGCTTCTTTTTGAATTTTTTGACCATGTTCATCTGTACCTGTTAAAAATAAAACATTATATCCCTCTAATCTTTTAAAACGAGCAAGAACATCTGCAACGATACTTGAATAAGCATGACCCATATGTGGCTTACCAGAAGGATAATAAATTGGCGTAGTAATATAAAAATTTTTAAACATAATTAAATCTTTTTTGAATACTGTTAATTAATGTTCCTTGACTTAGATTTAAAGAGAAGAAGTCATGAATATTTTTTGAAATAAATAATCTATCAGAGATTAGCATATCAGATTTTATATTATCTTTTTCTCTAAATTTCTTAAAGTTATAATCTAATATAAAAAATATAAGATCAATTAAAAATAAATCCTTTTTTTTTTGATAAAATGAAATTAATGTATTCAAATTTCTTATAAATGGATCATCTAGATTAATATTAATAGTTTCAATTAAGTAATTAAATTTTAAATAATTGCCAGGAGATAAGCTTTCATCATAATCAAAAAAACTTTTTTGTCCGAATTTCGTTAATAATTTTTGTGCTACAAATTTTTTATCTTCAGATTTCATAATGATTTTGAGTTCTATACATCTTGATTTAACAGTCTCGGGAATCTTCTTTGAATTATTATTTGTTAAAATGAAAAAGTTATTTTCTGAAGGTTCTTCTATAATCTTAAGTAGTGCATTTAGAGAATTTATATTAAATATATCGACACTATCTAAAATTATAAATCTTTTTTCATTGTTGAGAGATGTCTTTAGTATTTTAACTTTTAAATCTCTTAGGTTATCAATTTTAACTTTACTAAAGTCTGAACCTTTTAAAAAAATAACGCTTGGATGTAAATTATTCATAAACTGATTATGGATAATATCTTTCACAATTTTATTATTCTTTAAATCATAATTTTGTTTATCAAGATAGGAACATAGAAAATGATTAATTAAAGTTAATTTACCAACTCCTTTTTCACCTGAGATCAATAAAGACTTTGGAAGTCTATTTTTATCGATAAGAGATTTCAAAAAATTGAACTCTCTTTTAAATCCAAATAATTCTAAAGAATTGTTCGAATTATAAAATTCCGAATTACTCATTTTTTTATATTTAATGATTTTTTTACAATAGTGAAAATTTTATTTTCTAAAATATTATTATTTTCTGAGGAGTCTAATACATAGTAATTTTTTTTGTTTTTAGCTAATTTTAAAAAAGATTGTTGTGCTTTAGAATAGAAAGATTGTGGAAATTTGTCATATCTATTTTTAATTTTCCTTTTTTTAAGTCTTTTTTGAGATGATTTAGCAGAAACCTTTAAAATGAAAGTTATATTTGGTTTTATATTATGAAGAATATATTTATGTATTTTGTTTATAAAATCTTGTTTAACTTTCTTTCCATATACTTGATATGCGATTGTAGAGTCGGTAAATCTATCACAAATCACAACTTTATTTTTATCTAATGCTGGTCTAATTTTATTTTTTACGTGCTCATTTCTTGCTGCTAGATAAAGTAATGTATCAGTATATTTATCAAATTGTTCTTTTGGATTTTTAAAAAAATAATCGTTAAGCAATACTTTTCTTATAATTTCAGCACTTTTAGTTCCACCTGGTTCTCTTGTTAAAATTGAATTGACTCCTTTTTTTTTTAAATTTTGAGATAATTTTCTGCTTTGATAAGACTTGCCACAACCTTCAACGCCTTCAAAAACAATAAAAAAAGGTTTTTTTTTAAACATCACCCCAGATCAAATAATTTAAAGAAGTAATTAAACTCTTAAAAAAATTTACTTTTTTTAAATCTTCTGATGCAAATAACGGAAGTTTTTTTACTGGGACGTCTTTATTATATACATTTAACTCAGCGACTTTCTCACCCTTTTGGATGGGAGCAACAACAGGTCCATCATAATTTAGTTTAATCTTCAAATTTCTTATATCTTTTTTATTAATTGTAAGAAAGTAATCCTCTTGTGTAACAGCTTTTATTTTATTTTTTTTACCAAGCCAAGTATCTAATTCAAATATTGTTTCATTCTTTTTTGATATTTCGAAAGTATTTGTATTTCTAAATCCCCAATTTAGAAGTTTAAGCGACTCTTTACTTCTTGAATTTTTAGTTTCAAAGCCTGAAGCTACAGCGATTAAACGTCTATCATTTTTTAACATAGAGCTCGCAAGAGAATATTTTTCAACAGCTAAATATCCAGTTTTTACACCATCCACGCCTACATTTTTATAAAGCAATGGGTTTCTATTTCCTTGTTTAATTGGCTCACCTCCGGTTCTGTCCCAAGTAAAAGTCTTTTCTTTGAATAACTCATAATAATTTGGATAATTTGAAATTAAATATTTCGACATCACAGCAATATCCCTAACAGTAGAGAGGTTATCAGGATCATTAATGCCAGACGAATTTGTAAAATTTGTATTCGTCATACCAATCTCTAAAGCTTTCTCATTCATCATTTCTGCAAAATTTTCCTCTGAACCAGCTATGCCCTCTGCCAGAGCAACACAGGCATCATTTCCAGATGCTATTATGATACCTTTAAGTAAATCTTCAACGGAAACTTGATCGTTTATCATTATAAACATTGATGAATAACCGCTTTGTGAGAGACGCCAAGCATTTTCAGAAACAACAAAGTTATCATCTAAAGATAATTTATTTTTTTTTAATAAATCAAACGCAATAATTGATGTCATTATTTTAGTCATCGAGGCCGGATATATTTGAGTATCTGGATCAAACTCATATAAAATTTCATCCGAATGATAATCTAATAAAATTCCAGTTCTTATATTTAAGTTAGGAGTAGCATTTACTGAAATGCCTAATATTAAGAATATTAAAGTTATCAATAATAATCTAATCATTTAGAAATATATTTAATTCTTCAAAACCAAATTTTTTAAGTTGAATGTAATCATTTTTTACTGAATTAACAGCATTATATGGACCTGAAATAAGGTTAATTTCTTTATCTTTTATTTTTTTTATCTTCAATTTTTTAATATCATATTGAGGAAGTTCTTTAACGATTCTATCTTTTAAAAATTTTGCGATATTGTAAGTTGAAAAACTAGCTATTAAAATAAAAATTTCCTGGTTTTCTTTTTGCTTTTTTTTAAAAATTGGTTTTTTTGAAATATTGGATATTTTTACATTTGCAACGGGAGCATTATTGGAAATCTTTTTTTCTTCGTTGAAAATTTTAGCTTTTTTTGCAACGAATGATTTATTTTTTTTAATTTCGAGGATTTCTACTAACGGGATTTCATTATCTAAATTCAAGTTTTTAGCTAATTCTTTGGTAATAAGAGATTTATAGAACTCAGGATATTTAGTTTTTTTCATATTCTTAAGGGTAATGGAGTCTTTAGTTGCTGGATTGATTATTTTTACAAGAGAATTAGTTGGTAAAGAACTAATAGAGATTTGTATTTTGGAATTATCAAGTTTCCCTCTAATTGATTCATTTTTTAAATCATCCTCATTATAAATAAGGGCAAATCCTTTTGTGTTGTATGGAGAACGATTTTCTAATTTAGTAGTATTAACAGCACAAGAACTAAGAATAATAATTATTAATACGTATTTAAATTTCATTTTCAAAACTTTGTTTTAATGTACATACTGCCAGAGCAAATCTTAGCGATCTATTCCATGAAAGTATTTTTTCATAATTTTCAAAAACAATAAATGCAGGAGAATAAGTTTCTGAACCTGGAATGATATCTTTATCAGGAATAATTATAGCAGCTTTTAAATTTTGATTGAAAACAATATTATCTAAATTTGAAATGTATCTTTTAAAAAAAGCAATTTTTTTTTTATTTCTTATGTCTCTCGCAGATGAATTTAAATATTTTTTAGGAATTTTTTTATCAAGGTTAATTTTAAAAAAACATGGTTCATTTTTTTTCCACCCAATCTTTTTTAGATAGTTCGCTGCTGATGCGAACGAGTCTTCTGTTTTTTTTAATTCAATTACTTTATTATTATTAAAATCAATTGCATAGTTTCTTATAGTTCTTGGCATGAATTGAAAATTGCCAAAAGCACCAGCCCAAGATCCAAAAAGAATATCTTTATTAATTATTTTTTTATCAACTAGTTTTAACAAAATTATTAACTCTTCTGTAAAAAACTTACTTCTTCTTTTATCAAAACTTAGTGTCGCTAATGATGATACAATGTCCATTTTACCCAAGTATTTGCCGAAATTGGTTTCTATACCCATCAATGCGAGCAATAATTCTTTTTCTATTTCAAACTCTTTTTCTATTTTATCAATAACTTCTTTTTCTTTTTTATAAAGTTTAAGACCTTCTCTAACTTTTTTTTTTGATGTTCTTTTTTTTATATATGTAAAAGTATCCTCATAAAATTCAGGTTGATATCTATCGTACTCTATAACTTTAGGTAAAAATCTAGCATCAGACATTACATCATTTACCACTTCTTCAGAAATACCATTTAGAATTGCTTTTTTTTTAAAATCTTTAAGCCAGGAGGTAAAATCTTCCCCAATTGCAAATGCATTAAATGAGAAAAAAATATTTAAGGTAATGATTAATTTGATTATTTTTAACATTTTTTTTAATTATCATATTTGTGATTTATTAACTAGCATAAGTAATTACCATACTTAAATATTGTTATTTATTTGCTTTGATAGTAATAAATAGTGCAATTTATAATTTGGAGAGGTGGCTGAGCGGTTGAAAGCACTGGTCTTGAAAACCAGCAACGGGGCAACTCGTTCGTGGGTTCGAATCCCACCCTCTCCGCCATTAAATTTTAAAATCTTTAAAAATCTGTGATATCGGATTTTCGTTAATTTTTTTTTCAATTATATTATAATTATAGAAATTTAATATTGTTTCATCTTCGAATTCTAAAAATTTTTCAAGCTCTGCTAGCTGTATATTATCAAAGATATTAATATGTTTTTTAACAAATGAACTTAATAAGAGATCCATTTCTTTTGTTCCTCTATAGGAAGCTCTGTATAAAAGTTTTTTTTTAAATATTTCTAATTCATCACTCATAAAAATATATTATATATTATAAGATGATTATTCAAAAAAAAGATTATCTCTTTCAAGACGTTAAAGACTTAAAAGGTGTTGGTTTACAATTATCAAAATATTTAAAGAATAAAAAAATTGAAAAAATTAAAGATGTTTTATTAAATTTACCTTATTCGGAAACAGATAGATCTAAATTATCAAGTTTAGATAAATTAGAGGTAGGTAAAATACATACAATAAAAGTTATTGTAAAAAAACTAATTTTCCCAAGAATTAGAAATCTCCCAAACAAAATTATATGTGAAAATGAAACTGGAAAAATTGAGATTATTTATTTTAACAGTAGGGAGGGATATTTAAGAAAAATCTTTCCAATTAATAAACACATAATTATTAGTGGGAAAGTGAATTTTTTTAATAACAAGTATCAAATGACTAATCCTGATTATGTGACATCTCTAGATAAAAAAGACTATGTTTTAAAAAATATTCAAAAATACAGTCTAACTAAAGGTATTAACGAAAAAAAATATAGGTCTGTGAGTGACCAAGTTTTAAAAAATATTCCAAAAATAGAGGATTGGCTTGGTGATGAATTTATAAAAAAAAATAATTTATTAGATTGGAATACAACAATAATTAAACTTCATAAAAGTGAAGAAAGTAAAAATATTAAATCAAAAAGTTATAGAAGATTAGTTTTCGACGAAATTTGTGCAAATTTTCTAACTCTATCAAAAAATAGAAAAAGGATTAAAAGTAAAAAAAAAAATAAAATTTTTTTAAAAAAAATTTCATCCTCTATAATTTCTAATTTACCTTTTAAACTTACTTCTGGGCAAAAATTAGCATTAGATCAAATTAACAATGATTTAAAGAGTAAGACTCGAATGTTTAGGATTGTACAAGGTGACGTAGGTTCTGGAAAAACAATAGTATCATTATTAACAATAGCTAATGCAATTGAAAGTGGATACCAATGCGCTTTTATGGGACCTACTGAAATATTATCTAAACAACATTTTAATCTAGCAAAAAGAATTTTCAACAGATGCAAAATCAATATTGAATTTTTAACAGGAAAAACTGAAATAAAAAAAAAAAATATAATATTGAAAAAATTAAATAATGGAGAAATAGATCTAATTATTGGAACTCACGCTTTATTTCAAAAGAAAATAAAATTTAAAAAATTAGGTTTAGTTGTTATTGATGAGCAGCACAAGTTTGGAGTTAAACAAAGATTAGATTTAGCAAAAAAAGGGGGGAAAGATTGTGATGTTTTGTTAATGTCTGCAACACCTATCCCTAGAACTATGATGATGTCATTGTACGGTGATATGGATATAACAAAAATTACAGACAAACCATCACAGAGACAAAAAATAATAACTTTGAGTAAACCTGAAAAAAAAATTAATGAAATTTGGAATTTTTTGAAAAAAGAGATAAATAATAAAAATCAGATTTTTTGGGTATGTCCTTTAATAGAAGAGTCAAAATTTTTAGATTATTCATCAGCAAAGAAAAAATTTGATATTATTGAAAAAAAATTTCCTGGATGTGTAGGTTTAATTCACGGATCTTTAGAAAAAAATGAAAAAGAAAATATTCTCAAAAAATTTCTTGAAAAAAAAATATCTATACTTGTATCAACTACTGTAATTGAAGTTGGAATTGATTTTCCAAATGCAAATGTAATTATAATAGAAAATTCAAATAAATTTGGTTTAGCTCAACTTCATCAATTAAGAGGACGAGTAGGTAGAGGAAATAAACAAGCAACTTGTATTCTGTTATTTAAAGAAAATTTAAGCAAAAATGCTATTAAAAGAATAAAAATTTTGAAGGAGTCTAATGATGGTTTTTTTATTGCTGAAGAAGATTTAAGATTAAGAGGTTTTGGTGATTTGACTGGATTTCAGCAAAGTGGAATTAAGAATTTTAGATTTGCAGATCCGTTAATACATGATGATCTTTTTAAATTAGCTGAGAATTTCGTATTAAATATTATTAGAGATGTAAATGAGAAAAAATATAATTTTCTACTTAAGCTATTTGATAAAGCTGAAATTATGAATATTGAGGAAGTTTAGTCTATATTTGTTGTTCCTGCAGAAACAATAAATTTAGAAGCTTGCTCAAAAGAGACTTCTAGGTATATCAAATCTTTTTTGGGAACCATTAATAAAAATCCGCTTGTTGGATTAGGTGTAGTGGGTACAAAAACATTAATTAGGTCCTCTTTTATTTTTTCTTTAATTAAACCGGTATTTTCTTTAGTCGCAAAACCAACAGCCCACACACCTTTTCTTGGGTATTCAAGAAGAACAACGCTTTTTTGCTTATTGTCTGATTTTGTAAAACTTTCTGTCATTTGGCCGATCGCTGAGTAGATTGTTCTAAGAATAGGTATTTTTTTTAGAATATTATTAAATAACTCAAAAAATTTTTTTCCTAAAAAAGATAACGAGAGCCATCCTATAAAAGTTATAAATAGCAGAGCTATAAGAATTTCAACTCCTGGAATATTAAATGGAAGATAATTATTAGGATTTATTTCTTTAGGAATTATGTTTCCTGAAATTCTTACAAAAAAAACAGTCAAGTATAACGTAATGCCAATCGGGATTAAAACAACGATACCAGCAATGAAATTATTTCTTAATCTTGCAAAAAACGATTTTTTTATACTTTTTTTTTCCATTTTTTATGAATAACTAGAATATATAATAAAAATAAGTAACAATATAAAAATTGCAATTAATATTTTATTATTTAAAATCATGAATCATAAATGTATAACATAAACAGAAGAAAATTTCTTGGCTTATTTGGATGCGGATGTTGCTCCTTATTATTGCCTACATGCACTACGGTCCCTATAACTGAAAGAAAACAACTAAGCATAATTCCTGAAGTAAAAATTAATCAACAAGCCGAAGCTGCCTACGAGGCTTTTAGGAGAAAAACAAAATTAATTACTTCTGGTAAACAATTACAAGATATAAAACTTATAGGAAAAAAAATTGAGATTTCAGTGAGTTCCTTTTTTTCAAATCAAGGCAAAGAGGATCCTACAAAAAATTTTGGATGGGATTATATCTTAGTTGATAACGACAAAATTGTGAATGCTTGGTGCATGCCTGGTGGAAAAATAGCTGTCTATACAGGATTATTAAAAATTACAAAAAATTTAGATGCTTTATCGATAGTAATGGGTCATGAAATTGCACATGCCGTAGCAAGACACTCGATAGAAAGAGCCAGTCAAGCTATGACGATTAATCTTGGAACTGCTGTAGCAGACATTTTTCTTGGAGGAGCGATTAATAGAACTAGAAACACTGTTGGTCAAAATACTGGATTTGATATTTTTCAACTAGGCATAATGAATCCTTTTGGTAGAAAACAAGAAACTGAAGCTGATTATTTGGGCTTAATTTTTTCGTCTTTATCAGGCTATGATATCCGCGAGTCTGTGAAGTTGTGGGAAAGAATGTACGATAAAAATAAAGGTAAAGAACCTCCTGTGTTCCTAAGCACACATCCAAGCAGTAAAAAAAGAATAGAAAATTTAAATAGTTGGATTACTGAGGTAATGGTAAAATATCCACCAATTAAAATTTAATTGGTGAGCCCTGATGGACTCGAACCATCGACACCCTCCTTAAAAGGGAGGTGCTCTACCAACTGAGCTAAGGGCCCTAAAATCGAACTTTTATATATTAATTCATGAAAATTCAAATATTTAATTAAAAAAATTAATATATTTTTTAAAAAAATTCTTAAAACTGCCATTTCGAATATTTTTTCTTATTTCTCGCATAAATTGTTGATAAAAGTATATATTGTGTAATGAAATAAGCATTGATGCAAGCATCTCATCTGACTTAATAAGATGGTTTAGATAACCTTTAGAATAACGATTAAGACCTCTTATGTCGCAGTTAACATCAAGCGGATCTTGATCATGCTGAAATTTTGAATTTTTTAAATTAAGTTTTCCGTTCCAGGTAAAGGCAAGGCCAGTTCTTCCTGATCTAGTAGGTAATACGCAATCAAACATATCTACACCTTCTCCCACTGCCCCTAAAATGTCAGAAGGTGTACCAACACCCATTAAATATCTAGGTTTATCTTTTGGTAAATAACTACAAGTTTCGCTCAAAATTTGAAACATGTCTGACTGTTTTTCACCTACTGCTAAGCCACCCATTGCATAGCCGTCAAATCCTATTTCAATAAGTTTATTTAAACTTTCAATTCTAAGATCTTTAAAAAGTCCTCCTTGAACTATTCCAAATAAGCCTTTAGAACTATCTTTGCCAAACTCAATTTTACTTCTCTTGGCCCATTCAGTTGAAACTTTTATAGCATTTGATAAAATTTTTTTATCTTGAGTTAATTTTGGACATTCATCTAACACCATAATTATATCTGAGTTAATTGCTTTTTGAACCTGTATACTTTTTTCAGGACTTAAAATAATTTTTTTACCATCTAAGTGAGACTTAAAAATCGCACCTAGTTTTAAATCAATTTTATTAAATTTAGATAAAGACATAATTTGATAGCCGCCTGAGTCGGTGAGTATTGGTTTTTTCCAATTCATAAAATTATGGAGGCCATTAAATTTTTTTAATTTTTCAACACCTGGTCTTAATAATAAATGGTAAGTATTTCCTAAAATAATTTGTGTTCCAGTTGATAGTAAATCGTCAGTAAAAATACCTTTGACAGTGCCTTGAGTGCCTACAGGCATAAATGCTGGTGTATCAATATAACCTTTTGACGTATAAATTTTTCCAGCTCTTGCCTTGTCATCTTGAGTTTCTAACTCAAAAGAAAAGTTACTTAATGACATTAGATTATTTAGATTTTAAAGAAATAATTTTATCTGGATCAGATACAGACCCTGAGTTCGGATCACCTTTTTTAATTTTATCTACAAACTCCATGCCTTTTATTACTTTTCCGAAAGCAGAATATTGCCTATCTAAGTGTGGAGCTGAGTCAAAACATATAAAAAATTGACTGTTAGCACTATCTGGATCTGCTGACCTAGCAGCAGACAACACACCCCTAGTATGAGCTATATCTGTAAATTCCGCTTTAAGATTGGGTAAATCTGAACCACCTGTTCCAGCTAATTGTAAATTAAATTCGGGGCTATTTGAATTTCCAAACTTGACATCTCCGGTTTGAGCCATAAAACCATCTATAACTCTATGAAAAACTACACCATCGTATTTTCCATTATCAGCTAGTTCTTTAAATCTTTTTACATGATTTGGAGCTTTATCTGGATAAAGTTCAATCTCTACATTACCATGTTTTAATTTTAAAATCATTATATCTTCGGCTTTTAAGTTTGTAGTTATAAAAAATAATATAATTATAAATAAAAATCTAATACTTTTCATCAATATTTATTGCTTAACTTTTTTGCTGCATATTTTGTCACAAATCTGTTGATATCACCTCCTAAATTAACAATTTCCTTAACAAACTTAGAGGAAATTATTTGATTTTCAACATCAGACATCAGAAACATTGTTTCAATTTTTGGATTTAATTTTTTATTCATCCCAGCTAATTGGAATTCGTATTCAAAATCTGAAACTGCTCTCAATCCTCTAATTATTGCAGATGCATTATATTTTTTACATAAATCAATGGTCAAATTATCAAAAGATATAACTTTAATTTTTCTTTTATCTAGCCGTAGATCTTTAAACAAAGAATTATTAATAATATCTATTCTTTCATCAATAGAAAAAAAATAATTCTTATCTGTGTTGTCTGTTGTAGCTACAATTAACTTATCAAATATCTTTAATGATTTTTTAATTACATCAATATGGCCGTATGTAATTGGATCGAAGGTTCCGGGGTAAACTGCTGTACTCATTAGCGAATATTATCCTCAATCTTGATTACTGATACTACCTTTTCAGAGCCTGAAAGTTTTTTAATCCTTACTCCTTGGGTATTTCTACCTGCGATTCTTATTTCTTTTACTGCACATCTCATCATGCTACCTTTGTCAGTGGATAGAAGAATTTCATCTGATTCTTTAACAACAAGTGTGGATGATATATTGCCATTTCTTGATGAATTGATTATTCCAATTATTCCTTTTCCCCCTCTATTAGTTACTCTATAATCTAAGTAAGAAGATCTTTTTCCGTATCCATTTTCAGAAACTGACAAAATAAACAAATCAACAGCGCTTTTAATCTTTTTATCTTTTTTTATGGTTTTTGTATCAAGTTGAGTATTGTCTAAAATGGACAAAGAAATTACTTTATCATTATCTTTAAGTTGAATTCCTTTAATTCCTTTTGACGACCTACCTTTAAATAGTCTCAGTTTTTTTGATTTAAATCTAATACATTTACCAAGTTGAGTACTTAATAAAATATCTTGGTCGTCTTTGCAAATTTTTACCCCTATGATTTTGTCGTCTTGATCAAGCTTCATTGCTATTTTTCCACTATTATTTATATTGATAAAATCTTCCAATGTATTTTTTCGCACATTCCCCTTTGATGTAGCAAAAATTACCATGAGTTTCTTCCACTCTGTCTCATCCTCTGGAAGAGGCATTATAGAGCTAATAGAATGATGGCTTTTAAGAGGTAAAATATTAAAAATAGATTTACCTTTTGAGGAAGCTGTTCCTTCAGGGATCTTATGTGCTTTTATTTTATAAACTAGTCCTTGTGTAGAAAAAAATAGAACTGGCGTATGAGTATTTGCAGTAAAAATTTGAACAACAAAATCGTCTTCTCTAGTAGACATGCCGGTTTTGCCTTTACCTCCTCTTTTTTGAGCTTTTAATGAACTTAAAGGACCTCTTTTTATATACCCTTGTTTTGTAATATTTATTACGACAGACTCTTTTTGAATAGTTTCTTCAATATTATAATTTAAAACAGCATCAATAATTTTTGTTTTTCTAGGAGATGAAAACTTATCTTTAATATTTATTAATTCTTCAATTATCAAATTGTATAAAGCTTTTTTTGAGTTAATAATCTTATTGAAATCTATTATTAATTTAGACAACTTAATAATTTCTGACTCTAATTCCTCTATTCCATAGGCTGTCAATTTTTGAAGTCTTAACTCTAGTATAGCATCAACTTGGGCATTAGAAAGTTGGTAGTTAGAAATATTTTTCTTTTTTTCTATTAAATTAAACATTTTAATACTTTTCTTAACTTTCCATTTTTTTAATAAAAGATTTTTTTTAGCAGTTGTTACATCTTTAGAATTTTTTATCAGTTTGATAACTTCATCAATGTTTTCTACAGAAGCTGCAAGCCCGATCAGAATATGTGCTCTATCCTCAGCTTTTTTTAGATCAAACTTTACTCTCTTAATAACTGTATTTTGTCTAAATTTTAAAAATTCAGAAATAAATTCTTTTAGATTTAAAATTTTTGGCTTGTTGTCTACTATTGCTAATGTATTAAATCCAAATGATGTTTCGATATTTGTAAGTTTATATAGCTGCCTTCTAATTGTTTCAGGTTCAGTTCCTTTTCTAAGTTCAATTACAACTCTGATACCTTCTCTATTAGACTCGTCTCTTAAATCCCTTACACCCTCAATTTTTTTATCTCTAACAAGTTGTGCGATCTTTTCAATTAACAGCGATTTGTTTACTTGATAAGGTATTGACTTTATTATTAATACTTCTCTTCCTCCTTTTTTTTCTTCATGTTCTATCTCGCCTCTGATTTTAAAAGATCCTCTTCCTTTATTGTATCCTTGTTTAATTATATCTTTTCCTATGATGACACCTCCGGTTGGAAAATCTGGTCCAGGAACATGTTTCATTAATTGAGCAATAGTTATGTCTCTATCATTTATATATGCTATAGTAGCATCTATAATTTCGCCAAGATTGTGAGGGGGAATACTTGTTGCCATTCCAACTGCAATTCCGCCAGCGCCATTGACTAAAATATTTGGATATTGAGATGGTAATACTTCTGGCTCTTTCTCAGTTTCATCATAATTACTTCTAAAACTTACAGTTTGTTTTTCTAAATCTTCAGTTAAAAATTGGGAAATCCTTCCCAACTTCGTTTCTGTATATCTCATAGCAGCTGGAGGATCTCCGTCTATTGATCCAAAATTTCCTTGACCAGAAATTAGAGGGAGACTCATTGAAAAATCTTGTACCAATCTAACTAAAGCATCGTAAACTGATTGATCCCCATGGGGATGATATTTACCAATAACGTCACCAACTATTCTTGCTGACTTTCTAAATGGCTTTGTCCAATCATATCCCCCTTTATACATTGCGTATATAATCCTTCTATGTACTGGTTTTAGACCATCTCTAACATCTGGAAGTGCACGACTCACAATAACGCTCATTGCGTACGAGAGATAAGAGGAGCTCATCTCATCTTGTACAAAAATAGGTTTAAAAGATTTATTTTTTTCTAAAATATTTTTTTCCATCTAAGTTAAAAAGGAATTTCGTCGTCTAAATCTGTAGTATCTTGATTTAAATTTTCTTTTGGAAGGGAGCTTTTATTTTCTGAAACTAAATTTGAATTATTTGCACTGTTTCTACTATCTAACATTGTTAAGCTTGAATTATAGCCTTGTAAAACTACTTCCGTTGAGAATTTGTCTTGTCCTGTTGCTTCATCCTTCCATTTTCTTGTGCTCAATTGACCTTCAACATAGACATTAGCGCCTTTTTTAACATATTGTTGCACTACATTAACTAACCCTTCATTAAATATGACTACTCGGTGCCACTCTGTTTTTTCTTTTTTTTCACCGCTTGATTTATCTTTCCAGGATTGACTTGTAGCAATACTAAGTCTTGCAACACTTTTGCCATTCACCATTTGTTTAATCTCTGGGTCTGCGCCTAAACGACCTATTAATTGTACTTTATTTAAACTTCCAGCCATAATATTTTGAATAAATTTAGATTTTTAATGTTTAAACATCTTATTATATATCATATTTGATAAGTAATTATAAGATGATTATTATCTAAAAGAAAAAAAATGGTAAAAAAAATCGTTGTAAAAGGCGCTAAAGAGCACAACTTAAAAAATGTTTCTCTCGAAATTCCGAAAGAGAAGTTAGTTGTAATTACTGGTCTATCTGGGTCAGGAAAATCATCATTAGCTTTCGATACAATTTACGCTGAGGGACAAAGAAGGTACGTAGAAAGTCTCTCATCATATGCTAGGCAATTTTTAGATAAAATGAAAAAACCTAATGTGGACTTCATCGAAGGTTTAAGCCCTGCGATATCTATAGAACAAAAGAATACTTCAAAAAACCCAAGATCAACTGTAGCAACAGTAACTGAGATTTACGATTATATGAGAGTTTTATTTGCAAGAATAGGAATACCCTACTCTCCATTTACTGGAAAACCTATTAAATCTCAATCAATTAGTGAAATGGTTGATAAAATAAAAAAACTTCCAAAAAATAATACTATTTTCATTCTAGCTCCAATAGTTAGAGGTAGAAAGGGTGAATACAAAAAAGAGATTTTAAATTATAAAAAAAGAGGATTTTCAAAAATAAAAGTTGACGGTAAATACTTAAATATTGACGA
>CACMRM010000010.1 GCA_902616145.1 uncultured Pelagibacteraceae bacterium
CAGGTGCCCCAAACCCCGTAACTTAATTAACTAAGTTAATTAAGCTGCAAGTGCAAATTTTTGATTTGCATTTATAAATTAGCCCGTTACGTCGG
This sequence comes from uncultured Pelagibacteraceae bacterium, assembly GCA_902616145.1. Classification (GTDB taxonomy): domain Bacteria; phylum Pseudomonadota; class Alphaproteobacteria; order Pelagibacterales; family Pelagibacteraceae; genus Pelagilacustribacter. The sequence goes on from CACMRM010000010.1 coordinate 96, forward strand.
AGCCATCTCGAACGAAAGAACAGCCTTTAGACACCCGTCGATCCTAATTCACCCCCGTAAGTTGTAAATGGTGGAGGTGGTGGGTACTGCCCCCACGTCCGTGATGTTTATTACGAAATTCGTTTATCGTCATAGTTGGAAAACCAACACTATTAATATAAAACTCTTTTGAAGAGATTCAATAATTAATTCAAAAATGAAACTTACAAAAGAACAAAAGCAAGAAATTGCCGACCAACAATCACAAAAAAATACCACTAAAAGAGTTACATCTTCAGAATTAGAAAAAATTCTTTATGAGGCGTTACCAGTTTTAGACCATGGATTTGTGAGAGTTGTGGATTATATGGGAGATGATAGCTCAATAGTTCAATCAGCAAGAGTTTCTTATGGAAAAGGAACTAAAAAAGTTTCAACAGATGAAGGCCTTATTAAATATTTAATGAGACACTGGCATTCAACACCTTTTGAAATGTGTGAAATAAAATATCATGTCAAATTACCAATTTTCATAGCAAGACAATGGATTAGACATAGAACAGCGAATGTAAATGAATATTCTGCAAGATATTCAATTTTAGATAAGGAGTTTTATATTCCATCAAAAGATCAGCTATCGGCTCAATCAACTTCTAATCGTCAAGGTAGAGGTGATTTGATAACCGGGGAGCAAGCAGATGAAGTTTTAAAAATTTTAAAAGATGATGCTACGAGAACTTACGATAATTATGAAAAGATGCTCAATGAAAGATATGATGGCACAACTATAGATGAGAGTAAGTCTGGTCTGGCAAGAGAACTTGCTAGAATGAATCTTACTTTAAATTCGTATACTCAGTGGTATTGGAAAACAGATTTATTAAATCTTTTGAACTTTTTATTTTTGAGAGCTGACAGTCATGCACAATATGAAATAAGAGTGTATGCTGAGACTATGTTAGACACTGTAAAAAGATGGGTTCCAATCACTCATGCAGCTTTTTTAGATTATAGAGTAGGAGCTGTTCATGTTTCAGCTAAAGGGAAAAAAGTTATTCAACAGATGGCAAAAGGAATTAAGGTATCACATGATGGTTCAGGTTTATCAAAAAGAGAATGGAATGAACTAATGACATCATTTGGTTTTACTGAAAAGATTGTTTAATTTTCTCTGCAATACTAATAAATAATTTAGAAATTTCGTGATCTGATTTTGAATAAGTCAACGGTTCTCCTTTATCAGCAGATATTCTTAAATCTTTACTCAAAGGTAAGTAACCTAAAAATTCTTTATTAAATTCTTCAGCAGTTTTTTTTACACCACCTTCGCCAAAAATTTTATATTCTTTCCCATCATCACCTTTGAATATGCTCATATTATCTATAAGCCCTAAAATTTTTACTCCAGTTTTTTCAAACATTTGAATTCCTCTTTTCACATCTAACAAAGCAAGATCTTGAGGTGTAGAAACTATTATCGCTCCGTCTATTTTTACCTCTTGAACAAAAGTTAATTGAGTATCTCCTGTTCCTGGAGGCATATCTATAATTATTATATCTCTATCTTTCCATAATACTTTTTGAGTCATTGTTTTAATTGCACTTATTACCATTGGACCTCTCCACATCATTGGTGTTTGTTCATCAATTAACAAACCCATAGACATACATTGGGCTCCAAATTTTTCTAAAGGTATAATTGATTTATTATCCTCACTTTTAGGTTTTTCCTTTAAATTTAAAAGTTTAGGTAAAGATGGCCCATAAACATCAGCATCAAGTATTCCAATTTTTAATCCCAGTCTTTGTAAGGCGAAAGCGAGATTGACTGTTATTGTAGATTTACCAACTCCTCCTTTTGCACTTGAAACAAGAATAGTATTCTTTGTTCCTTTTATTGGAGTTTTAATGAATTGTTTTGGCGGTGGTTTTTGGCTCATGTTTCAATTTTATTAAACGTTTTAGACATTTTAGCGCTCCTTCTTAACTTGTTTTTGAGAGAAAAGTCACTATATAAAGTGTCATGAGTTTTAAAGACAAGATTTTAAACAATCAATCGCCTTGGGGATCGCCTCCAGGAGGTGATGGTGGAAGAGGTTCGCCAGGAGGCAATGGATCTGGTAGCAGACAAGATCCACCGAGTATTGACGATGTAATTAAGAATTTCCAAAAAACAATCAATAAATTTTCTGGAGGAAAATCTGGAGGATCTAGACCTATTGTAATTGGTTTAATAATAGTAGTTTTACTTTATTTAGCAAGTGGCCTTTATAGAGTATTACCTGATGAGCAAGGAGTTGTTTTAAGATTTGGTAAATATGTAAATACAACTCAACCAGGATTGCATTATCATTTTCCTACTCCTTTTGAGAGAGTACTAACTCCCAAAGTTACTAAGGTAAACAGAGTTGATGTTGGTTTTAGACCAGCTAGTGATAGCGGAAGATCTTCAGGAGTTGGGAATGTTCCAGAAGAAAGTTTAATGTTAACGGGAGACGAAAACATTGTAGATATTAATTATTCAGTATTCTGGGTTATAAAAGACGCCCAAAAATTTTTATTCAATATACAAAGTCCTGTAGAAACAGTTAAAGCTGCATCAGAGACTGCTATGAGAGAGGTAATAGCAAAAAATAGAATTCAAAATATATTAACTGAAGGAAGATCTAAAATAGAGGTAGAGGTTCAGGAAATAGCTCAGCTTATTTTAGATGAATACGGGTCAGGAATTCAATTAACTCAAGTTCAAACACAGCAAGCAGACCCACCAGAGCAAGTTATAGATGCATTTAGAGATGTACAGGCTGCGAGAGCAGATAGAGAGAGATCTAAAAACGAAGCAGAGGCTTATGCTAACGATGTTATTCCACGAGCACGAGGTGAAGCCGAGCAAGTTTTACAGCAAGCAGAAGCTTATAAAAAAGAAGTGGTAGCAAAAGCAGAGGGTGAGGCAAGTAGATTTTTAGCAATTTATAATGAGTATAAAAATGCAAAACAAGTGACTCAAGAAAGAATGTATTTAGAGACAATGGAAAAAGTTTTGGCTGACATCGATAAAGTGATTATAGATAAAGAATCTGGTTCTGGCGTAGTTCCTTATTTACCACTACCAGAATTAAAAAAAGGGAGTAACAATTAATGAAAGGAGTTAAATTCATAATCCCAGCAATAATTTTAGTTGGAGTAGTTATTTTCCAATCTTTATTTGTTGTACAAGAAATTAGTCAAGCGATTGTACTTCAATTTGGTGACCCTAAGAAAATTGTTACAAAAGCAGGGTTAAACTTTAAATTACCCTTCATTCAAAACGTAGTATACTTAGATAAAAGAATCTTAAATTTAGACAATGATCCTGAAGAAGTGATTGCGGCTGATCAAAAAAGACTTATTGTAGACGCTTTCGCAAGATTTAAAATTGTAGATCCATTAAAATTTTACATATCAGTTGGAAACGAGAGAGTTGCTAGATCAAGATTATCGACAATCATCAATTCAAGAATTAGAGGTGTACTAGGTACACAGGAATTAGCAACTTTATTATCAACTGATAGAGCAAGACAAATGCAAATAATTCAATCGCAAGTAAATGAAGAAGCTAAAAACTTCGGTATAAATATTGTTGATGTTAGAATTAAGAGAGCTGATCTACCTCCAGCAAATAGTGAAGCAATTTATAAAAGAATGCAAACAGAAAGAGAGAGAGAGGCAAAAGAATTTAGAGCGCAAGGTGCTGAAATCGCACAAAAAATAAGATCAACAGCAGATAAAGATGTAACTGTAATTTTAGCTCAAGCAAATAAAAAGTCTGAAATAATGAAAGGTGAGGGAGATGGCCAGAGAAATAAAATTTTTGCGAATGCTTTTGGAAGAGACCCACAATTTTTTGCCTTTTATAGAGCAATGCAAGCATATGAAAAAGCTTTAATAGGTGGAGAAACCTCACTAGTATTATCGCCAGACAGTGACTTCTTTAAATTTTTTGGTAAGTCAATTAAGCCAAATATTAAAAGATAAATAAAATTTAATAATGTGAATGAGTTTATTATTGCAATTGGCTTAATTTTTTTTGTGGAAGGTCTGTTTTTAGCCATTTTCCCGTCAAGAATTAAAAGCATATTAGATTTAATTAAAAATACTCCTGAAAATAAATTAAGATTTCTAGGAATCATATTTTTGGTTATCGGTTTTTTAATAATTTGGTATATAAAAAGTTAGATGAAATTAGTAAGTAAAATAATATTTTTTTTAATCATAATTAATTTTTCTTTTGCACATTCAAAACCTGTTCCAGATTCTTTTGCAGATTTAGCAGATAAATTGATGCCTTCTGTGGTAAATATTTCTACCACTCAGACAGTAAGAACAACAACAAATCAATTTCCTTTTCAATTCCCTCCTGGTTCCCCATTTGGTGAAATGTTTAAAGACTTTGAAAGACCCACTGAAAGAAAAGCCTCATCTTTGGGATCAGGATTTATAATTGATGTAAAGGGAACAGTTGTTACAAATAATCATGTAATTTCTGGAGCAGATGATATTTTAGTAAGAGTAGGAGATAAAGAATATAAAGCAAAAGTGATAGGTGCAGATCCGTATATGGATATCGCAGTTTTAAAAATGGAAACTAAAGATCAGTTCAAACCAGTTAGCTTTGGTGATTCTGATAAAGCTAGAGTTGGAGATTGGGCGGTCGCAATAGGAAACCCTTTTGGTTTAGGTGGAACGGTAACTGCAGGAATTATTTCTGCAAGAAACAGAGATATCAATTTAACAAGGTACGATGATTTCATTCAAACAGACGCTTCAATAAACCAAGGTAATTCGGGTGGACCTTTATTTAATTTAAAAGGTGATGTAATTGGAATTAATACAGCGATTATTGCACCAGGCCAATCAGGTTCAATAGGAATTGGTTTTGCCATTCCAGCTAATGCAGCTTCTAATGTGATTGATCAATTAATTAAATTTGGAGAAACTAAAAGAGGTTGGTTAGGTGTTAGAATTCAAGAGGTAACAAAAGAAATAGCAGATGTAGAAAAACTTAAAAAACCTCAAGGGGCTTTAGTTGCAAGTGTTGGAGAAAATAGCCCTGCAGATAAAGCAGGGATAAAAGCAGGAGACATAATTTTAAACTTTGATGGAAAAAAAATTGATACAATGAGAACACTTCCTAAAGTTGTTGCATCAACACAAGTAGGTAAAAGTGTAGAGCTTAAAATTTGGAGAAATAAAAAATTAATTTCGAAAAGATTGACTCTTGGTAGACTAGAGTCTTCCGAAGAATTTCAAGAAAAGAAAACAAAGACAGTAAGAAAAGTTGAAGATATTGAAAAATTAAAAATAGCAGTAAGAGATATAACAAATGAGGATATTTCATCTAGGAATTTGAGTAAAAAAACAGAAGGTGTTGTCATAACTGAAATCTCTATACGAAGCCCGTTAAATAATCTTTTAAGTGTTAACGATATAATAATTGAAGTTCAAAAAACCCCTATTAAATCTTCATCAGATTTGAAAAGATTAGTTGATACTATTTTTAAAAAGGGTGAAAAAACTTTACTTTTAACTGTGATTAATAAAAATAATCAAAGACGTTACTTAGGTGTTAAAATAAATTAATTTTGTCTAAAAAATTAATACTCTTAGCAGGTCCGACCGCTTCAGGAAAATCCGATTTAGCAGTCAAATTAGCAAAAAAACTAAATGGTGAAATTATAAATGCAGATAGTATGCAAATTTTTAAAGAATTTAGTATTTTGTCATCCAGACCAAGCTTAAGTCATACAAGCAAAGTTAAACATCATCTTTATGGAACTGTTACAGTAAAAAAACATTTTTCTGTAGGAGATTGGCTTAAACAAGTTAAAGTTAAAATTAATTTTTGCGTGAAAAAGAAAAAAATTCCAATAGTTGTGGGTGGAACTGGCCTCTATTTTAATACAATCACTAAAGGTATTAGCAAAATTCCTGAAATTGACTTTAAAACTAGAATTAAGGTTAGAAACTTATATAAAAAACTTGGTTTCAAAAAATTTTATTATCGATTGATTAAGCTTGACCCTAAAGTTGAAGGCAGAATACTTCCTACTGACACACAAAGGGTTCAAAGGGCATATGAAGTAAAGCTTAAAACAAAGAAATCTTTATATGATTGGTTTGAAAAAACAAAATCTGATTTTTTAGAATTTGATATAAGAAAGATTTACATTGATATTCCAAGAGATATATTAATTAAAAAAATTTCCATAAGAACTGAGCAAATGTTTAAAAAAAAATGTATAGATGAGGTAAAAAAATTCAATAATCTTAAAGTCAATAAAAGTTTTTCAGCCAATAAATTAATAGGCGTTCAAGAAATAAGAGATTATTTAAAGGGTTTTACAAATATGGAGCAATGTAAAGACTTAATAAATATTAAGACTAGACAGTATGCAAAAAGACAAAATACTTGGGCCAGGGGCCATATGAAGAATTGGAATAAGCTTTATTCGAAAAATTTCTCAAATCTTTTAAAAAAATCATTAAAAGTTGTTACCTAAAACTTGACGCAATCCATTTCTAGGCTAGATTGTATAAATGCCAAAATTATTGAGTGGAGCAGAAATTGTATTTAAAGCACTTGAGGACCAAAAAGTAGAATATATTTTTGGTTATCCTGGAGGTGCAGTGCTACCGATTTATGATGAATTGAAAAATCATAAATCTATTAAACATATTTTAGCAAGACACGAGCAGGGAGCGGGTCACTCAGCAGAAGGATATGCAAGGTCTAGCGGTAAGCCAGGTGTTTTATTAGTTACATCAGGACCTGGAGCTACAAACGCAGTAACAGCTCTTACCGATGCTTATATGGACTCAATACCTCTTGTTTGTATTTCTGGACAAGTACCAACACATTTAATTGGAACAGATGCATTTCAAGAGTGTGACACAACAGGAATTACACGGCCATGTACAAAACATAATTGGCTCGTAAAAGATGTAAATGATCTCTCAAGAATTTTGCATTTAGCATTTGAAGTAGCAACAACAGGAAGACCCGGCCCAGTTTTAGTCGATATTCCTAAAGATATACAATTTAAAAAAGGCAATTATAAATTTTTTAAGAAAACACTTAAAAAAAAACTTAATGGTAAAGCTTCTAAAAAAATATCAAATTCTGAATTAGATAAATTTATTGATCTAATAAAAAAATCTTCAAAGCCTATTTTTTATACTGGAGGTGGAGTTATTAACTCTGGACCTGAAGCGAGTAAACATTTAAGAGAATTAGTTTCTTTAACTGGTTTCCCAATAACATCAACTTTACAAGGCCTCGGAGCATATCCTGGTGACGATCCACAATTTTTAGGTATGCTTGGTATGCACGGAACCTACGAAGCAAACAATGCGATGCATGATTGTGACTTAATGATAAATATTGGTGCAAGGTTTGACGATAGAATCACTGGAAAGGTTGATGAATTTTCTCCTGGTTCAAAAAAAATTCACGTTGATATTGATCCATCTTCAATTGGAAAAAATATTAAAGTAGATTTAGCTATTGTAAGCGATGTAACAACACTTTTAAAAACTTTAATTAAAAGATTTAAAGAAAAAAATAAAAACTTTGTTAACTCAAATAAGCAAAAAATATCTAAATGGTGGGAACAAATTGGAAAATGGAGAGAAAAAAAATCTTTAAACTTTATTAATAGTGATAAGATTATTAAACCTCAACATGCAGTTCAGAGATTGTATGAATTAACAAAAAATCAAGATACGTTTATTACTACTGAAGTGGGTCAGCATCAAATGTGGGCTGCTCAACATTACAAATTTAATAAACCAAATAGATGGATGACATCTGGAGGCCTTGGAACGATGGGATATGGGCTTCCAGCAGCAATTGGAGTTCAAATCGCAAATCCAGGAAAATTAGTTGTAGATATTGCTGGAGAGGCTTCTGTTTTGATGACAATGCAAGAAATGTCTACAGCGGTACAGTATAGACTGCCTATAAAAATATTTATACTGAATAATGAGTACATGGGAATGGTAAGACAGTGGCAAGAGCTTTTACACGAAAAAAATTATTCTGAAAGCTATACAGCTGCATTACCAGATTTTGTAAAACTAGCGGAGTCATATGGCTGCGTTGGTATAAGAGCTAAAACACCAAATGAGTTAGATGAAAAAATTAAAGAAATGATCAGTGTAGATAGACCAGTAATTTTTGACTGTGTTGTAGACAAAGCTGAAAATTGTTTCCCGATGATACCTTCAGGTAAACCGCATAATCAAATGATCTTAGGACCTGAGGAAGAAGAGGAAATTTCAGATGAGGGGAAAGTTTTAGTTTAATGACAAAATCTAAATCAGCTTACAGTGTACCTGGTAAAATAGGAAAAATTGAGAGACACATAATTGTTGTATGGGTTGATAATGAAGCCGGTGTCCTCGCTAGAATTGCCGGACTTTTTTCTGGAAGAGGATATAACATTGAGTCTTTAGCTGTTGCTGAAGTTGATAAAAAAAAACATATCTCAAGAATTACAATAGTGACAGAAGGAACACCGCAAGTAATTGAGCAGATAAATCTTCAACTTAAAAAACTTGTTCCTGTTCACAAAGTAGCTGATTTTAAACGAGGTGAAAAAGATATTCTATTTAGAGAGCTAGCAATGTTTAAAATATTAGGAAATTCAAAAAAACTTGAAAAAGTAAAAAAAATTTGCAAAAAATTTAATCCAGTGATCCTTGATAAAACAAATAAATCTATTGTGATACAAGTAACCGCGCTAAGAGCTGAAATTGATAAATTAGCTCTTGATTTAAAAAGTTTAGGACTTATAAGCACTTCTAGAACGGGTGCTGTTGCTATGACGAAAGGATCAAGAATATTTAATTAATTATGAAAACTTATTACGATAAAGACACAAACAAAGATTTAATTAAAGATAAAAAAGTAGCCATATTTGGATACGGAAGCCAAGGGCATGCTCATGCATTAAACCTAAAAGATAGCGGCGTAAAAGAAGTTGTAGTTGCTTTAAGAGAAGGATCTTCAAGTATAAAAAAAGCAGAAAGCGCTGGATTAAAAGTAATGTCTTTATCTGATGCTGCTGCTTGGGCAGATGTTGTAATGATGTTAACTCCCGATGAACTTCAGTCAGAGATTTACAAAAATCATATTGAGCAAAGAATGAAAGAGGGAACAAGCTTAGCTTTTGCACATGGTTTGAACATCCATTTTAATTTAATTAATGCAAGAAAAGACTTAGATGTTTTTATGGTTGCGCCAAAGGGACCAGGTCATACTGTAAGAAGTGAGTATCAAAAAGGTGGTGGAGTTCCATGTTTAATGGCTGTTCATAAAGATAGTTCAGGAAAAGCAAAAGATTTAGCATTATCTTATGCATCTGCTGTTGGCGGAGGCAAAGCTGGTATTATAGAAACAACTTTTAAAGATGAATGCGAAACTGATTTATTTGGTGAACAAACTGTTCTTTGTGGAGGTTTAGTAGAATTAATTAAAAATGGTTTTGAAACTTTGACTGAAGCTGGTTATCCACCTCAGATGGCTTATTTTGAAACTTTGCATGAAGTAAAATTAATAGTCGATTTAATTTATGAGGGAGGAATAGCAAACATGAATTATTCAATTTCTAATACTGCAGAATATGGCGAGTACGTTTCTGGAAAAAGAGTTGTTGATGGAAAGACTAAGGAAAAAATGAAGGAAGTTTTAAAAGATATACAATCTGGTAAATTCACTAAACAGTGGATGGATGAACATAAATCAGGTCAGAAAAATTTCCTTAAAATGAGGCAAGATCTAGCTAAACACCCTATTGAAAAGGTTGGTAAAGAACTTCGAGCCATGATGCCATGGATTGGTAAAAATAAACTAGTCGATAAAGATAAAAATTAACCCAATCTGAGTCCAATTTACCAAGTTGGACTACATAATTATTTGCAAATTCTAGCTTTGATTGTAATATAAATTGGTTTAAATTTTTATAAATTATTAAGCTATGACAGATAAAAACAGAATTATAATTTTTGATACAACGATGCGTGACGGAGAACAGTCTCCGGGTGCATCAATGAGTTTAGAGGAAAAATTACAAATCTCGAGAGTTTTTGATGAGCTAGGCGTAGATATCATTGAAGCTGGTTTTCCAATAGCCTCTCCTGGTGATTTTGAGGCTGTAACTGAAATAAGTAAAACTCTTAAGCGGTCTATACCTGCAGGATTAGCTAGAGCTACTAAAAAAGATATTGACGCATGTCATCAGTCTTTAAAGCACGCAAAAAATTTTAGAATTCACACATTCATATCAACAAGCCCACTTCACATGAAGCATAAACTAAATAAATCACCTGAGGAAGTTTTAGAGTCAATTAAAGAGAGTGTTACTTATGCAAGAAAATTTACTGACGACGTAGAATGGTCTTGCGAAGATGGGACACGAACTGATATGGATTATATGTGCAAAACAGTTGAGCTCGCAATTAAATCTGGCGCTAGAACAATTAATATTCCAGATACAGTAGGTTACACAGTTCCTTCAGAATTTAAAAAGATTATTGAAACTTTGATTAATAAAGTTCCAAATATTGATAAAGCTATTCTATCAACTCACTGTCATAATGATTTGGGATTAGCGGTTGCTAATTCATTAGCTGGGGTTATGGCAGGCGCAAGACAAATTGAGTGTACTATTAATGGAATTGGTGAAAGAGCGGGTAATGCTGCCTTAGAAGAAGTAGTGATGGCAATGAGGACAAGACATGATTTGATGCCATATACAACTAATATAAACACTAAGCTTTTGAGTAAAGCTTCTAAAGTAGTTTCTAATGCTACAGGATTCCCAGTGCAATTTAACAAAGCCGTAGTTGGAAAAAATGCATTTGCACATGAGTCAGGGATTCATCAGGATGGAATGCTAAAAAATAGAAATACTTATGAAATTATGACGCCTGAAAGCGTCGGTGTTAAAAAAACCTCATTAGTAATGGGCAAACATTCAGGAAGACATGCTTTTAGAGATAAATTATCAGATATGGGTTATGTAGATGTTACCGATGATATTATTAATACCGCTTTTGGAAAATTTAAAATTTTAGCTGATAAGAAAAAACATATTTATGATGAAGATATTGCAGCTCTTGTAGATGATAGTTTAGTAACAGAGGACAATGTAATTAAATTAAAATCATTGAAGGTTTATGCTGGAACTGGCGAACCTCAAAAATCTGAAATGACTTTAGAAGTTTTTGGAGAAATCAAGACAGCTTCTGACACAGGGGATGGGCCTGTAGATGCGATATTTAAATGTATCAAAAAACTATACCCTCATGATGTAAAGCTTTTATTATATAACGTTCATGCAGTTACAGAAGGTACAGATGCGCAAGCTACAGTGAGCGTAAGAATCGAGGAAAAAGGCAAAACGACAGTGGGTCAAGCCGCTGATACAGATACATTGGTAGCTTCAGCCAACGCTTATCTGAACGCATTAAATAAATTAATCATTAAAAGAAAGAAAACTGCGCCAGATGATGAAAATCTAAGCGTACAAATATAGAAAGGAAAATATGTTTAAAGGGTTAACAGGATTAACATCATTATGGTCGCAAGATATGGCTATAGATTTAGGAACAGCCAACACTTTAGTTGTACTAAAAGATCAAGGAGTAGTATTAAATGAGCCTTCAGTAGTTGCAGTAATTGAAGATGCTGGTAAAAAATCAGTATTAGCAGTTGGAGATGAAGCAAAAACTATGCTTGGAAGAACTCCTGGAAATATATCAGCAATTAGGCCATTAAAAGACGGTGTAATCGCTGACTTTGTTGTTACAGAGGAAATGATTAAACACTTTATTAAAAAAGTTCATAAAAAAAATGCTTTTGCAAATCCAAGAATTTTAATTTGTGTTCCCACTGGTTCCACGCCAGTTGAGAGGAAAGCTATTCAAGACTCTGCTTTGGCAGCTGGAGCCAGAAAAGTACAACTTATTGAGGAACCAATCGCAGCGGCAATTGGAGCAGGCTTACCTATTTCAGAAGCTACTGGATCAATGGTGGTTGATATTGGCGGTGGAACCACTGAAATTGCGGTTATGTCTCTTGGAGGAGTTGTTTATTCAAAATCTTTAAGAGTTGCCGGAGATGCTCTAGACCAATCTATAATAGCTTATATGAGAAAAAAAATGAACCTCATGATAGGAGACTCAACAGCTGAAAAAATAAAAAAAGAAATAGGTACAGCGATACCATCGACTAATAATACATTTTTAATGAAAGGACGAGATATAAGGTCTGGAACACCAAAAGAAATTGAGCTAACGGAAAAAGATGCATGCGAGGCCTTAATGCCTATTCTAAATCAAATACTTGGAGGTATTAAGGAGGCTCTAGAAAATACTCCTCCGGAATTATCTGCAGACTTAATTGATATGGGATTAGTACTTACTGGGGGTGGCGCATTGCTCAAAAATATTGATAAATTAATTTCTCAAGATACTGGTTTACCTGTTACGATAGCTGATGATCCTTTATCATGCGTAGCTATTGGAACTGGAAGAGCGTTAGAAAATGAAGAATTATTTTCTACTATGTTATCTGAGTACTAAACTTTTAATGAATAGATGTCAGTTAGTAGAGATGATTTTAGTATAGCCTTCCGTTCAGCTCTCCTTCAAAGAGGAGGAGCGCAAAAATTTTCAGTTCTATCACTAATATTTCTTGCAATAATCATCTTTTTTTTAGATGTTTACGGATCAAAATTTACTAAACCTTTTAGAGGATTTCTGAATGATGTGGTGTATCGTGTCACCTTTTTAGCTTCTACTCCAACAAGATTTTTTCCTGAAGCAAGCAGAGATATTATTGGCTATCTTAATTTAAAGGAAGAAAACGAGAGGTTAAAAGCTTTGGTTGAAAAATATGAATCTTTAGAATTAAATGTCGAATTTTTAGTTGATGAAAATAAAAATCTACAAAAAATTCTTGAGACAGAATACTTTAATAAAAACTTAAGTAATATTGTACTTGCTAAAGTGCTAGTTGATAAAAATAGTCCTTTTTTGAAATCTATTATAATAAATAAAGGAACTCGCGCCGGAATTTTGAAAGGCATGCCTGTAACGAAAAATAATTATTTAGTCGGTAGAGTTGTTGAAACAAATTATTTATCGTCAAGAGTGTTGCTATTAAATGATTTAAATAGCAGAATACCTGTCACTTTAGATGAAGGCGCTCAGGCTATTTTGTCTGGAAGCGGAACAAGCAATCCTGTATTAGAGTACTTACCTGAAGATTACGAAATTTTCGAAGATATAAACATTTTTGCATCTGGGAAGGATGGTATATTTACTCCTGGAACTCCGATTGGCAAAACAAACGATAAAAGTCAAGTGGATCTGTTTGTTGATCCAAATCAACTTTCATTTGTAACAGTAAACCTTAATGTTCAAAACATTGGAGATCTTTAATGGCTAAATATTCTGTTATAAGAAAAATTTACCATGCAGGACCTTTAATACTTTTATATTATCTATGTATTAGTGAAGTTGACACTAATTTTGAAAAGATTTTTGAAATATTTACATTAAATTTTCAAATCATTTTAATTTATTTTTGGGTTTTAAAAAGGCCTGAAATTATGGCTAATGGGCATATATTTTTAGCAGGATTAATTAATGATGTTGTGATGGGATTTCCTTTAGGTATAAGCTCACTATCTTACTTAATAATTATTTTTGTAGGAACATATGTCAGAAACAAGAGTGTTAATACCACAATAGCTTCTGATTGGTTCACATTTTTTATAGCTATGATTTTTTCAAATCTTTTATTTTTTACTTTTTTGAATAATTTTACTGAAATATCCATCTCAATGACAAAAATAGGATATAATATGTTTTTTACTTTATTCATGTTCCCTATCTTTTGGTTCATATTCAATCTTTACCGAATTACATTTATAGGCGCTAAAGATGCTTAGTCCAAGCTCGGGAAATACTGTTATAAAGTCTAAATTAATTAGCAGAAGAATGTTTTTACTAACAGCTGCAAAAGCAGTTGTGATGGTTGGAATTATTGGAAGACTGGTATCTCTTCAAATAAATGAAAGAACAAAATATAAAACTTTATCCGATAAAAATAGGTTTAGAGAGTGGAAGCTTGCTCCAGAAAGAGGGATTATAAAAGATTTTTTTGATAAAGAAATCGCGTCTAATGAACAAGTTTATCAAGTTCACTTAATACCAGAAAATTCAAAAGATATCGAAAAATTATTTGTAAGACTAAAAACAATATTAAATATCACAGACAAAAGATTATTTTACCTAAGAAGAGTAATTGCAAAACAAAAACCATGGGAGCCGATTATAGTTTCAGACAATATAACTTGGTCAGAATTTTCTAGATTAAATCTTTTTTTGCATGAACTTGAGGGAGTGAAACCTGTTGTTTCAGTTGCTAGAATGTATCCAGATAACTCGTCAGCTCACATTCTTGGATATGTATCTCAAGTAAGCGCAAAAGATCTTCAAACAAAAAAGTATTTAAAAGATTTACATGTCCCCGGGATGAGTATTGGAAAAACTGGACTCGAGAGAAAGTTGGATAAAGACATCATAGGCAAGATAGGTTTTCAAAGGTATGAGGTTAACGCATATGGAAAAAGAATTAAACAAATTATTGAAGACGAAGGGCAAGCAGGAAAAAGTTTCAAAACCACTCTAGATTTTGAGATTCAAAAATATACGAACGAACTTTTAAAAGATAAAGCTGCAGCAGTATGCGTCATGGATATTTATAATGGTGATATAATATCTCTTGTTTCTTCCCCAACATTTGAGCCCAATGAGTTTGTTCACGGCTTAAATAGAAAATATTGGAATAGTTTAATAAAAAACGAAAAGAGACCGCTTACTAATAAAACTATCTCCGGGCTTTATCCTCCAGGTTCTACAATTAAAACACTAGTTGCTTTAAGCGCTTTAGAAAATGGGGTAATTAAACCTTTAGACACATTTAAGTGCACAGGAAAAATTGAGTTGTACGGTGAAAAATTTCATTGCTGGGAAAAGGATGGCCATGGTATCGTCAATCTCAGAAAAGGAATAAAGAGATCTTGTGACGTATATTTTTATGAGATAGCCAGAAAACTTGGTGTTGACAGACTCTCCGAAACAGCAAAAAGATTTGGTCTTGGCAAAAAAGTTCTTAAAGGTTTTATAGAAGAAAGAGCAGGTGTAGTGCCAAATACTAAATGGAAAAAAAAATATATAGGTCAGAATTGGTACTTAGGAGAGACTTTACATTCTGGTATTGGACAGGGATACTTCCAAAGTACACCAATACAGTTATGTTTGATGACAG
The DNA here is from genome assembly GCA_902616145.1 of uncultured Pelagibacteraceae bacterium. Lineage (GTDB taxonomy): Bacteria > Pseudomonadota > Alphaproteobacteria > Pelagibacterales > Pelagibacteraceae > Pelagilacustribacter. The sequence goes on from CACMRM010000010.1 coordinate 15,454, forward strand.
CACAAATCGCCAATGGTGGATTTGAAATTAAACCAAGAATATTATTTGATGAAAAAAATAATAAGTTAAGAGAATACATAAAGTATAAAAATGAAAATCCAAATGATCCACTTCCCACTGATTTGTTAGTTTCAAATTTTGATTTGAAACCATTATTTAAAAATCAAGAGCATATTAATTTAATCAAAGATGCAATGTATTCATCTTCTAATGAACCCGGCGGCACATCTTATAGACATAGATGGGAGAATAAGAAGTTTACTTTTGCGGGAAAAACAGGTTCTTCGCAGATTAAAAGGTTTACCGAAGCACAAAGGTTAGCGGAAGTAAAACAAGAGAGTTTACCATATAAAGATAGAGATCATGCATTATTTGTAGCATTCGCCCCTTATAAAGATCCAAAATATGCTATCAGTGTTTTAGTAGAACACGGTGGCTCTGGAGGAAAAGCGGCTGCGCCAATAGCAAAAAAAGTAATAAAAAAAGTTTTAGAGCGTCATGAATTGAGACAAAGAGTGAATAATCTTTTGGGAGAGTCTGTGTAATGTTTAAAGCTCGATCAATCCAGTCGTCATTAACCATTAAAGATAAATTATTATCAATCGACTATATTCTTGTTTTTTCAATATTTGTTCTTGGTTTAGTGAGTATGCTTGCAATGTATTCAACCGATGGAGGAGAGTTTAAGTATCATACAAATAGTCATATATTACGTTTTTTTGTTTTCTTTTTTATGTTTTTAATAATTTCTTTTACTCAAATACGGTTTTGGCATAGTCAGAGTTATTTAATTTATATCTTTTTTTTTATTTTATTGCTTGGAGTTAAATATTTTGGTTTAAGTTCATCGGGATCAAAACGTTGGCTTGACCTTTACTTTATGAACCTACAGCCTTCCGAGTTAATGAAAATCGGCTTAATCTTGTTTTTAGCTAAATATTATCACCGAATTTCAATAGAAAATATCAATCAATTAAGATATTTATTTTTACCAATCGTTGTGTTAGTTGCACCTGTAATTTTAGTAGCTACGCAACCTGATTTAGGAACTGCTTTATTAATAGCTGCAGGAGGTTTAATAGTAGCTTGGTTAGCTGGCGTAAGAGTAAAATTTTTTACAATTTCTGCTTTAGCCTTTATTGCATTATTACCTATTGCAATATCTTTTTTAAAACCTTACCAAAAATCTAGAATACTCACTTTTTTAAATCCCGAAAGAGATCCTCTCGGTGCTGGTTATCAGATAATACAATCGAAAATTGCTATAGGATCAGGCGGGCTATTCGGAAAAGGTTTTCTACAAGGTTCTCAAAGTTACTTGGATTATTTACCAGAAAAACATACTGACTTTATATTTACTTTATTCTCAGAAGAATTTGGATTTTTTGGCTCTTTATTTATACTATTTCTCTATGCAATAATTGTTTGGCGATTAGTTAAAATCGGAAATGTAACTAGGAGTAATTTTGGTAAACTATATTGTTACAGTTTTGCAAGTGCTTTTTTCATATACGTAGTCGTTAACATGATGATGGTATTAGGTTTATTGCCTATAGTTGGTTCACCTCTTCCAATTATGTCATACGGGGGGTCTTCAATGATGGCAATTATGTTAGGTTTGGGTATAGCAATGTCTTGTAAAGTTTATAAAGACACACCCGTAAATTAAACCTATTTTGGTCAAATTTGATTTTATTTGCTACTTGTATAATATGTAAATAGGTGATTTATTTATGAAAAATATGTTTGGTGATAAGAAAAAAAAACTTACTGATTCCGAAAGATCTTTAATTAGTGAAACCGTCAGCATTGAAGGCACAATCAATAGCTCTGGTGCTATCGATGTTGCAGGTTTAGTAAAAGGTCCGGTTTATTCGAAAGAAATCATTATAAGAGAGACTGGCTCCATAACTGGGCAAATAGAGGCTGATCATGTTGAGATTCACGGTCATTTAGATGGTAAAGTTATAGGTCAAGATATAGTAATAGGAGGAACTGGAACTATTAAAGGTGACATTGAATTCGCAAATAATCTAAAAACTGAAAATGGAGCTGATATTGATGGCTACATTAAAAAAACTAATAAATCTAAATCAACATTAACTGGTGACTTCTTATTTAAGAAAAAAGATAAAAAAGAAACAGCCGAAAGTTCAGAAGATAGACCAGAAGTTGTTAATAAAGAAGCACTGGCATAATCTAACGCACTACTAATTTCTTCAACATTACAATATAATTTTCTAATGGAAAATTATAAATGTAAATCTGTCGGTATAATTGGTTCAGGAATTCAAGGTGTTTGTATAGGCTTAAATCTAATTAAAAAGGGAATTCCAGTAACCTTGTTTGATATTAATGATCCTTTATCTCACGAATTTAAACCTGCATCTTATGGAAATGCTGGTCATTTTTCACCATATGCTGTTCTTCAGTTTAACCGACCAGATATATTATATGATGTCCCCAAGATGCTTTTAAGCTCTTATGGTCCTTTGGCTTTAAAATGGAATTATATTCCTAAAATGTTCAAATGGTTTCACCATTATTTTAAGAACTGCAATAATGAGTCTATGCTTCACACAGCAAAATCTATGCATCAAATTTTAAACCTTTCATTAGATGCTTATGAGGAAATTTTTAAAGAGATAGATACAACTGGACTTGTAGAAAGAAAGGGGATTATTTATGTTTGGACTAATAAAAACTTAAAAAGCAGAAAGTTAGAGATCAAAGTAAGAGATGATTTAGGAATTCAACAAAAACATCTTTCACAAAAAGAAATTTTAGAATTAGAACCAAATTTAAATCCAGTTTTTGACGCGGGCATTCTTTATGATTATGCCATGCATGCAAGAGACCCTCATGGAATATTAAAAAAATTATTTAAATTATATATGAAAAAAGGAGGGAAATTTATTCAAACAGAAATAACAAATATTAAACAAATTTCCAGTAGTGAAACTGCTATTAGTTCTGGAAACGAGGAATTTAAGTTCGAAAAGACTGTTGTAGCTTCTGGAGCCTTCTCTAAAAAACTTACGGATCAATTAGGCGAAAAAATCCCTCTTGATACTGAAAGAGGTTACCATGTTCATTTTAAAGACCAAGATCATCTAATATCTAGACCAGTTATTTTTTTAGATAGAGGATTTGGCTTAACGCCTATGAATCAAGGGCTTAGAGCAGTTGGGACGGTAGAGCTAGGAGGTTTGAAAAACCCTCCTTCAAAAAAAAGGATTGAATATATAATTAATTGCGCAAAAGAATTATTGCCACAACTAGGTAAACATCATGATGAATGGTTAGGATTTAGACCAACACTGCCTGACTTTTTACCAATACTCGGGCCTTCCTTAAAAAACAAAAACATTTTTTATGCTTTTGGGCATCAGCATTTAGGCTGGACTTTAGGTGCTATAACAGGCAAAATTATTTCTGGAATAGTTGCTGGAGAAAAAACTAATTTAGATTTAACTCCTTACAGCTCAAAAAGGTTTAATTAGGATTTTTTTGACAAAAAATTATATAGCTTATACTTTTCTTACATTTGCAGCTTTATTCTGGTCAGGGAATTTTATTATCGGAAAATTTGCAACTTTGTTTGAAGTTCCACCACTCACTCTTAACTTTTTAAGATGGGTGATGGTATGGTTTATTTTAATTCCTTTTACAATAAAAGAAATTTTAGCAAAGAAAAACTATATTAAAGAAAATTTTTTTGCCATTGGTATAATGGGGATATTATCAATTAGCACCTTTAATTCTGTAGTGTATTTTGCTTTAAACTTTACTCAAGTTATTAATGCAGTTTTAATGTTGGCTGCTATTCCACCAATGATAATAATTTTTTCGTCACTTATGAAAATTGAAAAAACGAATATATTTCAATTATCTGGATTATTCTTATCAATACTTGGGGTTGCAACAATTATTTCCAATGCAGATATTCAAAAAATAATATCTTTAAGTTTTAACAAAGGAGATATATGGATGCTAGTTTGTGTTTTAAGTTGGTCGTTATACTCAACTTTACTTAAAAAAAATAAATTTCAATTATCTCAATTTTCTTTAATCCAAATTATGGTAACTGTAGGATTAATATTCTTAGTTCCGCAATTTTTATATGAACAATCAATAGGACTAGATATTAAAATAAATAAAGCTTCTATCCTAATTTTAATTTATGTTGTTATCTTTCCTGCAATCGCGGCTTATTATTGCTGGCAAAAAGCTATAGAATTAATAGGGCCTAATAGATCTTCTATGTTCATTCAGCTAATGCCTCTTTTTAGTGCGTTAATGGCAATTATAATTTTCAAAGAAAAATTTCAATTATTCCATTTTATTGGAGCATCTTTTATTATATCTGGTATTTATTTATCAAATAGGAAAACCCAATGATTAAAGTTGCAGTGCTGGATGATTATCAAAATGCTTTTAAAGAGATCGTTGGAATAGAAAAATTAAAGAATAAATTTGATTTTAAAA
>CACMRM010000011.1 GCA_902616145.1 uncultured Pelagibacteraceae bacterium
TATAACTATAAAAGATATTTTAGCAATTTACCTCAATTCTCTTTCAAATTTCACTAAAATTTTATTATTCTGTAACAAAAAAGAAAATAAAAAAATTTTTTTTATCAATGGAACTAATTGTAGAAACATTCTTTTACCCCATTTGTTAAACTCCTTTTGCGGGACAGCTCAAGAGTTTATTTTACGAGCAAAATCAAAATATAATTTTTTAAAGGATAATAATAAAAAAATATTTATCTGTTACGGAGAATTCAATCCCGGGTATCTTGCTAGTTATCATTTTGTAAAAAAAGCAAATCCGAAAACGCTTACAATTTCAATACAACATAGCTATGCAAATAAAAACCTCATGTTTTTTAAAAATTATAAAAATCAATTTGTAAATAAGAATAAAAATTTTATCTCTCCTATGCCTGATAAATATTTTGTAATGGGAAATCACTATAAAAAAATACTAAAAAAATATTATCCTAAAGAAATAAAAATCATTGGCGCTTTAAGATATGACAAATTATCTAAAAAAAAATTAAAGAAAAAAAAAATGAACTTTTCAAAATTTACGATTCTTGTATGTCCTGCAATTGGGGATGAAGAAACAATTATCAACTGTTTAAAAGACGTAGATTTGAAAAATTTTAAGGTAATTCTAAGTCCTCACCCTGTTGTTTTTAAAAAGACAATTTTAAAATTTAAAAATGAGTTAGGGATATCTTTTGATTACTTTAGTAATTACTCTTCAATTGATCTGATTTCGTCTGTTGATCTAGTTTTGTGTAGTTTTTCATCCATGTCTTTAGAAAGCCTTGTCATAGGGAAACCTTCAGCAAGATTGATTAACGAAAACTATCCTTTTCATTTTGATTTAAAAGACGGTATCAAATATTTTACTGACCCAAATTCATTAAGCAAGTTTTTGAAAAATAAAAAACAAATTTTATCTCAAAATTTTAATAAATCTATCTGTAGTAATATTTTTTTTAAACTTGATAATAAGTCTTACATTAGATTTTGGAACTCTATACCTAAAAACAATTTCTAAATGATAAATAAAATTGCTATTGTCTGGGAATCAGAGGAAGGTGGAGGGGTAAACAGTTATTTAAAGTACCTTTTGTCCAGCAAAAGTTTTAGAGAAAAAGAAATTACGATTATTACTAATGTTAATAATTCAGGCCATAAATCTTTAGAAAAAGATTTTAAAAAATTTAAGAATATTCGATTTGAATTTTTTTCCTCATTTTTTGTAAGAAAAAGAAATATCATTATTAAAATCTTGCTATATTTTTTTAAACCACTTTTTTTATTAATAACAATCTTCAATTTAAAAAGAGTTCTCAATAAAGATTATGACCTATTACTGTGCCAATGCGGTAACTATGGGACTTTCAGATCAGAACAAGCAGCTATATTTGCAGCAAAGTTATTAAAGATACCTTTAAGGTTTTTAGTAATACACCATGCTTGTGAAAAACCTCAAAAATTTTTGGAAATATTCCACTATTTAACGAATATTTTTTTAAGAAATTCAGCCTCAGGTTTGATTACAGTCTCTAATGCAACCCTAAAAACTGTTAAAAAAAATTCAAATATTTTAAGAAAAAATTGTTTAAAAACAAAAATTATTCACAATGGCGTCCCTAAATTTAAAGAGAATAGAATTTTAAAAAAATATAGAAATATAAGAGTGATAATGATGTCGAGATTAGTTCAGAATAAAGGTCATGAAATTTTATTAGAAAGTTTAAAAAAATTACCTTATAAAAATTTGAAAAAATTTGTTTTTGACATAATTGGAGAGGGAAGCGAAAGATATAAAGCTAAACTACAAAAATTGATTAAAAAAAGTAAACTTTGCAATTATGTGAAGATTCAAGGATTTAAAACAGGAAACAGTCAGAATATAATCTCAAAATATGATTTATTCATCTCTTTGACCAAAGATTACGAGGGATTCGGCCTAAGTATTGCCGAAGCAATGAGCTCAAATGTTCCTGTTATTGCTACAAATGTTGGAGCTGTTTCAGAGTTTTGTAATAATGAAAATTCTACTTTAATAAAACCTAATTCTGCAAAAGATCTAACAAAAAGTTTAAATGATTTTATAAAAAAAAAAATAGAATTTAAAAAAAAATCAAAAAAAGCCCAAGATGAAATTCATATGTATTTTAATAATGAATTAATGGGAAAAAAATATTTTCAATTCTTTAATAATATTAAATATAATTAAACTATGTTAAATCTTCCAAAATATTTTCAACCAAAATTTACTTCAAAGCTAATAAGATTGGGAAGAAATAATGATGGTGGATACGTAGTCTCAGAGGATGCAATTAAAGCCTCAGACTCACTGTATAGTTTTGGACTTGATGATGATTGGTCATTTGAAAAGAGTTTTTATGCACTCAATAATTCTAAAGTTTATGTTTATGATTCTAGTGTAACCTTAATCTACTGGATTAAAAAAAATATTCTGAATTTTAGAGACTTAATTTTTTTTAAAAAAAACTTAAAAGATTTTCTAAAATATATCTTTATCTTTTTTAAATATAATTATTTCTTTGATAACAAAAAAAAATTTCATATAAAAAAACATGTTTCCTCTGATAGGTACATTAAAAACGTTAAAAATAAAGTAAATAATGAAATTAATTTTAAGGAAATATTTAATTCGGAAAACAAAAATATTTTTTTGAAAATTGACATAGAAGGAAACGAGTATAAAATTTTAGACGATATTATTAAATTTCAAAAAAGATTTACTGGCATTACTATCGAATTTCATTCTTGTGATTTAATGATGGATGCAATCAAATTTTTTTTAAAAAACTTGAAAATGGATTTAATCCACTTACATGTAAATAACTTTTCCGAAATTACAAAGAAAAAAATACCAACAGTTATTGAAATGACATTTTCCAAAAGAAAGTTTAATTTTAAAAGAAAAAAAAAAATTAAATACCCAATTAAAGGTTTGGATCAGCCAAACGATAAAAGATCCTCAGATAAAAAGATAAATTTTAAAAATATATTTTAATATATGAAAATTATAATTTTAGCCGGTGGTTTTGGAACACGAATTTCTGAATATTCAAAATTGGTGCCAAAACCTATGATTAAAATTGGAAATAAGCCGTTACTTTTACATGTAATTAAAAACTATACAAAATATGGTTATAAAAATTTTTTTATAGCTACTGGCTATAAAAAAAATATTATTCAGAATTATTTTAAAAATTTTAAAAAGCTAGATCAAAAGTTTGAATACAAATTGGGAAAAAAAAGAATTTATATTACACTTTCATACACTGGTAAAAAATCTATGACTGGAGGTCGTTTAAAAAGAATGAAAAAATTTATAAAAGATAATGAAAATTTTATGTTTACCTATGGCGATGGTGTTTCGAGTGTTAATATAAAAAAACTTGAAAAGTTTCACTTAAAAAAAAATAAGATTGTTACTGTGACAGCAGTGCGTCCCCCAGCACGATTTGGTGAAATAACAATTAAAGGCAATTTAGTATCAAAATTTAAAGAAAAATCTCAAGCTTCGTCGGGCTGGATTAATGGAGGATTTTTTGTTGCTAATTCAAAAATTTTTAAATTTATAAAAAGTGACAATACTATTTTAGAAAAATTTCCTCTTGAAATAGCTTCAAAAAAAAAACAGTTACAAGCTTTTAAACATTTTGGTTTTTGGAAATGTGTTGACACTAAAAGAGATAAAGATGAATTAGAAAAAATATTTAAGAAGAAAGGTCGACTTGTTTAAAAATAAAAAGATACTAATTTTTGGTGGCACGGGTTTCATAGGGTACCACTTAATAAAAAGAGCTTTAAAATATAAAATGAATGTTACAAGTTTTTCAAGATCAAAACCAATTAAATCAAGAAGAATAAAAAAAATAAAATATATTTATGGAGACATTTCCGTTAAAAAAAATTTTAAGATATTAAAAAAAGATTTTAATTATGTGGTTAACTTAAGTGGAAATATCGATCATACAAGAAAAAAAGAGGTTTTCAAAAGTCATTTTCTAGGAGTAAAGAATATTTCAGATTTTTGTTTTAAAAATAATGTGAAACATTTTATTCAAATGGGTTCGAGTGGCGAATACGGTAATGCAGCATCTCCGCATAGTGAAAAAACAAAATGTTTAGCCAAGACATACTACAATAAAACAAAACTAATGGCCTCAAAATATCTTATGAAAAAATATTTTGACTCTAAATTAAATATTACAATTTTGAGGCCATACCAAGTTTATGGACCTCTTCAGTCTGTTGATAGAATAGTTCCAATTACTATTACTAATTGTCTTAAAAAAAAAATTTTTTATTGCTCGGAAGGTCTCCAATTTAGAGATTTTTTATATGTAAAAGATTTAGTAAATGCAATTTTTTCCACAATTGAAAATAAAAAAGCTTTTGGCGAAGTCATTAATTTAGGAACTGGTAAGCTTACTCAAATTAGATATCTTATTAATAAAATAAGAAAACTAATTCCTGGAGGAAAGCCTATTTATGGTGTTATTCCTTTAAGAAAAGATGAACCAATAGAAATTTATCCCACCATCGTTAAAGCTAAGAAGATTCTTAAATGGTCACCTATTTATTCCCTTAGTGATGGTTTGAAAAAAACAATTAAAGATTATAAAACTAATTTGGAAGGAAATTTATAATGAGTTATTGCATTATTGACGATTTTTTGTCTGAAAAAGATTGCGATCTTTTAATAAGCGATGCTAAAAAAGTAGCTAATAATAGTTTTATTTCAACGCATGAGAATAAAAGAATGATGCTTGCATCAAGTAGCTACGAATTTAAAGAACTTTTAGAAAATTCATCTCACTGGAGTAAATTTAATAAAAAAATTAGCTCTGGAGATTTTTTAGATTTAATGAAAAATAAGCTTTCTATTAAACATCAATTTTTCTTAACAAATTTTTTTTCAAAATATTCTAGAAATAATAAAAATCATATTTCTTTTAAAAATTTAGGGCTATATCAACTTCGAAATGTAAACCTTCTCTCTTTAACAAAGTATATAGTTTATAAATTTTTTCGCCAAACTTATCGTTATGTAAAGTATAATTTATTAAGCTTATTTAAATCTCAACCTATTGAACTTCTTTACGATTATTCTAAAGCTTCTAACGGTTACAAAAATATGATTCACCGTGATACAGATAGTAGAGTTTTAATAATTTTAATTTATTTAAATAAGTTGGAACCGTCTTCAGTTGGAGGCTCTCTAAAAATATTTAAAAATATTTCTGGTACTGAGGATTATTATCCTAAAGAAAAGGATATTAAACTTATTAAAGAGATAAAACCAAAACCTGGAAGATTAGTTGCAATGATTAACAATAACGACTTTTTTCACTCAACAGATGAGCTGGCTAAACTTGGTGGGACACGAGACTTTATTTATGGAGGCTACACTATTCTATCTGGCAAAAACCCTTTTCTTAAAAAAAATAAGAAAAAATATAAGACTGCGTATCATCTTTATGATTAAATCTAAATGAAAAATAAAGAGATAATAAGACATTTCAGAAATAAAAGAATAATCGTAACAGGGCATACTGGGTTTAAAGGTGCATGGTTATGTTTCATTCTAAATTTAATGGGCGCTAAAGTAATAGGGATTTCAAATGGAAGATTTAATAAAAATTATTTATATGATGTTTTAAAATTAAAAAATAAAATAATTAATATAAATTGCGACGTTCGAAATTTTAAAAATTTAGAAAAAATATTTAAAAAATACAAACCATATTATCTTTTTCATTTTGCAGCAGAAGCGCTAGTTTCCAAAGCTTTTGATAATCCTAAATTAACTTGGGAAACTAATACTTTAGGTACAGTAAATATTCTTGAAATTCTCAAAAAAATCAACTTTGCTATGAATGCTGTCATCATTACTAGCGATAAAGTCTATAGAAATGTTGAGACAAGTATTGGCTATAAAGAAACAGATCAACTTGGAGATTTTGACCCCTATAGCTCCTCAAAAGCATCAGCAGATTTGGCAGTTCAATCATATTTTAAATCTTTTTTGAAAAATAAAAAAAATTTACGAATAGGTGTAGCAAGAGCTGGTAATGTAATTGGCGGCGGAGACTGGGCATTTGGAAGATTAATTCCTGATTGTATAAAATCTTGGAGCAAGAATAAAAAGGTTATTATAAGAAACCCAAATTCTACTAGACCATGGCAACACGTTTTCGATGTATTAAGAGGTTATATTTTATTATCTATTAATATAAAAAAAAATATTAAATTAAATGGTGAAGCTTTTAACTTCGGCCCTAAAAAAGATAAGAATCAAAGAGTAATATCTTTAGTTAAAATTATCCATAATTTATGGGGAAAAGGAAAATGGAGCATATCTAAAAAGAATAAACTTAAAGAAGCAAAACTTCTTTCTTTGAATTCAAATAAATCTAAAATAAATTTAAAATGGAAGTCAAAATTAAATACGAAAAATTCGCTGATTTTAACAATTGAATGGTATAAAAGTTATTTTTACGAGTATAAAAATATAGAAAAATTTTCAAAAAAAATAGTTCAAAATTTTTTCATAAAATAAAAAAATGTATTTGGTAAGTGTGATTATGAATTGCCATAATGGCGAGAAGTTTTTAAGACAATCAATAAATAGTCTATTAAGCCAAAGTTACAAAAACTGGGAATTAATTTTTTTCGACAACGTTTCAAAAGATAAAAGTATTAAAATTGCTAAAGGCTTCAATGACAAAAGAATTAAAATTTTTAAGACACTAAAATATATGAAACTTTATTCTGCAAGAAATGCTGCTTTAAAAAAAACTAAAGGAAA
>CACMRM010000012.1 GCA_902616145.1 uncultured Pelagibacteraceae bacterium
ACATTGTGATAAATAGTAACGTTGTCTCCAATTTCAGAAGTTTCACCGATTACTACACCCATACCATGATCAATAAATAAATTTTTTCCTATCTTTGCTCCAGGATGAATTTCAATACCTGTAAAAAATCTTATTGTTTGTGAAATAATTCTTGCTATTAAGTCGAATCCAGCCTTGTAAAAAAAGTTTGATATTTGATGGAAGAAAACTGCCTTAACTCCTGGATACGTAAGTATGATACTAAGTATTGATTTTGCCGCAGGATCTCTTTTTTTTATAGATTCTAAATAATCGTTCATAAGATGTATATAATGACTACTTGATAAATTTAAAGAAGAATATATATAAATGCGCATGAGTAGCTCATTTCATTTAGCAATCCCAGCTGGAGATTTAAAAAAAGCGGAGGCTTTTTATACCAATATTTTAGGATGCAAAACTGGAAATCGTGAAGACGGTAAATGGGTCGACATAGATTTTTGGGGTAATGAACTTACCTTGCACCAAACATCCATGAAGCTTCCAAGAGAAAGACACGACGTAGATATGGGCCAAGTTCCAGTTCCACATTTTGGAGTGCATTTAAAAAAAGATATTTTTAATAAAATCAAAGCAAATATTAAAGCCAATAAAATTAACTACATCGACAAACCTTACACTAGATTTGAGGGTACTGAATTTGAGCAAAATACATTTTTTATTGAAGATCCAAACGGAAATGTATTAGAGTTAAAAACGTTTGACAAATAAATCAAATTCATTCATTGAAAATAAAACTCAGTTAATCCAATATTTTAAGGATGGGATAAAAAAAGATACTGATCTTAGAATTGGTGTTGAGCATGAAAAATTTCTTTTTAATAAAACAGATTTAAAAAGAATTAATTATGATCAAATTAAGAAAATATTTGAAATTTTAAAAGATAAAGGTTGGGAACCTCAATTAGAGAAAGATAATTTAATCGGGTTAAAAAGACAAAATCAAAAAATTACGACTGAACCTGGGTTTCAATATGAATTATCAGGTGCGCCGTTTAAAAATATACATTCAGTTTGTTCAGAAAATAGTTCTCATTTTAATGAACTGAAAGAAGTTTTTAAGTCGACAAATATTACTACTTCATCAATTGCATATGATCCATTTAATCAATTAACTGATATCCCTAAAAATCCAAAAGAGCGTTACACAATTATGACAGCTGAAATGCCAAAAGGTGGCAAATTAAGTTTAGATATGATGTACAAAACTGCAGGTATTCAGATTAATTATGATTATATTTCTGAAGAGGATTTTGAAAAAAAATTTAAAATCGGTAACTATTTAGCTCCCTTAACTATTGCTCTTTTTGCAAACTCTCCTTTTAATGAGAATAAACTCTCAGGTTATTTATCTTATAGAGGAAAAGTTTGGCAAGAAACTAATAGAGGTGGAATAATGCCAATTGCTTTTGAAAATGTTAATTTTGAAAAATATATTGATCATGCAATAAATTACCCAATTTTATTTCTTAAAAAAAATGGAAAATACCACACGCCAAATGGCCAAACTTTTAGAGATTTTTTAAATGGTAACTTAAGTTTTTTAAAAGGAGAAAAACCAACTTTAGAAGATTTTGAAAATCACTTAGGTACTATTTTTACTGAGATAAGATTAAAGCAAGTTATAGAGTTTAGATCTTTAGATACATGTAATTTTGGTTGTATTTGTAACGGTCCCTCTTTCTTTACAGGACTAATTTATGGATCTTTAGATGAGACTTATGAAATAATCAAAAATTGGAAAAAAGAAGAGATAATAGAATCGTATTTAAACGCACCCAAACAAGGATTAAACGCTGTGCTGAGAAATAAAAAATTAATTGATTGGGCAAAAATATTTTTAGATTTATCTAAAAAAGGCTTAGACAAAAGAAATGAGCTTAATAAAAGTGGAAAAAATGAGACAATCTACTTAAAACATCTAGAGGAAATAATTAAGAATAAAAAAACTAGAGCAGAAATGTTGATTGAGCAATATAATAAAACAAAGAAATTAGATTTCTTAACAAATCATGACGAAAATTTTAGCTATTCAGGGTTCTGATCTTAAAAAAGTAAATATTAAAACTGATACGACTATTCTTTTAGCGTCCGAAGCTCAAAAAAAAGGTTACAGAATATATTACTTTGAACCTGAAAATCTAAGTTTTTTAAATGGAAAGGTTATTGCCTTTTGTAAGTATATAAAAATTAATAAAGATAAAACAAAATTCTACTCTCTAATAAAAAATATCAATTTTAATTTAGAAAAATCTAAAGTTATATTAATCAGAAATGATCCCCCTTTTGATAATCGTTATTTATATACAACATTCCTACTGAACCATATCTCCAGGAAAGTTAAGATTATAAATCATCCTTTTGCAGTAAGAAACATATCTGAAAAGTTATTTTCAATTAAGTTAATGAGGTATATGCCTCCAACTTTAATTAGCGAAAACCTTTCAGAAATTAGAAGTTTTTTTAAAAAGCATAAAGCTGTCGTGGCTAAACCAATTAATGGTTTTAGTGGTAATAACGTAATTTTATTTAAAACTTTTAATGCTAATAAACTTAAAAAATTATTGAAAACTCATAATCATTTATTTTTTCAAAAGTTTTTACCTGGAGTTTCCAAAGGTGACAAAAGGGTTTTTATCATTAAAGGAAAGATCGTAGGTGCTATTTCTAGGGTGCCTAAAAAAGGCAGTATTTTATCTAATATGAGTAAAGGAGCTAAAGCAAAATTAACAAAGCTCACAAGCAAAGAAGTTAGTGCAAGCAAAGCAATTGGGAAATTGTTAGTGAAAAATAATATATATTTTGCAGGAATAGATTTCGTTGAAGAAAAATTAATTGGTGATATTAATGTGACTAGCCCTACTGGGTTGGCTGCATACAAAGATTTATCTGGAATAAACCTTGCAAAATTGTTCTGGAATAATATTTAATTGACAGTTGACAAAATCGTGAATTTCTTGCTATAAATTCTATAGCGCTGAGTTAAGGCAACTTGCGGGCGCTTTATAAATCCTGCTAAAGCGCATAAGTCATTTAGACCACCGCTTTAGCCGGTGGTTTTTTTTTGGAACAATCTAAAATTAAACCAGGTATTTGAACCATATTGTACACCTGGCATATGCCGAAGTACTAAAAAGGAGAAGATGAACAGAATTAAACTTCGTTCATTCTTCTCCAGAAAGACGGAGAAAAAATGAACGAAACGATAAGAGAAACAGTAAGGGGGAAAATCAATGTCTGATTTTAAACATCCGGAAACTATAGGCTTACATGGTAGTGATTATAGAGCTGATCCTACTACAACAGCTGTAGCAGTTCCTATTTACCAAACAACTTCTTACCAATTTAAAAATGCAGAACATGCTGCAAATTTATTTGGTCTAAAAGAGTTTGGTAATATTTATACACGAATAATGAACCCAACTGTAGATGTGCTAGAAAAAAGAGTTGCAGCGCTTGAAGGCGGTGTAGCAGCATGTGCAGTGGGATCAGGCCAAGCAGCTTCAGCAATGTGTATTCAAAACTTAGCACAAGCTGGAGATAACATTGTGGCTTCAACTGATTTATACGGAGGTACAGTTAACTTATTCAAAAATACTTTAAGGCAACAAGGTATTGAAGTAAGATTTGCAGATCCTGCAGATCCAAAAAACTTCGAAAAAGTGACTGATGATAAAACAAGAGCTTACTATGGTGAGACTCTTCCAAATCCTTATCTTCGTGTTTTTCCAATTAAAGAAGTTTCTGATATCGGTAGAAAAAAAGGTATTCCTTTAATTATCGATAACACAGCTTCGCCAGTAATATGTAAACCTTTAGCTCACGGAGCTGCAATTGTAATGCATTCTTTGACGAAATATATCGGTGGTCATGGTACTTCAATTGGAGGAATAATTGTAGATGGAGGAAATTTTGATTGGATAAAAGATAGAAAAAGACAACCTCTATTAAATGAACCAGATCAAAGTTATCACGGTGCAGTTTGGGCAGATGCAGTTCCACAATTAACTGGAGCAAATATTCCATTTGTTATCAGAGCAAGAGTGGTTTTATTGAGAGACTTAGGCGCACCTTTAAGTCCATTCAATGCTTTTCAAATCATTCAAGGTTTGGAAACTGTAGCTTTAAGAATGAAACAACATTGTAGTAATGCAGAGAAAGTTGTGAATTTCTTAGATGGTCACAAAAAAGTTAAAAAGGTTATCTATCCAACTAATTATCAAGGTGAAATTAGGGATAGAGCTAAGAAATATATGCAAGGTGGTTTTGGATCTTTAATAGGCATGGATCTAGGTACAAAAGAAGCAGGAGCAAAGTTTATTGATAGCTTAAAAATGCTTTACCATGTGGCAAATATTGGTGATGCTAGAAGTTTAGCAATTCATCCAGCAACAACAACGCATAGTCAGCTTACAGAGAAAGAAATGTTAGCTGCTGGTGTTACACCAGGTTATGTCAGACTATCTATTGGTATTGAACATCCTGACGATATTGTTGCAGATATCAAGCAAGCTTTAGCTGCTTAAAATATTAATTAGGTGGTCCCAATTTTATTGGGACCATCATTTTAAAAGAAATTGGAATTATCTTCTATTATAAATAACTGATTTCTTAGCTATCTTTTCAATTTCAGATATTTCTTTAATTTTATTTTTTGGAAATTCTTTCACAAAGTCTGTAGTTTTTTCTACCATAGCAGTGCTTTTTAACTTAATTTGTTTTTTAACAATTGTGCAAAATTCAGACCTTGTTATTTCAAATGAAGAAATACAGGTTTCTTTTTTTCTCTCTGGATTTTGTTCTTCTGCATAAGCAATAGCATGTTCAAAAGGAGTTTTTCCTGTGTGTTTTTTAATTCCATAACTTAATGCTGAATTAAGAGAAGACTGTAATATTTTTCCGTTAGATGTGCTAGTACCGAGTAATGCTAAAGATTCAGCACACCCATTAAGTAAGAAAGTCGTTGATAATAAAATCAATATTTTTTTCATGTTTGAAATTTGTTTTAGTTGGTTCATATCTGCTTCATCTTCAATTGAAAGTTAATTGTGAGCGCATTAATTTTATTAACACAACCCAAGGTTGTCAAGATCTTAAATTTGCTACGTTGGTTTTTCCTGGAATTCTTAATCTAAGTACTTAATTTTAGATTTTTTATTTATGTTAGGCTGAAGTGATGAAGTAAGGTCTTTTATAGATCTTTCGTTTGATTTCTTTAAGATTTTCGATTTAGTTATTTTTAATTGCTTTTTCACAATTGCACAAATTTGAGAGTTAGTTTTTTCAGCAAATGACAAGCAAGGCTCTTTCTCTTTTTGCGGATTCATTTCCTCAGCATAAGTCATTGCATGTTCCATTGGGCTTTTACCAGTTTGTTTTTTTACTCCATAATTTACTGCTGAAGAAATAGCTGACTGAGCAATATTTCCACCGGTCACTGCGGTAGAGGTAGGTCCTAATAGAGCTAAAGACTCTGCACAACCCGTTAGTAAAGTGAGTCCAAGCAAACAGCCTAAAATTTTTTTCATACTCCCTTTTATAAATTCCCTAATTTAAGCAGAGATTTGTTTGTTATAAAACAAACGAATCACTCAAAATGAGTTTATATATAATACAACCTGTGATAGAAGTGCTTTTTTACGAGATTACCCTTAGAGGCTTGTTTTTTATGCAACTTTCTAAATTTTCAACCATTTGCGAATAAAATTTTGAGTAATTTTCAGCAGTTACGTAACCGATATGAGGCATTAAAAAAGCATTTGGAAGAAATCGAAGTTTATGGTCTTGTGGAAGAGGTTCTTTATCATAAACATCTAAACCAACACCGGCAATTTTTTCATCCTTTAGAGCTTCAACTAAATCATTTTCATTAATAATTGGACCTCTAGAGGTATTGATTAGAAAACTTGTTTTTTTCATCATTTCTATCTCTTTTTTTGTAATTAAGTTTTTATATCTTTCGCCTAAAACTAAATG
>CACMRM010000013.1 GCA_902616145.1 uncultured Pelagibacteraceae bacterium
CTTTAATAGATGAAGCTTTTCAGACTAATGATATCGAGGCCCTAAATATTGTTTTTGATTTAATAGAAAAACAAAATATTATATTAGGGGGATCATCTGGTATCAATATTGCAGGTGCAATCAAACTTGCTAAAAAGATAGGTCCAGGAAAAACAATAGTGACTATTCTTTGCGATCATGGAAAAAGATATGCTAGTAAAATTTTTAATAAGGAATTTTTGAAAAGTAAAAATTTGCCAATACCAAAATGGCTATAGTATTTGACTTAGAAATAGTTTAGTACGATCTGATTTTGGATTCTCAAAAAACTCTTTTGTTTTTGCCTTTTCAACTATTTTACCTTCATCCATAAAAATCATATAATCTGCAACCTCTTTAGCAAAACCCATTTCATGAGTAACTACTATCATAGTCATTCCACCTTTTGCTAAATCAACCATTACATCTAAAACCTCTTTAATCATTTCTGGATCTAATGCAGAAGTAGGTTCATCGAATAACATGATTTTGGGTTCCATACAAAGTGCTCTTGCTATAGCAGCTCGTTGTTGCTGACCTCCAGACAGTTGACCTGGAAATTTTAAAGCTTGATCGTCTATTTGAACTCTTGTTAAATTTTTCATTGCAAGTTCTTCAGCTTCTTTTTTTGGAAGCTTCTTTACCCATATTGGGGCTAACGTACAATTATCTAAAATTGATAAATGAGGAAACAAATTAAATTGCTGGAACACCATTCCAACTTCAGCTCTTATTTTTTCGATATTTTTAGTGCTCTCTGAAAGTTCTGTCCCATCAACAACAATATTTCCCTCTTGATGTTCCTCTAGCCTATTAATACATCTTATTAAAGTTGATTTCCCTGATCCTGAAGGTCCACAAATAACTATCTTTTCCTGGGGAGCTACTTCTAGATCTATGTCTTTCAAAACTTGAAATTTATCGAACCACTTATTTACTTTTTTTAACTCAATTATTTTTCCCATTTTATCTCTCTGTACTTAGTTTCTTTTCTAAATTTTGACTATATCTACTCATTGCATAACATATTATCCAAAAAACTAAACCAGCAAATACATATCCTTCCATAGCCATTCCTAACCATTTTGGATTAGTTTTTGCCAAACCTATCATACCTGCTAATTCCATCAACCCTACAACAAAAATTAATGGAGTATCTTTTACAAGTGCTAAAAGAGTGTTTGCTATTCCAGGTATCACTAATTTAAGAGCTTGGGGCAATATAATGAGTGCGTTCATTCTCCAATAACCCATACCTAAAGACTTAGCAGCTTCATATTGACCTTTTGGTAAAGCTTGCAATCCTCCTCTAACAACTTCTGCCATATATGCGGCTTCAAACAATGTTATAGCTATTAAAACTCTAATTAATTTATCAATAAAGGTCCCGTCAGGTAGAAACATGGGAAACATTACAGCAGACATAAATAAAACAGTAATTAGAGGAACTCCTCTCCAAAGTTCTATAAAACCTATAGAAATATATTTTATTGCTGGCAAAGATGATCTTCTCCCTAATGCTAAAATTACTCCAATCGGAAAACAAAAAAGTATAGCAAATGCAGAAATAATGAAAGTTAATGAAAGACCTCCCCAAGCTGCACTTTCAACATATTCAAGTCCAAAACTTCCGCCTGAAATAAGTTTAATTCCCAAGAATGGAAAAACAAAAACTAAGAATAAAACAAAGTATTTTTTAAATTTTTCGGATACAAAAAATGAAACCCCCACTACAGCAAATAAGATTAAAAAAGCTGTATTTATTCTCCATTGTTCTGCATCAGGATAAAGACCATACATGAATCTGTTGAACCAAACTTTTATAAAAACCCAACAAGCTCCATCACCTGTGCAATCATCTTTAGAATTTCCTATAAAATTAGCCTCTAAAATAAACCAGTCCAACATTGGAGGAATAGATTTTATAATAATAAAAATTGTCAAAAGTGTTAATAAAGCGTTAAAATTATTAGAATTTATATTTTTATTTAAAATATCTAAAGAGTGAACACCGCTAAATTCAATTCTGATCAGATAAAAACCAATAAAACCTAATATCAATGGTAAAAAATAGCTTAATTGAGAAGGTAAAAAAGCCATTAAATTAAAATTAAAGAATGCATTAACAAATACATCTAAAATACTTAAAGAGATAAGGAACAAACCTATTGGAACGTAAGTTTTAAAATTCTCTTTAGAAGGTTTTGCAATTAAATTCATTATTTTTCCTTTATTGCCATTTTTTTATTGTACCAATTCATAAATATTGAAATTGAGATACTTAAAGTTAAGTATGTAAGCATCGTAATAGAAATTATTTCAATTGCCCTTCCCGTTTGCATTAAAGCAGTTCCTGCAAAAACTAATACTATATCTGGATAAGCAATAGCAGCCGCTAATGAGGAATTCTTTGTTAAATTTAAATACTGATTTGTAGTTGGTGGAATAATTATTCTTAATGCTTGGGGCATCACTACGAGTTTTAAAATTTGATTTTTATTTAATCCTATACTTGCTGCGGCTTCTTTTTGACCTTTACTAACTCCCAAAATTCCAGCTCTTACATTTTCAGCAATAAATGTTGCTGTGTACATTGATAATGCTAAAGCTAGTGCAATTAATTCTGGAATAATACTAACACCGCCAGCATAGGTAAAGACTGTTGGAGAAAGTTGTTTTAAAACAGGGTATTCAAAAGTTAGAGATACTCCAAGAAAAAGAAATGTAATTAAAGGTATTAATATTAATGTTGCTATAGAAATGGTAGTTGATGGTATTTGTTTTCCAAATTGTTCCCTTTGTTTAGTTGCATAAAAATTAATAAAATAAATTGCTATAAGAGCTGCTATTACTGATAAAAGAAAAACGTTGAAATTTGTCCATATAAATTTTGGAACATACCAACCTTTAATTGTTAAAAAGGAAATATCATAAAAACTAATACCATTTTCAGGTAAAGGTAATGCTCTTAGCGCTGCAAAGTACCAGAAAAATATTTGAAGAATTAAAGGAATGTTTCTAAAAATTTCTACATACCACTCTGCAACTTTAGCAATTAAGTAGTTATCTGATAGTCTAGATATACCAACTATTACTCCCATAATTGTTGCAAAAAATATTCCTATAGCTGAAACTAAAATCGTATTTAATAAACCTACTAAAAATGCTCTCCCGTATGAGTGTGAGCCATCATATTCAATCATTGAGAATGTAATATCAAATGATGCTTCTTGATTTAAAAAACCGAATCCAAAAGATATTCCTCTGTTGCCCATGTTAATTTGAGCATTAGTAGCAAAATAGATAATTACAGAAAGTAAAGCTAAAACAGTTATTGCTTGAGGAATTAAGTCTCTTGTTTTTTTGTTTTCAATGTTGAATTTTTTAAAAATCATTATTTTGAGAGTAAAAAAAAGGGCCAGATAAATCCAGCCCTTTTTAATTTTATTAGCAATTATCTTGCTGGTGGTACGTAAAGAATTCCACCTTTTGTCCATAATTGATTAGGACCTCTATTTGGTAAAATTCCAGTATCAGCTATATGTTTCTTATAGCTTTCACCATAGTTACCAACTTGCTCAATAATTCTTAAGCTCCAGTCATTATCTAGACCGAAAGCAGCACCTAGTTCTCCTTCAGCACCAACTAATCTTTTTATAGCTGGGTTCTCAGAGTCTTTGAGGCTAGAAGCATTTGATGAATTAACACCATACTCTTCTGCTTCGATCATAGTATTAAGAGACCATCTTACGATATCTTCCCATACTGCATCCCCTTGTCTTACAACAGGACCTAATGGTTCTTTAGAAATCGTTTCAGGTAATACTTTATGTTCATCTGGATTTGACATTTTAGTTCTTTGTGCAGCTAAACCAGATTTATCAGTTGTATAAGTATCACATCTTCCAGCATCATAAGCTTGAACTACTTCATCCGCTTTTTCAAAAGCGATTGGTTCGTAACTTATGTTTTTAGAGTTAAAGAAGTCTCTCATGTTAAGCTCGGTAGTTGTACCTGTGTTTGTACAAGCAGAAATACCGTTTTTGAAATCATTCACAGAATTAATTCCTGAATTTTTTCTTACCATGAAACCTTGACCATCATAAAAGTTTACACCAACAAAAGTTAAACCAATGTCAGCATCTCTTGATAATGTCCAAGTAGTGTTACGTGCAAGTACATCGATTTCACCTGATGTTAATGCCGTAAATCTTTCTTTAGCACTTAATGGAGTATATTTTACTTTATCAGCATCGCCTAATACAGCCGCTGCAACAGCTCTACATACATCCACATCAATACCAGACCAGTTTCCAGATGCATCTGCATTAGAAAAACCAGGTAGACCTTGTGAAACTCCACATTTCACAAATCCAGCTTTCTTAGTATTGTCTAGTGTTTTGGATTTTTTAGAACCAGATCCGCCTCCGCCTTGGCCGCAAGCAACTAATAGCAAAGAAGCAAATCCAACTAAAATCCAAGTTTTGATAGATTTAATCATTTAAGATTTCCTTTTTTTATTGTTAACAATATTTTTGAATTTAGAATTCAAAACGATTTAATATAATTTTATTTTATTCTTTCTTCAATTTTATGATGGTCAATATATAGATTTGCAATTATTATTTATAACTAAATATGTGTATTTACAACC
>CACMRM010000014.1 GCA_902616145.1 uncultured Pelagibacteraceae bacterium
AAAAAATGAAGAAACAGTTTCAGTAATAACAGTTGCAACTATACAAAATCTTTATAAATTAAAAAAAAAATTTATTTTTTATTTAATTACTCACCCTTACAAAATTTTTGTAAATTTTTCCTTTTTATTAAAATCTATAGGTCGAGATGAATATGATAATAACTTTAAAAAAAATCAGACATTGCACTTACTACATCTAGTTATTTTTAAGAATTATTTCGACGATATTTCTAAAAAAGATAAGGATAAAATTTTAGATACTTTTTTTAAAAAAATAATTAAGAAATATAATGCAAATTCTTTTTTTTTATGTTATGAAAAAACTAACGTAAAAGCCCATTATTTTTATAAAAGAAATAATTTTAAGATTTATAAAGAAAAGGACAACAAAATTTTCGTTAGTAAAGAATTTAATTTATGATTAAGATTGGAATTAACGGTTTTGGAAGAATAGGTAGATTGATTTTACGAGCTATCTTGGAAAACTATGCAGATAAAATTAAAGTAGTCGCAATTAACGACTTAGGTTCTATAGAGACAAATGCGCACTTAATAAAATATGATAGTACTCACGGAATTATTAATGAAAATATTCAAATTTCTAATGATGGTTTTAAAATATCAAATCAAAATATAAAAGTTTTTTCTGAAAAAAGTCCTGAAAATATTCCGTGGAGTGAAGTTGGTGCGGATATAGTATTAGAGTGCACTGGTATTTTTTTAGATAAAAAATCAGCTTCTCAACATATCAAGGGCGGAGCCAAAAAGGTAATTATTTCTGCTCCAGGCAAAGAAGTTGATTTCACTATCGTTCAAGGTGTAAACAGTAAAGATTTAAAAAAAGAACATAATATTATTTCTAATGGGTCTTGTACGACTAATTGTCTTGCTCCTATTGCGATGGTTTTAGAAAAGTCATTTGGAATAAATTATGGTTACATGACAACTATTCATAGTTATACGGGTGATCAAAAGTTACTTGATACTTTACATAAAGATTTAAGAAGAGCTAGATCTACAGAGGGAGCAATGATACCTACTTCAACTGGTGCAGCAAAAGCTATGAGTTTAGTTTTGCCTAGTTTGAAAGGTAAACTGGATGGTACCGCGATTAGAGTTCCTACGCCAAACGTTTCTTTGATAGATTTTACTTTAGTTACTGAAAAAGATGTAACCTCAGAAGATATTAATGAAGCAATGATTAGCGCAGCTAATGGTCATTTAAAAGGTATTTTAGAGATTAATAAAGAACCTTTAGTTTCAAAAGACTTTAATCATAATCCACATAGTTCTATTTTTGATGTTACTCAAACACAGGTAATTAAAGGTAAATTTAGCAGGGTTTTATCTTGGTATGACAATGAGTGGGGTTTTTCAAATAGAATGTGTGACACTGCAATCCAAATTGCATCTTTGATTTAATATTAAATTCATTAATATATAAAAATGGAATCTACAGTAAAACTTTTAAATCACGCATCGGTAAAATTAACAATTGATGGCACATCCATTATTTCTGATCCTTGGTATAATGGGTCGGTTTTTCATAAAGGCTGGAAATTAATTCATGAGATACCCGTAGATGAGATAAAAAAAGATTTGGAAAATACAGATTATATTTTCGTATCTCATGAACACCCTGATCATTTTAGCCCAAGTTTTTTTTTGAACAAAATATACAAAGAAATTTTAAAAAAAAATAATACAAAAGTATTATTTCAAGAAACTAAAGATAGAAGAGTTTTAAAATTTTTGCAAAAAAATGGTTTTGATGTAATTGAGGTACCAAATAATAAATATATTGAAATTAAAAATAATGTTGAGATTAAAGTTTCTAAATTTGGTTATATAGATTCTGCTTTAATTATAAAAGGCACTAAAGAAAAAATTTTAAATTTAAATGATTGCCCCTTAAGTGATGTTAACGATATTAAAAATTTTAGAAAAAAACACGGAAAATTCGACTTACTTTTAACTCAATTTAGTTACGCTGCCTGGAAGGGGAATGAGGAAAACAAAAATTATAGAAAATTAGCAGCTGCAGAAAAAATTAATACGATTGTAAATCAATACAATATATTAGGTTGTAAAAAAGTTATACCATTTGCCAGTTTCATCTATTTTTCAAATCAACTAAATAATTTTATGAATGATGAAATTAATAGGCCTCATTTATTTCAAAGTGAATTAAAGAATAAAGTTGACTCTATAATTCTTGCTCCAGGCGAAGAGCAAAAAATTTCAAGTCTAAATCAAAGTGAGAGATCTTTAGAATTCTGGAAAGAAAAATATTCTACTATTAATAACTTACCTTTAGAAAAATTTGAAAAATCAATTGATTTAAATACACTTGTAGAGGAATATTATAAATACAAAAAAAAAATATTAGATATTAACTCAAAGTTAATAATTTTTATTTCTACAAAACTAAAATTTTTAAATTTTTTTCAACCATTAAATATTTTTCTAATTGATCATAAAAAGAATTATATATTTTCAATATTAGATGGTTTTAAAGAAACTGATAAAACAAATCCTGACATTTCGATGCACAGTGAGTCTTTATTATTTATTTTGAAACATGATTTTGGTTATGATACTCTTACTGTAAATGGATGTTTCAATGCTTCTAAAGATGGATTCATCAAATCAACAAGAACTTTTGCAATCGGAAGCCTTAATTCAATGGGTTTAAAATTAAATTTTGGACTAATTTTTAATTATAATCTAGTTTTCTTCTTTTTGAGGCTTTTAAAGAAAGTTTCAAAAAAACTTTAATGAATCAATTTAGTTTTAAAAAAAAATTTTTTTTTGTAATTTTTTTTTTTCTTATATTTATATTAATTATAGAAATATCTTTAAGACTTTTACATATTGAATATCCAATATTTCAAAAACATGACGAAATAAGGGGTTTTTCGCTATTACCAAACAGTTCAGGGACCTGGAGTAGAGAAGGGGAAGGTAAAGTTTCAATTAATTCAGTTGGATTAAGGGATTTTGAACATTCAATTAATAAACCGCTAAATAATTTTAGAATAGCAATTTTAGGAGACTCATTTGCCGAGGCTAGATCTGTGGATATTGATAAAACTTTCTGGTTTAAATTAAAAAATGATCTTAAATTTTGTAAAAAGTTACATTTTGAAAAAAATATTGAAATTATAAACTTTGGTATAACTGAGTACGGAACCACACAACAATATCTTACATTACAAAATATTTGGAAATATGATCCAGATATTATTTTGTTAGCTTTTTTTAGTGGAAACGATATTGCTGATAATTATAAATCTCTATCCCGAAAAAAATACCGTCCATATTTTCAATTTAATAAAAAAAATGAAGTCGAGGTAGACGATAGCTTTTTAGATTCAAAACCTTATAAAATATTAAGTTCTTTTCCAGGTAGAATTTTTATAAGGTTAAGCCAATATTCTAGAATAGCTCAACTTTTTAGAGAGGCATATGTTCAATCGTACTTTAAAAAACAAAACCAAAAAAATCAAACCCAAAGTAAAAAAAATTTAAAAAAGATTAAAAAAAATTCTTCTAATTTATATAATCCAATTAATTCTAATTGGTCAAAAGCATGGGATATAACCGAGAAAATCTTATTGATGATCAGCAAGGAAGTGAAAAATAAAGATAAAGATTTTATATTAGTTTCATTATCAAACCCAATACAGGTAAATCCCAAAAAACAAATAGTTTCACAATATAAAGAGAAGAATAATATAGAGGATATATTTTATCCCGAAAATCGACTCAAGGATCTTGCAATGAAAAATTCAATTAAATATGTCCCTTTAGCAAAGAAAATGAGTGCTATTGCTAGTGAAGAGAAAATTTATTTCCATGGATTTACAAATACAATCTTAGGTGAAGGGCACTGGAATGAAACTGGTCATGAATATGCAAGTAAACTGATTAGTAGAGATATCTGTAACTTATATTAGCTATTATTTTTTTCAGCTTCCTCAATAATTTTCAAAGTATGTTTTGGGATATTATTGTCTAGATTTTTTCTGAAGATTTTATCTTTTTTATTATTATCAATATTTTGTAAATCTTCCATAGCATTTAATATTTCATCTATACTATAATTTTCAATCATGATCCTACTTTGTAGAGTCTAATCATATTAGTCATACCAGCTTTTCCGAAAGGCAATCCTGCAGTAATAATGACAAAATCGTTTTTTTTAATAAACTTAAGTTTTTTTATTATCTCTTTAGAAATTGACATCATATCTTTCCATCCATTAGCATCCCTACTGTTAATAGCTTTTACACCCCAAATTAATGAAACTTGTCTACAAACATTTATATTTGGGGAAATAGTCACAATTTTTGCTGCTGGTCTCATTGCAGAAACTAATTTTGCTGACTTTCCAGAGTTCGAAAATACAATTATTGCTTTTACATTTGG
>CACMRM010000015.1 GCA_902616145.1 uncultured Pelagibacteraceae bacterium
TATCAGCTAAGGTCATTGCTTCAATTTGGTCATGAGTTACGTAAATAATATTGCTTTTAAGTTTTTTATGTAATTTTGAAATTTCAACTCTCATTTCTGACCTAAGGGCAGCATCTAGATTAGAAAGGGGTTCATCGAATAAAAATAATTTAGGTTTTCTAGTTATAGCCCTACCAATCGCAACTCTTTGTCTTTGACCCCCTGAAAGTTCCTTTGGTCTTCTGTCCAAAAGCTCTTCAATTTTTAAGATCTTTGCAGCTTCAATTACTTTATCCTTAATCTCACTTTTTGAAACTTTATCTGATTTAAGACCAAAAGATATATTTTCATAAACACTCATGTGAGGATATAGTGCGTAAGATTGGAAACCATCGCAATTTGTCTTTTTGAGGGTAGTAAATCATTTAAGAGATTGTCTTCTAAAAGTATTTTTCCATTATCTATTTTTTCTAACCCAGCTATCATTCTGAGTAGTGTAGATTTTCCGCAACCAGATGGACCTAACAATACTATAAATTTCCCTTTTTCAACCTCTAGGTTAAATTTACTAATTACATTGTTTTCACTAAAGGATTTATCAATATCTTCAAATTTTAAAAAAGCCATAATTCGTATTTATCATAGAAAATTCATTATCTTATTGTTAAGCTTAAAACATTATTTAAATAATTAATAGGAGGAAAAATGAGAAAAATAATAGCCTTCATTTTTGCTTTAACTTTTTTAACGTCTAATAGTTATGCAGATATCACTTTCTGGACTACAGAAGTGCAACCAGCAAGAATGGAAAAACAAATGGGGATGGCTAAATCGTTTGAATCCAAAACTGGAATAAAAGTCGAGGTTATACCGGTTGAAGAAAAAGATTTAGGTTCTAGAGCAACTGCCGCTGCAGCTGCTGGAAATCTTCCAGATGTAATTTATCACACACTTCAATATGTTTTACCTTGGGCAGAGGCAGGTATTCTTGATGTAAACGCTAACAATGATGTTGTTAAAAGTTTAGGAAAAAATACTTTTGCTCCAGGAGCATTGAACATGGCAAAGAAGGGTGGAAAAATTGCTGCTGTACCAGTTGATGGATGGACACAAATGGTAGTTTATAGGAAAGACTTATTCAAACAAGCAGGTCTTGAACCACCAACAAGTTACGAGAATATAACAAAAGCTGTAAAAGTTCTTTCAAGTGGAGACATGTTTGGATTTGTTGCTGCAACTAAAACTGACGAAAACTTTATGAGTCAAGTTCTTGAACACGTTCTTTTAGCTAATGGAGTAAACTTTGTTAAAAAGGGAGGAACAAAAAATCAAGGTAAAGCTCTTAAAAACTCTTTAGAGTTTTATAAAGTCATAGCTAAGGCTAGCCCTCCGGGAGAATTATTCTGGAAACAATCAAGAGAACTTTATTTTGCAGGAAAAACGCCAATGATAATTTGGTCACCATTTATAATGGATGAATTAGCTGGCTTAAGGGACTCAGCTCCTCCCACTATCAATAGTGATCCGACATCACCTGAATTAGCATCTAAAACTGGCTTCATAACTAATTTTAGTGGACCAAATAATAAGAAAGGTGCTGCATGGGCAGATGTAAGATATTTCGGTATTACAGCTGATGCAGACACTGATGAAGCTAAAAAGTTTGTTGAGTATTCTATGGACGAAGGTTACACAAGCACGTTAGCAATCGCTCCTGAGGGTAAATTTCCTGTAAGAAGAGGAAATTCTTCAGATCCTGCTGCGTTTACAAAAGCTTGGAGTAAATTACCAGTTGGTGTAGATAGAAAAAAACCATTAACTGAACTTTATTCACCTGATGTAATCAATAACATTGTTGCTGGATTAGATACTGCAAACAGATGGGGTGTAAAAGAAGGGGAACTTTCTAGAGCATCAAAAATAATCAATGCTCAATTTTTGAATAGAATAACAAGAGAGTACATTGATGACCAGATAACTGTTGATGAAGCGGTTAAAAAAATTAACGCAGAATTAGCAAAATTCTAGTAAATTTATTTCTTAAAAGCGGATAATAAGCTATTATCCGCTTTTAAATGAGCACCACATTATCAAAAATAGAAAAAAGAACTGCATACACACTTCTTTTACCCGCTGTATGTCTAGTTTTTGCAATTATTTTATTTCCAATTTTTGCAAACGTCTGGATTAGTTTCAAAGAAGTTGGACTTAAAGATATAAGAATTCCCGAGCCTCGAGCAAAAAAAATTGTAGAAAATATACAAGGTAGCAATTCTGAATTAAAAATTATTTATAAATTAAGAAATAGTTCTTTAATCCAAGATATAAGAGAGGTCAGATTCTCAGATAAATTACCTAAAAATGTTGAACCGGTTAATTTGGATGA